>CANROS010000124.1 GCA_947632305.1 uncultured Paenalcaligenes sp. | reverse complement strand
TCTATAGAGAGTAAAGGTAAACGTGTCATGGCGAATCTCATACTAAAAAAAGGAATATGTATGAATTGTGGGCGATGACCTCATTTCTCACCATGTGCCAATAGGGCAAGTTTTAATATAAAACTGTCAATTAAAAAGCATGTGTTTATGCGAAAATGACGAATATGCAAATAACTAAAACGACTAAAACTCCACATCTGTTATCTCAATTGCTTAAAACACAAAGCCACGTGTTTTACGCAGGCGAACACTGCGGCGCTTGGCGCAGTGCGCCCGAGCAGAAAAATCGCTGCGTATTTCACTTTGTGATGCACGGAGAATGCAGCATGCAAATTGAAAACCAGCCAACCCAACCATTAAAAGCGGGTGAAATCGTGGTGTTTTTACGCGCTACCGCTCACCAGCTTCAGGCCAGTTCCAGCCAGCCCACCCGGTTAATTTGTGGTTATATGGATTTTGTGTATCCCTTGAGCACGGCATTATTGCAACAGCTGCCTACGCATTTGCACTATCACACGCAGCAGCAGTCCAGCTTGCGCCACGTCATGGCCTTGATCCAAGAAGAAGTTCGACAGTACGACCTCAGTAGCTCAGTGCCATCGGTGGTGTTACCGCAATTGTGTGATGTGATGCTGAGCTATCTACTGCGTGATTACCTAGAGCAGCCCATGAGCCAAGTCAGTTATGGCTTGATTAGCTTGGCCCAAGACTCCGTCTATGGGGTGTTGTTAGAACAGCTTTGGCAAAAGCCCGCAGAAAACTGGGATGTGGCCGCCATGGCCGAGCTGGTGCATGTGTCTAAAGCCAGCTTTCATCGACGTTTGAAAGTGTTGACGGGCTTGTCGCCCACCCAGTTGCTTAGCACCATCCGTTTGTACTGGGCCCAGTATTATTTACAACAAAACCTGAGCGTAGAGCAAACGGCTGAACAGGTGGGCTATAGCTCGGCCTCGGCCTTAACTCAGGTCTTTAAGCGGGAGCTCAGTCTTAGCCCCGCGCAATGGCGCGAGCAGCAGCTAGCGCGCTAAATGGCGTGCCCAAACATGCATACCTATGCCGCCTAAGGCAAACAAAGCACCCACATAAGCGGTGGAATCCCAACCCATTCCAGCGCTAATAGCCACACCACCTAACCAAGCACCCAGTGCGTTGGCAGCATTAAAGGCCGAGTGATTTAATGCTGCAGCTAGGGTTTGAGCTTCGCCGGCTACGTCCATAAGTCGGGCTTGTAAAGCAGGGCCTAGAGCCACCAACGTTCCAATTAGCATAATAGTAATAGGACCCAAAATAGGGTGATGAGCTGTCCAATAAAACGCGCTTAATACAATGACGCCCCACCACAAAATGCCTCGAATGGTTTTGTCTAAATTCCAATCGGCTAAGCGCGCCCCAATTAGATTACCCGCAATCATGCCTACACCAAATAGGGCAAGTACCCAAGGAATGGTACTTTCTCCTAAGCCTGCTAGCTGCATTAGGGTCGGTTTGACGTAGCTAAAGACGGCAAACAGACCCCCAAAACCGATGGCACCTATACCTAGAGTGATCCAAACTTGTTTATTTTTTAGGGCGGTTAGCTCGAGCAAAGGGCTAGTGTGATCGTTGGCTGGAATATAGGGGACACAGCGTGCCACCATAATAAAAGCGAATACGCCAACAACGCCTACAAACACAAAGGCTGCGCGCCAGCTTAACCATTGTCCCAGAGCAGCGGCTAAGGGGACTCCTATTAAGGTAGCTACGGTTAGTCCCAGCATAACTAGCCCAATGGCTTGCGTACGTTTGCCTGGACCGACTAGGTTGGCTGCCACTAAGGCGGCCACGCCAAAATAGGTACCATGCGGAAAGCCAGTAAAAAAACGAGCTAACAGCATACTGTGATAGCTAGGGGCAAGGGCGCTAATAAAATTACCCAAGGCAAAAAACACCATTAGCCACACCAGAAAACGACGTTGTGGTATGCGAGCGCCGAGTACGGCCAATAAGGGCGCACCCAACACGACGCCTAGCGCATAGGCGCTAATGAGATGACCCGCTTGGGGAATACTAATGCCAAGGTCTGTGGCGGCATTGGGCAGCAGCCCCATAATGACAAATTCGCCTGTGCCAATACCAAAGCCACCTAGGGCTAAGGCGAAAATTGCCCAGTAGAGCGCGCGTTGCGAGGAAAGAGAAAACATAGACAATTATTTAAAATCTAGCGAGAGAAAAACACACATGGTAACGACGTTTTGAATGATAATAGAAAACACTTGCCACTTAGAATGAAGCCCAGATTTTTATATGTTTTTCCTATTACCTACTCCGCAGGCTATTGCCGACTATGTTTCTCATCGACTTATTCAGCTGATCCGTCACAAGCCGGATGCGGTGCTGGGTTTGGCGACGGGCAGTACGATGGAACCCATTTACGAGCGCTTCTGTCAGCAGGTTGCCCAACAAGACATAGACGTTTCTCACTTAACCACCTTTAATTTAGATGAGTACATTGGCTTAGGTGCCGATCATCCGCAAAGCTATCATTACTACATGCGGCAGTATTTGTTTAATCGAGTCGCCTTTGCGCAGCATAAAACCTTTTTACCCGATGGCTTATGCGTGGATTTAAACGAGCAGTGTCAACGTTACTCTGATCTTATCCGTCAGGCTGGTGGTATTGATTTGCAGTTGTTGGGTATCGGTTCCAATGGACATATTGGATTCAACGAACCCGGCACTTCTTTTGCTAGTCGTACGCATGTGGTTGATCTTTCTGAGCAAACGCGTCTTGATAATGGACGGTTTTTTGATAGTCAAGACCACGTTCCTACTCAGGCCATTACCTTGGGCTTACAAGACATTGCCGAGGCCAAAGACATTTTGTTGATTGCAACCGGCTCTAACAAGGCACAAACCATGGCTGATTTGTATGCTAGCGCACTGGACGAGGCCATGCCTGCTTCTATAGTTAAAGCGCATCCTCGGGCGATGGTCATTGTGGATGAGGCTGCTGCTGCGTTGCTTCCTCAGGGTGTTTGCAAAACACTGACGCAAATGGCGTAGGCGTATCGACTTGTTTGACCGAAAAGCCCTCTATTTTTTTGAGTAGGGGGCTTTT
>CANROS010000123.1 GCA_947632305.1 uncultured Paenalcaligenes sp. | reverse complement strand
CCGCCATGCGGCAGGCACAGGTGTCGAGTTCGACATCTTATTCTCCATTCCCAACTACGATTGGTCGGGGCTAACTTGATTACGCATGCAAAAAATCTGCACACCTTCTCTAACTTTTAACCAGCAACTTGGTTAAGCTAATAAATATAACACGCATAACAAAGACCAAGCAAGAAATAAACTGGGGAAGAACCCTTAAATACAACGCCTTACTTGGCTTTACCGATAAAGCACAGCCTTAAAAAGAGACTTTGGCTAAAAAAAGATCAAATAAGCCTAATTTGTCTTTTTCAAATGAAGCGTTAGGCCCTGCCCCGTTTACTATCACGCTATTTTTTAGGTAAAAAGTGCGCGACGTAATCATTGATAGGCGAGTCTTGGATCGCTTGGGGCGAACCGGCCTGCTCAACACAGCCATCTTTTAAAATAACAATATGCTGCCCTAGTTTGAGGGCCTCATTAATGTCATGCGTCACAAAAACAATGGTTTTATTCAGCTTGTGTTGTAATTCTATTAGTTGGTCCTGCATTTCTTGTTTTATGAGTGGATCTAAAGCAGAAAAGGCCTCATCCATTAACAGAATCTCACTATCCGTCGCTAGTGCCCGCGCCAAGCCCACGCGCTGCCGCATGCCCCCAGAAAGCTCATCAGGATAATGCTGTTCGTAGCCGGCTAGCCCTACCTTATCCACCCACTCTTTGGCCCTTTGCCCTTGGATGGCTTTGGGCTCTTGACGAACTTTTAAACCCAAGGCAACGTTTTCCAGCACATTTAGGTGCGGCAGCAAAGCAAACCCTTGAAATACCATACTCATGCGTTCACGACGTAATTGCCTTAATTCGCTAAGAGAATAGTGCAGGATATTGACATCGTCTAAGCGCACCTCGCCTTTGGTCGGATCGATTAAGCGATTAATATGGCGTACTAGGGTGGACTTGCCTGACCCCGACAAGCCCATCACACACGAGATCTGCCCTGCTTGAAACGAGGCACTAACGCCAGCCAAACCCACATTTAAGCCGGTGCGTTCTTGGACCTCTGTTTTGCTGTAGCCCTGTTCTATTAAGCGTACCGCTTCATCTGGATGTGAACCAAACACCTTGATGATCTGACGCAACTCTAATTTAGCTGTCATTGGTGCTCACCTAATTCTCTTTGAGTACGGCGCTCACGAGTAGGCACACCATAAGCTTGAGTAATACGATCAATCACTATAGCTAAAATCACTATTGCCACCCCTGCCTGTAAGCCACGCCCTATATCCAACGTCTGAATCCCCGCCAAGACGTCTTCGCCCAGCCCCTGGGCCCCAATCATAGACGCCACTACCACCATAGAAAGAGCCATCATCGTCGTTTGATTAATGCCCGCCATAATACTAGGACGTGCCAAAGGTAAACTGAGTAACGTCAGCATCTGCCAACGTGTCACGCCAAATGACTGCACCGCTTCGGTTAGTTCATGATCCACCTGCCGTATGCCTAGACTGGTTAAACGGATTAAAGGCGGCACCGCATAAATCACCGTGGCAAACAAGGCGGGGACTTTACCCAAACCAAACAACATCAGCACCGGAATCAAATACACAAAACTCGGCATGGTTTGCATCATGTCCAGTACAGGCAACACGATTCGCCTTAGGGAACGTACTCTTGCTACCACTATCCCCACAGGGATGCCAATTAAAACCGACAAAGCAGTGGATACCACCACCAAGGCCAAGGTTTGTTGTAGCTTAGCCCATAAACCCAACGCGCCAATTAAGAAAAACCCAAAGGTAAAAAGCAACGCGAGTTTCACCTTACGGGTGGCATGCCAGCTTAATAAAGCGATAAGTCCCAGCATCAACCAAGGCGGCATGCTCATAAATAGCCGCTCCAAAGGCCCCAAGACAAAACGCAATAACCCGTGGCTAACGGCCCTGAAAGCATTACCACTACTACGTACCACCACAGCTAAATAATGATTAATTTCAGTGGTGACTGACCAATTTGGAAAAAAACGCCCTGCCCTGTTGGCCATGGGGTTTAGTTCTGTGTTGTAAGCGGCCAAAATATGCTCAGCCACTGAGGTCGGTACCCAAGACTGCCACACCTCCGGCTCTTCACTAATAAACAGTTCGGCTATTTGAGGCCCAGATAAGCTGGCCTCAGTCATACGTAAAATAGCGCTATTGATATAAGCAGGAGGTAACGCGTATTTTTCAAAAAACGCCAACAAGTCGGGATGACGTTCAGCAAAAGGAGCCGACACGGCTATGCGTAAACTAGACACCAAAAAATCCGTTTTACACGCTTGGTCGGTTTGGGCCACAATTGCTTCCCAGCAACTTGCCTTAAAGGGCGACTGTTCTAACCGTGTGAAATTATGCTTGGCCATCAGCCCAGCAGGTTGCCAGTAATAAAACAAAATAGGCTCACGACGCTCATAGGCCGAACTGATTGCTGCGTCTAAAGCGGCGCCTGTGCCCGCCCTAAAGTTCTCATAGGCGGTATCCAAACCCAGTACCTGTAGCATGCCGGTATTCGTAGTTT
The DNA here is from genome assembly GCA_947632305.1 of uncultured Paenalcaligenes sp. Classification (GTDB taxonomy): domain Bacteria; phylum Pseudomonadota; class Gammaproteobacteria; order Burkholderiales; family Burkholderiaceae_B; genus Paenalcaligenes. The sequence continues at coordinate 621 of CANROS010000123.1, read as the reverse complement.
CACATACCCAACCTGTAGGGCAGTTATAAAAACGCCCCACTGCAGTTTGGGTGGGGCTTTGAAAAACATGGCGATACTCGCTCAGTTGTGCTGCTCGTTTAAGTTGGGGGGCCAACGCGGCAACATCCCGCGACTCATCACCCTCAATCACATAAGTCGGTACATACCAACCTTGTTCGGCGCCACCTATTAGGGTGTCGCCCACCACCAACACCTGCCCGCTCTCAATGCCTTTATTAATAATTTCTGTGCGCCCATCCCAGAGCTCAGCCAAAACCTGTACATCATTCTGGGTTAAGGCTACCTCTAGGGCAGCGGAACTACCGGGCACCACTTCTACGGTACACCCATAGCCTTTTTCTAAAATCGCTTTGAGTACATACGTAGAAAAAGCCGCGCTTTCCCAAGACAAATCAGCAAACCGGATAGGCTCTGAACCACAGTCATACGTAGGCGGAACAGAAGCGTCCTGAGTTTGTGCCTGCAACCCAGTTGTGATACCAAAAGAAAACACCAGAAGGAAAAAACTCATCATCCACCTTAGGAAAAAAAGTGAATGCCTAAATAATGGATACCTCATGGTTGCTCCTCTGATTTGTCATTGGACTACTTCTGGGTGGC
>CANROS010000122.1 GCA_947632305.1 uncultured Paenalcaligenes sp. | reverse complement strand
ACCCGAGCGTTGACGCTCTTCGATTTGACCCAAAGTGCTTAGGTGCAGGTTGTAGTTTTCGCGAGCCAACTCCTCCATTTCACGATAACGCAACACATCAATATGAGCCAAAGCAGCCTCGAGGGCGACGTTATCTACGGTGGCTAATAGCTCGTAATAACCCGATAGTTTTTCTAAGCCCAGTTGTTTAACCTGATTGCTAGTGATAAAACCATCAAAAATCAACTGAGTCAGCTCAAGGGTATACCCCGTACGATTCCAGTTGGAGGCGCTACTGGTAGACGTGCTACCTTGCCACTCTTTACCCACCCAACCAGAAGCATTGACCTCAGGCAAAAAGCCTCCTCGGGCCACATTTTTACCTTCTAAGCTGGATTGAAAGTCTTGAAAACGCGCACTGATTTCCGGGTTTGTCAAAACAGCGCGCTCGACAGCTTGCTCTATGTTAGCGTCAGAAAAAGCCATGCCTATTGAACCATAGGTCAACGCAACAGCAAGCGTTATACGTTTAATTTGTTTATTCATGTTCAGACCACACCATTAAATTACGCAACAAATAGAGCCATGCTAGGAAGCTAGCAAGCCCGTACACAATGTGCTTGGTGACGTATAAACGCCAAATGGAGGGGGGAATCCTTGATACGGCAAGACGGAGCCTCAGGCTTCTGGCCTGATGTTCTTGGAGCATAATCTTGCGTCTAGAGAATGGCTGAATGATTACAATTTCAAACTAGCCGATTATTTATTTTACCGAAAGAAACCAACAGAAAATAGTTAATCTTCTTAAATGTTCAGTAAAACTAGTGCTTTCCCCTGTTTCTCTTTGTCATATTTAGAAAATATGTTGTTTAAATATCAAAAAAACACCTATATTGTCTATAGCATGCTCTTTTAAACCATTCCTTTTTTATGGAGTCGTTATGTATCCCACTCTTTCCCTCTACATAAACGGCGAGTTTATCGAAGCGCAACAGCGCAAAACCGAACCGGTTATTAACCCCGCCACCAAAGAAGTGTTAGGTCAATTACCCCATGCGACTCAGACAGATTTAGATTTAGCGTTGCAAAGCGCTCAAACTGCTTTTGAAAGCTGGCGCCATAGCTCACCGATGGAACGTAGTGAAATTTTGCATAAAGTCGCGCAGCTTTGCCGTGATAATGCCGAAGAGATCGGGCGAAATATTACCTTAGACCAAGGCAAACCTTTAGCAGAGTCTGTGGGCGAGGTCATTAACTGCTCCGAACATGCCGACTGGCACGCTGAAGAATGCAGACGCATTTATGGCCGGGTGATCCCACCCCGTAATCCTGCCGTGCGCCAGTTAGTGGTCCGTGAACCTATCGGCGTATGTGCGGCGTTTACGCCGTGGAACTTTCCTTTTAACCAAGCCATTAGAAAAATCACCGCGGCCATCGGTGCGGGTTGCACCATTATTATCAAAGGGCCTGAAGATTCACCCAGTGCCGTGCTGGCTATTGCCAATATGTTTCACCAAGCCGGCTTACCCAAAGGCGTACTTAACATCGTGTGGGGCGTGCCTGCCGAGGTTTCGGACTATTTAATTCGTTCACCCATTGTGCGCAAGATCTCTTTTACCGGTTCTGTACCCGTGGGCAAGCAACTTGCCGCCTTAGCCGGTGCACATATGAAGCCAGTGACCATGGAATTGGGTGGACACTCTCCGGTCTTGGTTTTCCCCGATGTGGATATCCCTCGTGTTGCCAAACAGTTGGCTTATTTCAAGGTGCGCAATGCCGGTCAGGTTTGCATTTCCCCTACTCGTTTTTATATCCATGAAGATATCTATGCGCCTTTTAAAGATGAGTTCATCAATATCTTAGCCAATATCAATGTGGGAAATGGTCTAGAAACGGAAACAGAAATGGGACCTCTGGCCCATGAGCGTCGTTTAGGGGTTATGGATCGCTTTGTGGAAGATGCCTTAAGCCGTGGTGGGAAAATTGCCTTAGGTGGCGAGCGTTTATCTGAAGCAGGTTTCTTTTATGGTCCAACCGTTATCACCGATGTGCCGGATGACACCATGCTGATGACCGAAGAGCCTTTTGGCCCTATCGCTCCTCTGACTCGCTTCTCTGATACCACAGAAGTATTAAAACGCGCAAATTCCCTGCCTTTTGGTTTGGCTTCCTACGCTTTTACCAACAACTTACAAACTGCCCATACGGTTTCCAATGAACTACAAGCTGGCATGGTAAGCATTAACCATTTTGGCGTTTCTGTGGCTGAAACGCCTTTTGGTGGTATTAAAGACAGTGGTATTGGTAGTGAAGGCGGAACTGAGAGCTTTGATGGCTATCTAACCACTAAGTTCATTACACAACGCTAACAGCGGGAGATTTTGTATGCACCCTTCTTTTTTCGAACCTTGCCTTCAAAAAGCACGTGTTTTTATAGGGGGTGCTCTTTTAAGCCTTCCTTTACTTGTTGCAGCGGAGCCTACTACCGTGATTTTTAATGCGATTGCTCAAAAAGATCCCATCGCCCTAGAACAATTGTTAGAAAGCAAAACCGATCTAGAGGTACGAAACAAGTCTGGCCAAACGCCTTTAATGACGGCTGTTTATCAAGGCGAGTCACAACTGGCTTTGCAGCTCATTCAGGCCGGTGCCGATGTCAATGCTCAAGACAACATGGCCAATAGTCCCTTTCTTTATGCAGGTGCCGAAGGGATGCTGGAAATAGTACAAGCTGCTTTGCAACATGGTGCCGATTTCACTGTACTGAATCGTTATGGCGGCACGGCTCTTATTCCAGCAGCAGAAAAAGGCCATTTGGAAGTGGTTAAGCTCTTAACCGCTACTCCTAACTATCCCATTGATCATGTTAACCGTTTGGGCTGGACCGCTCTAATGGAAGCAGTGGTGCTGGGCAACGGGGATTCCACTCAAGTCGCCATTATCCAAGCTCTTTTAGATGCTGGGGCTGATGCCTCTATTCCTGATAAAAATGGCGTCAGCGCACTCACACATGCCACACAACGAGGCTTTGAAGAAATCGTCCTTCTTTTAGAGACTCAAAACTAACAGATTAGAGTAGGCAAAACAAAAACCCCAGCTAGGTAACCCAGCTGGGGTTTTTTATTTAGACTCCGTAGAGTCTAAAAGCGTTTATTTAATGAATTAAATAACGCGAGCAGGTGTAACCAGACGTACTACAGTCCACGTTTTATTGCGGCTGATTGGACGACCTTCAGCGATTTCAACAACATCGCCTTCGTTGTACTGGTTAGTTTCGTCATGCGCTTGGTATTTACGTGAACGCACGATGATCTTGCCATATAACGGATGCTTAACGTGACGTTCTACATAAACGACAACGGTTTTATCCATTTTGGTGCTGACCACGCGGCCTTGTAATAGGCGCTGACG
>CANROS010000121.1 GCA_947632305.1 uncultured Paenalcaligenes sp. | reverse complement strand
GGCGAAGGCGTTGCTGCCGCCCTAGGCATGACTGTGACCGATGCCCAAAAAGCACGCGACACAGACCCTGCTTTAGGTCAGGCAGGCTTACTCTAATAAGCCAAAGCGGCCACGTCTTGTAGTGGCCGCTATTTGCTTATTTTTTCCCAGCAGCCCGAGATTTTTTCTTGGCTGCTGTTTTTTTAGCGGTACCTTTTTTAACCGTGAGCGGTTTTTCGATTGCAGAAGTTTCTGGTGTAGGTGCTGTCCAAGCACTGCACAAGTTTAAGGCACACGCCACCGTTTCAAAACGCACTTGAAAATCAGGCGACCTATGCAGAGCCATATGTAATTGTGCTATTTCAGAGACAGTATCCCACAGTGTTTGTCGCTGAGACGCCGATGGCACCAATTTAGGAATAGCCTCAATGGCCTCGGTAGGGTATTTTTGCATCACACTCCACTGCGTGCGCAACGTGGCTTTAAGCGTATCTAAATTTGGCAGCTTTTTGCCCGGTGCTGCATTTTGACTGAGCTGCTCTAATAAATTAAACGCCCGCTCGTCCACAAAGCTACGCTCATCGGCCATATAAATTAATAAGCGAGCCAAAGCGGCTGCACTGCCCCCTTCATTAATTTGTAAGCGGCCTACTTCTTGGCGTAGCGCTTTCAGTTCTTCATGCAAAGCCACGTCACGATCTAGAATTTCATGCTGCGTGAAACGCGTATCATCCAACCCCACTGCAGCACGTAACCAAGGCGACTCATACACCTGCTTAAAGGTGCTTTCTATAGTCTGGTCCCTGATGTCTCTATACGCATCTAAACTGCGCACCACACTATCACTAAACCATTTTTCTAGATCACTCAATATATTTTCCGTCACCAAAGGCTGACGGTTTTGCTTGGCTTGTTCTGCTAGTGGACGCAAGGCTAACGCCCATGGATTAAGACTAGACCACATATAACGCTCTAAGCGTTTAGGATGCATAAAACGCAAACTTTGTGCTGACCAAGCCGTAGACAAATTTTGGACCAAAGGGGCCAAGGCCAAATCATACAAATGCTGATTCACCTCGGCAACACGCTGCACCGTCTCAAAGGCCACCTCATCGTCACGCCCATCATCAAAAGCGCGTAAATCATCAAAGGTCCGAGGCTCAAAAGTAATGGTGTGGCGCCCTTCGATAAGCTCAGCAAAAGGCATGTCAGGATGCAAATCCTCAATATGCGCTTCATATAAACCCGGGGGTAAGAACTCCACCAAGTCCAGCGCACTAAATAAAGCACTGTGCTCGCGATCGGCGACCCCAGAGGACACAAAAATACCTAAGTGACCGGTGTTTTGATGAATGTTGTACACAATGACTTGCTCATGCAAACACAAATCACTTTCGTCTTTATAAAGATCTAGAATCCAATTTAATGCTTGCGGAGGTGGGGTAATATTATCGCCAGCTGAAGCAAAAACAATAATAGGCGTACGAATATTACGTGGATTTAATACGCCCTCTGAGGTGGGATCTGGCAACTCAGCTCGGGAGAGTCGGTTACCCACAAAAAGATTTTGAACAATCCAATCTATTTCTTGGCGCGTCATCAAAAAAGGAGCAGACCACCATCGATCAAAATGCAAATAACGCTCTGCCTCAGTGTCAACGTTCGCATACAAATGGTACGGTTTGCTCCAAAACGTATTGGCAGGATTCAAACTTTCAAAGTTATCGATCAAATACACGCCGTCAAATAAACCATCACCTAGATCACTGGCAAAGGAACTCAGCCAGGAGCCGCCCAGCATGCCACCGCTATAGCGCATGGGGTTCTGCCCTCCGGAGCGCCCTGCCCAGTAAGCTAACGGAGTGCCTGCCAGCATAATGGGCCCCACTAACTCAGGAGCGGCACTGGCCAGCATAAATAAAGCCCAGCCGCCTTGGCAGTTGCCCACCATAAAAGGCTTACCACAGATCTCTACAGGATGACGCTGCACCACTACTTCTAAGAAATGCTTTTCTGCCTTTAATACATCCGCAATGCTTTGGTCTCGTTCTGGATAAGGCGCAAACGTAACAAAATAACAAGCATGCCCTTTTTCCAAAGCCAGACCTACCTCGGAGTGAATTTTAGAGCCCGCCACGCCGGGCCCATGGCCTGCCCGCGGATCAATAATCACAAAAGGCCGTTTAGTGGGGTCAGTAGGTTTATCATCGGGAGGCACAATACGCAACAAACCGTAATTCACTGGATCGGCCAACTCTAGCCCATCTACAATCAGCTCATGCTCAAACACCAAAACGGGGGGACTGTCTGCACTAATATGCTCAATATATTGATCACTGCTTTGGCGCATCACATCCCAATACATGAGAGTGCGCTGCTGAGTATCTAGTATGTAGTCCAAGGCCTGACGACCTAATTCGCTAAACATGCCTAACTCCTTAAAAGGGGCCTCAATTTTATTGCGCTGCAACACCTACTATAGCAGGCGCTGTTCATAACACGTCAAGCCTAAAACCCAGGCATTTCTTCCTCGTTCTTTTACTGTATTATTGCAACAGCTGGGCTTAGGCTCTTTTCTGATTTAACTAGATGTTTTATTTATGAATTCTTCCCTTACTTCCCGAGACCTCATCGGCTTGGGCTTTATGACCTTTGCGCTATTTCTGGGCGCAGGCAATATTATCTTCCCACCCCAAGTTGGGCAGTTAGCCGGCTTTAATCTCTGGTGGGCAGCACTAGGCTTTTTATTAACGGGTGTGGGTCTGCCGCTATTAACCGTGGTGGCCTTAGCTAAGGTGGGGGGAGGTATGCCTGCTTTAACATCACCCATAGGTAAGGTCGCTGGGCTCATTTTGGGTATCGCGGTGTATCTAACCATTGGCCCTCTGTTTGCCACCCCTCGTACCGCTACCGTCTCATTTGAAATTGGTTTTGTGCCCTTTGTAGGCCATAGTTCACTGGGTTTAGCGATTTACAGCATTATTTTCTTTAGTATCGTCATGCTGATTTCACTTTACCCCGGACGCCTACTGGATACCGTCGGTAAAATGATTACCCCTGTTTTAATATTAAGTCTAATCGCTTTGGCTTTGGCAGCTATTTTCTGGCCCGCCGGTCTGATTGAAGCACCTCAAGGTTTATACGCAGAACAATCTTTTTCCCAAGGCTTTACCCAAGGCTATCAAACCATGGACGCCCTCGGGGCTTTGGTTTTTGGCGTGGTCATAGTCAATGCCATTAAAACCCGCCAGATTACGGACAAAACACTGATTACACGTTATGCGATTTTCGCTGGCATCATCGCAGCGATTTGTTTAGCGTTGGTATATGTATCGCTAATTTGGTTAGGTGCCAGTAGCGGTGTGTTGGCGCCCAACGCCACCACAGGAGCCCCTATTTTAAATGCATTTGTGAATGATGCTTTTGGCCCCTTGGGTAATGTATTGCTTGCCTTAGTTATCACCTTGGCTTGCCTTACCACTGCAATTGGTCTGGTCTCCGCCTGCGGTTGGTATTTCAGTAATATGCTGCCTTTCTCGTATCGTACGGTGACGATTGTCATCAGCCTGCTGTGTATGCTGGTGGCAAACTTAGGTCTAGAGCAACTTATCTCTATTGCAGAGCCAGTGCTCTTAACCATTTATCCTATTGCCATTGTGCTTGTCTTGCTCAGCTTGGCCATGCCGTGCTGGAACAAAGCCTCTCACATTTTTGTGCCTACCCTAAGCGTAGCCACCATTTTTGGCTTAATCGA
>CANROS010000120.1 GCA_947632305.1 uncultured Paenalcaligenes sp. | reverse complement strand
GGGATAAAAACAATACGGAGCCAAGTTAGGGCAATAGGTATATTAAAGGGCATAACTCTGACTTCTGAAAATTACGGGTGGACAGTCTTTAGCGTAACGCAAAATAGATACGCTCTGCTAGCGCTGCGGAAATTCCCTCTACGGAAGCTAGCTCTTCTAGGCTGGCATTTGACACTCCTGACAAACCGCCGAAGCGAGTTAATAAACGTTGTCTACGTTTAGGACCTACGCCATCAATGTCCTCTAACCGTGACACCGATCTAGCTTTGGCTCGTTTGGCACGCATACCTGTAATGGCAAAACGATGGGCTTCATCACGGATTTCTGCCACCAGCATTAACGCGGCAGAACTGATTCCCAATTGGACTGGATCTCTGTGATCCGCGAAAAACAAGGTTTCTAGGCCCACCTTACGCCCTTCTCCTTTGGCGACTCCCACCAAAACGCGGGCATCCAAACCCAAATCGGCAAACACATTTAAGGCAATATTCAACTGCCCTTTGCCTCCATCGATCAACACCACATCGGGTAATTCGGCTAGGCCTTCAGCCACACGTTCAAAACGACGCTGTAAAACCTGGCGCATTGCGGCATAGTCATCCCCCTCGGTGATGCCCACAATGTTGTAGCGTCTATACAACGATGACTGCAAAGCATGATTTTTATACACTACACACGAGGCTTGGGTGGCCTCGCCTGACGTGTGACTAATGTCAAAGCACTCTATATGTAGATTTTCTAACGTTTCTGCATCGGTATCCAAGCCTAACAACTCAGCCAAAGCCAAGGTACGAGCGGCTCGGCTCATGGACTCATTAAGCATGCGTCCTAAAGCAAGCTCCGCATTGTTTTGGGCTTGTTCAAGCCAGCTTTTCCTAGCGCCTTGAGGCCGGCTGATCAAACGCGTTTTCATCTCCGTTTGGGCAGCCAGCATGGCAAACAGTTCTGTGGCTTGCAACACCTGGTTAGTCACCAAAATAGACGGCAAAGGTCGCTCTATGTAATGTTGACTAATAAAAGCTTCCAAAACCTCGGGCAAAGACATGTCTTTGGTTTGAGTAGGAAAAAAAGCTCTGTCTCCTAGATGACGCCCACCACGCACCATGGCTAAATTGACACAGACTCTTCCGCCCGCTGCCACTACAGCAATAATATCGGTGTCTTCATTGCTGTGACTTTCCATATTTTGTTGTTGCAAAATAGCAGCTAGCGCTTTCATCTGATCACGGTATAAAGCGGCTTGTTCAAACTCCCAATTTTCAGAAGCCAACTGCATTTTTTGTTCTATTTGCCCCATGACCCCTGTGGCATCACCGTCTAAGAACTGCTGCGCCCGTTGCACATCAGTGGCATAGTCCTCGGCGCTGATCAGACCCACACACGGTGCTGAACACCGACGAATCTGATGCAACAAGCACGGACGCGACCGATTGGCATACACCCCGTCCTCACAGCTACGCAATCTAAAAACACGTTGCAGGATTTGCATGCTTTCACGCACTGCCCACGCATTGGGGTAAGGCCCGTAGAAGCTACCAGGCTGGTTAGTATTGCCGCGAAAATAGGCAATACGAGGAGCTTGATGAGCACTAAACATTAAGTAGGGATAAGACTTATCATCCCTAAACAAAATGTTATAGCGCGGCTGCAAGCGTTTAATGAGGTTATTTTCCAGTATCAAGGCCTCAGCCTCGGTACGGGTCACCGTAATCTCAATGCGTGCCACTTGCTTAACCATCTGCGCAATGCGAGGGCTGCTGAGATTTTTCTGAAAATACGATGAAACCCGCTTTTTTAAATCGCGGGCTTTACCTACATACAGCACCTCTTCATCAGCACTAATGTGCCTATATACACCCGGTAAATTAGGCAGCTGAGGTAGAAAAGTACTGAGATCGAAGTTGCTGGGCTTGTTGATAGTGCTCATCGGCTTGTAAAACATCCCACTCTAAGGCGGCATCAATGGGGTATAAATCGAGTAAACGTTGAGTGGACTCCACAGGCATGCTCCACTCTAGACGCTGTAAGAGTTCATCGGCCAAATCAGGTCGGTTGCATACCAAAACCATATCACATCCGGCTTGCAAAGCCGCTTGGGCTCTGGCAAGAATATCGCCTGCTACGGTAGCGCCTTCCATGGTGAGGTCATCAGAAAACACCATACCGTTGTAGGCTAGCGCTTGACGTAATACACGTTGAATCCAATAAGAAGAAAAACCCGCAGGATGAGGATCAATTTGCGGATAAATGACGTGAGCAGGCATCACAGCCTGAATCACCGTCCCACCTAACCAACTATAGGGTGCCGCGTCATTGTCTAAAATAGTGACCAAGTCACGCTCGTCTATAGGGATTTCATGATGAGAATCAGCCTCTACAGCGCCATGCCCAGGGAAGTGTTTACCACACGCTCCCATTCCTGCTTGTTGTAAACCATGCGCCAAAGCCTCAGCCAGACGCGCAACCGTTTGGGGGTTAGAATGAAAAGCACGGTTGCCAATGACCTCGCTACACCCATAATCCAAATCCAGCACTGGCGTAAAACTGAAGTCCACACCACAAGCACGCAGCTCAGCTGCCAAAATATACCCCACTGCAGTGGCTAATTTCACAGCCAAAGCAGGATCACCATCCCAGACTCGACCTAGCTCTCGCATGGCAGGCAAATGCGTAAAACCATCGTCTTTGAAACGCTGTACACGCCCCCCTTCGTGATCCACCGCTATCAATAAAGGCGGGTTGCGCAGTTCGTGAATTGCCGTACATAGCGCCTGTAATTGAGCTCGACTCTCGTAATTACGAGCAAATAAAATCACTCCACCTACTAGAGGATGCTGCAAACGCTGTTTTTCTTGTTCTGTGAGCTCTGTGCCAGCCACATCAACCATTACTGGCCCTAACGCCATTTTTTGCTCTACCATTTTTGTCCTTATGTATTGGGTGGGGTCGATGAAGTCAGCGATTCCACCATAGCAAAAGCCATCACCAAATCTGCCTCGTCCGTTAAGGTGATATGTGCCGCCCCAAATCGTACTTCGTACCAAGCCTGCAATTCAGGGCTCAGGACCACCATGGGCTTGCCACTGGGTGCATTGACTGTTTGCATACGGGACCACACCATGGGCATGCGCATCCCTAAACCTATGGCTTTGGAAAAAGCCTCTTTAGCAGCAAAACGAGTCGCAAGAAAACGAATGCCACGACGGGGGTCTCGAGCATAACGCCGCAGAAAAATCTGTTGTTCTTGCGCGCCCAATATACGCTGGAGAAAACGTGCTCCGAAACGATCATAAGACGCTTGGATACGAGAGACATAAATAATATCTGTGCCTATACCAGCAATACTAGACATGCTGACTCCATCATTTTATTCAAACCACCATCATAACCCGCATGTACAAAAAAACCGATATGCGATGATTCACATATCGGCCGATTATCTGGCTTAACCGCAGGCTAAGACTAGGGTTTTTGACGTAGGTCCACGACGCGGCGAGCCTTGCCTGTAACGGTGCGCTCTACCTGACCCGGATCACGCAACTGCACACGCGCTGTGACGCCAATGCGATTTTTGATGGATTGACGCAGACGCGCAATGAGGGCATCGCGACGATCTTGATCAAAATGCTCATAATCTGAACGAATTTCAGCTAGGACTTCTAATTCGTCCATATTACCATTGCGTGATACCACTAATTGGTATTGAGCTGCTAGTTCGGGGATATCTAAGATTAATTCTTCGACCTGAGTTGGAAAAAGATTAACCCCACGAATAATCAGCATATCATCTGAACGACCCGTGATCTTGCCCAT
>CANROS010000119.1 GCA_947632305.1 uncultured Paenalcaligenes sp. | reverse complement strand
GACATAAACGCCAAACCGCATACCGCAGACGTTGTGCCTCAATCCAGGCGTACCTTACCGTGACCTCTTGGCAAAGTACGCCGTGGCTTTTCCCAGTATTTCTAAATCCAAGCGGGCATCGGCTAGCTCTTTTCTTAAGCGCAAGTTTTCCGCTTCTAGCTCTGAGGCAGAGAGTTTGACGGTAATAGGCTGCTGAGCACTTAGATTAACGAGTTCAGGTGGCTCCTTGGCTTCACTACGACGACGCCAACCACCTAAAGTGGCATAGGGAACACCCAAACGCTCTGCTGCCTCAGGGGTGCCTAAGCTCTGCGCTAGACGAACCGCTTCTTTTATATACTCTTCTGCATAGCGGCGTGCAGGTTTGTTTTTTCGACTCATATCCACTCTCCTTTACGATGAAAGTACCATCTTCTGACTGTCTGTGGAAATGAGGCAGGGTCAAGACTGAAGCTACAAATCAAGCCATGGCCCGGATCAGGAGGGCCTTCACCCTTAACTGGGGGCGGAGGTGTTCTTGGGTGAGCGGTTCAGCGCGCAGCGGAGCGAGCACTGCCTAGCGAACCCATGAACACCGCAGCGCCCAATAAAAAACCAGCCCAATAAAAAACCAGCCACCAAAACATCAATGGAAAACGCCTACAAGAGCCCCTTGCACGCCAACACAGCCCTATCTATATCCTCTTCTGAATGCTCGCTACTAATAAAAAACCGCAGTCGCGCTTGAGCTTCAGGCACCGCAGGATACAAAATCGGCTGCACATTAATCCCCAAATCAAACAACTGCGCCGACAACTGCGCTGCCTTAATAGAGCTACCCACAATCACCGGCACAATCGCATAGCCTTGGCCCAAACCGGTGTTCAAACCCGCCGCTTGCGCTTGCCGTAGAAAATACTGACTATTATGTTGCAGGCGCCGCAGCCGTTCAGGCTCGGCTTGAATTTTCTCCAGCGCTTTCAACGTACTGGCAGCCAAAGCAGGAGCTAAACCCACACTGTATAAAAACCCCGGGGCCAAACAACGTAAATGCTCAATAAGCGCCGTCTCCCCAGCAATAAAGCCGCCGCAGCTGGCTAAGGCTTTGCTGCAGGTGCCCATCCAAATATCCACATCACGTGGGTTGAGGCCTAAATGCTCAGATAGGCCTTTGCCCGTGGCTCCCATCACCCCAAAGGAGTGCGCCTCGTCCACCATTAAAAAGCAATGGTGTTCGTACTTGAGACGAATGAACTCGGCCAGATCGGGGTAGTCGCCATCCATGCTGTAGAGGCCTTCGACTACGATTAGGACCTTTTCAAATTGATGGCGCTGTTGCTCGAGGATTTGTGCTACATGGCTCCAGTCATTGTGCTTAAAGGGCAAGCGATGCGCCCCAGAGAGCTGAATGCCTTGCAATACACTGTTGTGGATGAGCTCATCGTGCAGGACCAAATCACGAGGATTAAACAAATGCCCGATGGTGGAAACGTTGGTGGCATGCCCACTAACAAAAACGAGGGCGTCATCACAGCCATAGGTTTGGGCAATACGTTGCTCTAGTTCGCGGTGAATGGGGCGTTCGCCCGACACAATGCGACTAGCCGATACGCTGGTGCCGTAGTGATCAATGGCGGCTTTGGCGGCCTCGCGCACCTCGGGGTGTTGCGCCATGCCTAGATAATCATAACTGGAAAAATTTAGGTAAGACTGCCCTTGAATCAGACTGCTGGCGCCGGCACTGCCATCGTGTACTTTGAAAAAAGGACTGCTTACGCCCAGTCGCTGCGCCCCTTGGTTCATGATGCGCAGTTGTTGGTATTCGGGCAACAAATGGAAGCGATAGTACTTTTCAGGGATGTGGGCGCTGATTTTTTGCTGAACCCGATCCTTTAAGGGCAGTTGGTGCGTATTTTTTAATTTACGCTCTAGTCCTTGTTGGATCAGTTTTTGCTTTAGTTGGCCGGCTAAGCCGGCCTTTTTGCTGGTGTCAGTCATGATTAATGCAAATTACGGCTACTGGGTTGTTGCAGTTCAGCTTCAAGTTGTTCTGCTGTTTGATCAATGGTTTCTTGGCTGACGTCTATGTTGTGCTGGGCCGCTAAAAGTTGAATTTCACTGCTTAGACTGCTCTCTGTTTGGGCGCCTTGCAGCAGCTCAATCAGCTTTAAAGACAAGCGTTCAATGGTGGGGCTTTCACTTAACGACATGACCGGGATGCGCACGCCAAAGCGATTTTCTAAGGCTAAGACCAGCTCTACCCCCAGTAAGGAATCCAAACCCATATCGTAAATAGATTGTTGGGCATCAATGCGGGGAATGGGTAAACGTAAAATCTCGCTGACCTCAACTTTGATGACATGGATGACGTGCTCTTGGAGTTCGGTGGGACTCATGGTGTTAATGAGTTCGGCCCAGTCTTCGCGGTGTCCGTCGTGGTCTGTGTCCGAGGCGAGGTGTGCCAGCGCACTAAATTTAGGGCTGTTGGCGCTAGGTAAAAAGCGATCCAGTGCATTCCAGTCTAATTCCATGACGCCTAAATGAGACTGTTGATGGACCAACATGCTTTCTAAGGCGCGCAGGGCGAGGCTGGCTGGCAGCGCAGCACCCCCCATGCGGTCTTTAAGGGCTTCTTTGATTTGATCATGACGTGCTAAAAAGCCCACGTCGTCAATGGCACCCCAGCGCACATTGGTGGCTGCTAAGCCTTGTTGCAAGCGCAATCCCATGAGGGCTTCTAGCCAGTGGTTGGCCGCCACGTAATTACTTTGGCCAAGGTTGCCAAATAAAGTGGTTGCCGACGAGTACACCACAAATAAGTCCAAAGGTTCTGTTAAGGCCAGACTTTGTTCGTGTAGGTGCCAAGCGCCCAGTATTTTAGGCTCTAAAACTCGACGAATTTGCTCGGCAGACATATTAATAATAAGCGCATCATCAATGACCGTTGCCGCATGCACAATCCCTTTGATGGTCGGCATGTGTTGGGCCGCATAGTCAAACGCAGCTTGTACCGAGTCGGCTTGGGTAACGTCGCAGGCCAAAGCATGCACATCTATGTGTTGGGCTTTGAACTGGGCTAGGGCTTCGGTGGCTTCTGTGCTTTGTGCGCCACGTCTACTGAGCAAGAGCAAATGCTGTGCCCCTTTCTCTACTAGCCATTGTGCTGTGCGCAAGCCAAAACCACCTAAGCCACCGGTGACTACGTAGGTCGCGTTGGGGTTGAGTTCTAATTGGCTTGGCAACGGGGCAGTATGGACCTGACGCAAGGGTTGCTCGTAGGTGACTACGATTTTGCCAATTTGACGGGCCTGCTGCATGTAACGGAAGGCTTCTACAATGTGATTGGCATCAAACGCTTTATAAGGCAAAGGTGCGAGTTGGCCAGTGGCCATCAGCTCCATCATTTCGCGGAACAAGCGGCGCGTTAAGGCGGGTTTGGCTTGCATGAGTTGGTCAGCGTCGATTCCAAAATAACTGATGTTATTGCGGAAAGGGCGTAGACCAATGCGTGAGTTCTGATAGAAATCGCGTTTGCCTAGCTCCAAAAAGCGGCCAAAGGGGCGCAGTATTTGAAGGTTACGGTTAATCGCTTCGCCCGCTAAGGAGTTCAGCACCACATCTACCCCTTGGCCTTGGGTATCGTGCAAGATATCATCCGCAAATGACAAAGAGCGTGAGTTATAAATGTGTTTAACGCCCATTAAACGCAGGAAATCGCGTTTTTCTGGTGAGCTAGCCGTAGCGTAGATCTCTGCGCCTAAATGGGTGGCCAGTTGAATGGCCGCTATGCCCACGCCGCCGGCAGCACCATGGATGAGAATGCGCTCACCCGCCTCCAGTTGAGCCAGCTGTTTGAGCGCGTAATACACGGTGAAAAAGGTGCTGGGGATGGTGGCAGCGGCTTCGTAATGAATAAAATC
>CANROS010000118.1 GCA_947632305.1 uncultured Paenalcaligenes sp. | reverse complement strand
GAGGCGGTCAGTAAATTTGATGCCTTAGCTTCCGAGCTGAGGCTTGATATTGTGAAGCTATTGGTGCAGTTTGGTGACGATGGTTTAGTGGCCGGAGAAATCAGCCTACAGTTGGCTATTCCTCCGACTAATCTATCTTTTCATCTAAAGACTCTGACACACGCTGGTCTTGTCCATGTAGAGCAAGAAGGGCGGTTTCAGCGCTATCGTGCTAATACCTCGGCATTGATGAGTTTAGTGGGATATTTAATGGAGAAGTGTTGCGACAAGCAAACTAAACCAAAAACTGAATTGTGTTAGTTGTTGAAAATAGACTAGCTAATTAACTAGTCGATGATCAGTAACAAAATTTAGTTCCCAATTATTTTGTCCGCCCACACTGGGTGAGTTATGTAGGCCTGAGTCAAAAGGTCAATCGCAGCGAGTTAACGCGTTCACTAGGCAGTGCTCATTCGCTGCGCTCATTCCGCGCTGAACCGTTCACTCGTTAACTTGCTGCTTATTGGCAGATTGTTGAACCCAGACAGTAATAATAAATAAGAGTAGAGGGTGGATTGCTTTTTAAATTGCTTTTCTTGGAGGAAAAAGCAGTAATGAATAATGAAATAAGCCCATTCAGGGGGCAGGTGAGGTGGTTCGGTTTCGTATTTTGGGTATGCCGCTATCCAGCCCAATAGATACATTGATCAGTTTTATGTGGCAGGGGCTTTTACGCGTCAGGGAGTTGGCGCCTTATTAAGGAGCTGCAAGCTATTAGGGTTTAGCGAAGACAAGGTAACAAGAAGCTGCTGAGGCGGGAGCACCCCTATGGGGTGCCCCCACCCCATTTAATGCTCATGACAAATCATGACTTTGCAGTAGGGGGAGTTCGATTTGAGTGTTTCAAATAACGCGGGCAAGGTGGGTAAAGAGGTGCGTTTATTAATAAAAATATCTACTAAAGCAGGCATAGCCATTAGCATATCTAATGCTGATTCATATTCTTGCTGGTTAAAAAAGACGGCGGTTTGAATGCGCAGCTCTTTGGATAGGGCATCAAAAGGGATAAAGCTGTCAGGTTTTGTGCATAGGCCTAGAATAAGCAAGGTGCCTTGGGGGCGTAATAGGGGGATAGATTGTGTAATGAGGCCGGGGACGCCAGCGCAGTCAAACACAATATCGGCCCCTTGGTTGCCTAGCTTGGCAGCAGTGGTTTCTGTAGGCAGGTGCGGTGCACAAACAAAATGGTTGGCGCCTAGTTCCAACGCCTGATTTGCGCGCTCTGGTTTGATGTCTTCTACAATGATTTTTCTGGCCCCAAAGCGGCGTGCCCAAAATACGACGGCTAAACCGATTGGGCCAGCACCGTAGACAATAATGTCTTGTCCTGGCTGAAGGCCTGATTTTCTAACGCCGTGCAAAGCAATAGCCAGAGGTTCCACCAAAGCTCCCGTCTCAAAGTCGGTCTCAGCGGGCAAGGGGATGCAAAGGCGGGCTGCGACGGCGGCAAATTCGCCATAACCGCCGCCCATTAGCGCCATTTCCGAGCACCAGGCGGGATTACGGGCCAGGCATTGAGCACAGTGACCGCAACTGTGATAAGGCATAACAGCCACCTGTTGCCCTATTTTTAGATGGGTGACGTCTTTACCTAGAGCGATGACCTCTCCTGCAAACTCGTGGCCTAATACGCTACCGGGCTGCAGGTTAAAGGTGGGGTCTTCGGTCATGTGTAAATCCGAGCCACAGATACCGCAGCGTTTGACGGCTAGAATGACTTCATCGCTAGCAGGAGTGGGGGCAGGGATTTTCTCTACCCGCAATGGTTTGCCGAAGCCTTCAAAAATAGCTGCTTGCATCATAGGATACTCCCCAAAGACATGCCGCCATCAATGACCAAGTGAGCCCCTGTCATGTAGTCAGAGGCATCAGAGGCAAGATACAGCGCAAGTGGTTTAATTTGCTTAGGCTCTGCCACACGACCTAAGGGAACCTTAGAGTCCCAGGCTTCGCGGGCTTGGGGATTGTTCTTAAGCCAACCCCCTCCAATATTTGTGACAAAAGGACCAGGGGCAATAGCATTGACCCGAATATTGAACTCGGCAAGCTCTAGGGCCAATTGACGTACCATATGAGCTAGGCCAGCTTTGGCTGGCATATAGGGTAGACCGACGATGGGCCCACACATTACGGCTGCATTCGATGAGGTCACTATAATCGAGCCACCTTTACCCGTGCTTTTCATGCAGCGAACGGCCTGGCGTATGGTGTTATAGGGGCCAGTTAAGTTGACCTGAATGCTTTTATCCCATGTTTCTGGGTCGTAGGTGTCGACTTGTCCTTGCTCGTTCCTATAGCCTTCGGGGTTCCAGAAACCCTGTCCGGTATCAATTCCAGCATTAGCAAACACAATATCTAGTCCGCCATAGCGGTGTAGATGGTCATCAAAAACTTGCTGTGTTTGATGGCGATCGGTGATATCGAGTACCGCCCAGCGCACTTGCCAACCGTTTTGTAAGAGCCTTTGGCCTTCTTGGACCAACGCTGCTTCGTTAATGTCAGTTAAGGTTACGCTAGCACCTGCTTCAGCGAGTGCTTCCGCATAGGCCAGCCCCAGCCCCGAGGCTGCACCAGTCACAAGTGCTGTACGACCCTTAACAGAAAACGTATCTAGGAAAGACATAGGAGTGCTTAGATCCATAGTTTTTTATTGATAGGGAGACCGTGTTTTTCGCAATAACTTTGGTAGTGATCAATGAACCAAAACACATCCAGTGTTTCTAAGAAGTTTCCCTCAGAGTCATAGAATTCATTGGCACCCTGCATCCAAAATAAGGCTTTCATGCCATCGGGGTGGTCAGTAACTAACGTATGAGCTGTACCAGGTAATTCCGTGATGAAGTCGCCTGGTTCACAGACCCAGTCGTATTCTAGGTAGCGGAAGCTACCCTCTAGACCAATTGCCCAAACCATACCACGGTGTTTATGGGTACCAATCATGCCTGGGGACTTAATCCATAAGATATTACAGTACACGTTGTTGCGCACATCAAAGGCCAAATGGCGGATGGCTGCGTTGTCGCCGAAAGGAATCCAAGGGCTTTCTTCCTCTGATCGATTGATATATCCACCTTCTACGCCCCATTCAGCGATACGGTGCGATAAAAGTTCGGGAACTTGCACAATACGGTAGTCATTATCTTTGTCTTTTTTGGTTGTGGCAGTAGCGGCTTTACTCATGATTTGCTCCAGTTTAGTCATTGTTGTGTAGTAAAAATAAGGTACGTGTTTAAGCGTTTTGCGCGAGGGTTTTGAGACGAGATGGTGCGGTTTCTCGTAGTCCACATGCACAGAGACTAGCGAGAAGAGCTAAGGCAAACATTAACCAAAGCGCAGATTGCAGGCCAAATTGGTCGGCTAACATACCCGTTAAAAAGGGTGAGAGCACACCACCTATTAGTTCACCTGCACCCATACTCAGTCCTAAGGCGGTAGCTACCAATCGCGGATCTACACTTTCAGAGGGAACGGTGGCCATAAAAAGTGGCAGTGTGCCGTTAAAACCCCAGCCAAAGAAGAAAATAATGGCTAGCACCCAAACAGAACCAGTGAAGTAGAGAGCCCCGAGTGGCAAGATCACGCCAATTAAAGGCATGAGAATTAAAAGAGGGCGGCGACCAAAGCGATCTGATAGGCCTGTGATGATAAAGCTACCCAATGTGGCAGAGACCCCTAGCGTGCCCATTAGCCAGCCCATGCTGGTTGGAGACACCCCTTTGACTTGGGTTAAGTAGAGAGGCATAAACACCCAGCAAACGACGAGGTAGGACACAAGCAAGATGCTAAGAGCAACGCATATTTGTACGTTACGGTCTTTTAAAACGCTGAGCGTGCTAACAGAAGCGCTTTGTTTTTGTGATTTTTTTAAAGAAGCAGGCTCGTCCAGATAAAACCACATGAGCGCGGCGCAAACTAAACCTGGGATACCAGCGAGAAAAAAAGCTTCGCGCCAACCAAAGTAGCTAGCAAAAGAGACAAGTAGTACAGGAGCGACAAAAGACCCTAATAGGTTTGAGCCAAAGTTTTGCGTAATGCCTTGGGCTAAGCCTCGACGCTCTGCAGGGACCTCAGAGGCTACCATGGCATGGCTAATGGGTAGAACGCCACCTTCCGCGACACCCATGAGTAATCGTGTAGCTAACAGAAAGGCAAAAGAGCTAGCTAAACCACTGAGAAATGAGCATAACGAAAAAGCAATGGTCGAAAGAACGAGTAGTAGTTTTCTTTTGCCTAAACTGTCAGAAAGCTTGCCTATGACTAGGGCTGAGATAGCCCAGCTAAAGGAGAGTGCACTAACTAGAATGCCGAC
>CANROS010000117.1 GCA_947632305.1 uncultured Paenalcaligenes sp. | reverse complement strand
GAAAAAAAGTGAATGCCTAAATAATGGATACCTCATGGTTGCTCCTCTGATTTGTCATTGGACTACTTCTGGGTGGCTACGCTCAGTTCAACCCCACGCTGAGCGCTCATGTTCCATATCATTAGACCTCAAATTATAACAAGCGTAATTTTTTAGACCTAGATAAAAAAACCGAGGCATAACACCTCGGTCTTAAAAACGGCATCCGTTATTTCACACTACGCTTCTTTTAGCTTTACCTGGCCATAAGAATCTGTGCTCTGTTTTTGTTTGCTTTTAGAGCGCTTAATAGACCAAGCACTCAGAGCGGAAATCACCCCTACTACGCTCACATACGCTGCCACATACCAAGGCTGATTATCATTCGCGTGCAATAGAGCAGTGGCAATCATAGGCGTAATACCGGAGGCAAAAATACCAGAGAACTGATACACAAACGAAATACCGGTGTATCTGACATCTGTATCAAAAAGCTCGCAGAATAGGGCGGCTTCGGGGCCATACACCGAGGCATATAAAATCCCAAAAGGCACAATAATTGAGAGCCACACCAGCATCACGTTATCCACATTTGCGGTCATCAAGTACAAAGCAGGGAAAGCAGAAACCCCTGTAATTAAGGAACCCCAAAAATAGGTTCTGGTTCGGCCCACTTTATCGGATAAGGCTCCAAATAAGGGAATACTAAAACACATCACCAACGAAGCAATCAACACCCCCGTCAATGCCGTAGTTCTATCCATCCCTAGATCATTGCTTAAATAACTAATACTAAAGACACCAAAGATATTGAAGAAAACGCCATCAATATAACGAGCCCCCATCCCACGCAAAATATTGCCTGGGTAGTTTTTGATCATGCTGATAAACGGCTGCTTGTTTTCCGCATTATTGGCCTTCATTTTTTCAAACTCAGGACTTTCTTTAACGGCTACACGTATGTATAAGCCCACACCTACTAACACCGCTGATAGCAAGAAAGCCACACGCCAACCCCAAGCGTAAAAGGCTTCTGGGCTTAATACCGCAGTTAACAACGCCACCACACCTGAAGCCAAGCACAAACCTAATGCCAAGCCCACTTGAGGCCAAGACGCATACAAGCCGCGTTTGTTCTTAGGGGCATACTCATACGCCATCAATACGGCACCACCCCACTCGCCGCCTAAACCAATCCCTTGTAAAATTCTACAAACCAGCAAGAGGATAGGAGCCCAGATTCCGATCGTTTCATACGAAGGAATCAGCCCAATCACAAACGTCGACACGCCCATTAGAATCAGCGTGGCGATCAAGGCCCCTTTGCGACTGACTCTATCGCCAATGTGGCCAAAAATAATCCCGCCTAAAGGCCTAGCTACAAAGCCAATCGCAAATGTTGCATACGCCAACATCGTGCCTACAAATGCATCATCACTAGGGAAATACAGCTTATTAAAGACTAAACCTGCCATCACTCCGTATAAAAAAAAGTCATACCATTCAATCGTGGCCCCTATCACCGAGGCCCTAATAACTCGGTGCACCTCTTGTTTTTTATCAGCTTCCATTATTTGTCTCCTTTTTGTGCCTTTCAGGCAACGGCATCGTACTCAGATGAATGAGTCTCTTGTTTTTTATGCTCTTCTAATATCATTTCCGCTACTTTTTCTGCAATCATGACTACTGGCACATTGGTATTACCCGACACCAGAGTAGGCATAATTGAAGCATCAACTACTCGTAGGCCCTCCACTCCATACACACGTAGTTTTTCATCCACCACTGCCATTTCATCGCTAGCTACGCCCATTTTGGCTGTGCCGGATGGGTGAAAAATAGTAGCACCATAATTACGACAAAATTCTAAAATTTGCTCATCGCTGTCTTGGTCTAGCCCTGGACGATACTCTCGCACCAGCAAATCGCCTAAAGGACCTGTGCTGGCAATACGTCGCGCCAAGCGCACCGAAGCAATGGCTGTTCTTCTGTCTAAATCGGTGCTTAAGTAATTCGGATGAATCGCCATTGCTTGACTGGGATCTGTGCTTTTCAAACGCATATAGCCTCTGGACTCTGGACGCAACTGACACACTGATATGGTGCAACCAGAAAAGGGATGCACTTGACCACCCGCTTGATCTGCAGACAAAGTGCCAAAATGAAACTGCACATCAGGCGTTTTGGCCTCATCAGGCAAGGCATAACAAAAAGCACCGCCT
The DNA here is from genome assembly GCA_947632305.1 of uncultured Paenalcaligenes sp. Taxonomy (GTDB): domain Bacteria; phylum Pseudomonadota; class Gammaproteobacteria; order Burkholderiales; family Burkholderiaceae_B; genus Paenalcaligenes. The sequence continues at coordinate 2,315 of CANROS010000117.1, read as the reverse complement.
TGATTAATGCCAATAGCCAATGGGCCTGATCGGGTTAATAACCACTGCAAACCTATCTTACTTTTGCCCCAAATATTTCTTAATTGATCATTATTCGTAATTGGCTTGGCCACTTCGTAAATTAAACGTAGCTGTAAATGGTCTTGCAGATTTTCGGCAACCCCTTGTAGATTTTTTTGAACAGAAATGCCCATTTTTAATAACTGTTCTGCTGGGCCTATCCCCGACAATAAGAGTAGCTGCGGGCTTTGAATGGCTCCCGCACTCAAGATGACTTCTTTATTCGCACGAATCGTTTTTTTAGCATCTTGTTTATGACTGAGCTCTATACCCACCGCTTTGTTGTTCTCAAACAGAACTCTATGCACTAAATGTTCCGTTTTTATGGTGAGATTAGGGCGTTGTTGCGCCGGCCGTAAATACGCCACTGCGGTAGATTGACGTAAACCACTTTTAGTTGTGAGCTGATAGTACCCCACCCCAAACTGATCACCGGAATTAAAGTCGTTAGTTCTAGGTATGCCCTCAGCTTGAGCCGAGTTAATAAATGCATCCACTAATTCATGGTTCGCAGGAATAGAAGTGGCACTTAGCGGCCCTTCTTTACCTCGGGTATCTGAAGCCGGTAAATCATTATTTTCTAGCTTACGAAAATACGGTAAGCACTCATCCCAGCTCCAGCCCTTATTACCCAAATTGCCCCAGCGGTCATAGTCTTCTTTTTGACCTCGAATAAAAATCAAACCATTAATGGAGCTACAACCACCCAGTGTTTTGCCTCGTGGCCAATAAAACTGACGTTGGTTCATATGGGGATCAGCCTCTGTCTCAAAGCCCCAATTCAACTCTTTATTGAACATGGTCTTACCATACCCAATAGGAATATGAATCCACATATTTTTATCAGCTGGCCCCGCCTCAATTAAGCAGACCGTGTATTTACCATTTTCGCTGAGACGATTTGCCAAAACGCAACCCGCTGAACCAGCCCCTACAATGATGTAATCATAGTGTTCTTGCATTGCCTTTCTCCTTTTTTATTCTTGTAATGTAAGGAGATAAAGGCTTGATACCTATAGGGTTTGCGCTAAAAAAACCATTAACGGAACCAAGTGTTTCACATTAGTGCCAATTTCCATATACCCTATAGGCTATTTATAAAAAAAACAGCCTTTACGGAGACACACCATGAGTACCAATCTAGGGTCCATACGAGCATTATTAATTATTGAGGCCTTATCCAATACCCCTGAACCGCAAGGGATCAATGAGTTAATGCTCAATACAGGTATTCCCAAAAGCAGTTTAATACGCCACCTACAAAGCCTTTGCCAAGCTGGTTTTTTAATTCGTTTACCCGATCACTTGGGCTATACCTTAGCGACTCGCACCCTGCGCTTCAGTGCCAACGCGTTAAAGTCCACTCGCTTTGCAAACTCTGCGCGTGCCATTTTAAAAAAGCTAGTTATTAAAATTAATGAGTCCTGCAATCTGACTATTTTAGCGGAAGACTCGGTGCGTTATTTAGTACGCGAAGAAAGCTCGGCGCCTTGGAGCCTGCAATTGTATGTGCAACCCAATACCCCTGTGCCCCTGCACTGCACCGCCAGTGGCAAATTGTTCTTGGCTCATTTAGCGCTCATGGAACAAAAATCTTATTTAAATCGCTTAGACCTTAATGCCTTCACTCAAAACACCATCACCGACGTTCAACTTTTAAAAAAAGAACTAGAGCACATTAAGCGTCAAGGCTTTGGTATTGATAATGAAGAGTTCGTTAAAGGCATGGTGGCCTTGGCTGTGCCTATTTTTGACCCTAAACAAGAATCTAAGGTGCTAGCCACTGTTGCTTGCCATTCGGTCTCCGCTCGTACAGATTTAAGCAAACTGCTGTCATATCGGGCGGTAATGGCACAAGCGGCTGCTGATGTTGCTGCCTTATTAAATCAAGAAACCATCCCTAAACACTAAGCAAAAAAAAACCGAATACACTGAAGTATTCGGTTTTCATAACCTCGTAAGAGCTACGCGGTTAAGTATTTTTACTGTAGTGCGATTTCTACGTCTACACCAGCAGGTAGATCTAAGCGCATCAAAGCATCAACTGTTTTATCAGTTGGGTCAACGATGTCCATTAGACGCTGATGGGTGCGGATTTCGAACTGGTCACGTGCAGTTTTGTTGACGTGAGGGGAGCTCAAAATGTCGTAGCGACGAATACGTGTAGGTAGAGGTACAGGGCCACGAACTACAGCACCGGTGCGCTTGGCCGTATCCACGATCTCGGCGGCGGACTGGTCGATGAGTTTGTAGTC
>CANROS010000116.1 GCA_947632305.1 uncultured Paenalcaligenes sp. | reverse complement strand
TTGAGTATGAGAAAACCATTAGCAGTGAAAAAGACCATGCCGCAGGTACGGATACTAGAAATAAGTGAGGAATGGGCTGGCCAGAGACTCGATAACTTCTTAGTGAGAGAATGTAAAGGTGTGCCTAAAAGCCACATTTATAAGGCCATTCGTAGCGGCCAGGTTCGAGTCAATAAAGGGCGCGTGAAAAACGAATACCGGCTTGAGTTAGGCGATGTGGTGCGAATTCCGCCCATGCGCATGCCGGACCCTGATGTGGCGCCACCGGTCCCGCCAGCGGTATTTCCCGTGGTCTTCGAGGACGATTACCTATTGGTCATCAATAAACCCGAAGGAGTCGCCGTGCATGGGGGCAGTGGGGTGTCATTTGGGGTGATTGAGCAGCTGCGGGCAGCTAGGCCTGAGCAAAAGCTGTTAGAGCTAGGCCATAGATTGGATCGAGACACCTCGGGTTTATTGATCATTGCTAAGCGTAGACGGTCCTTGGTTGCCATTCATGATATGTTTAGAGAGGGTCAGGTAGACAAGTTTTATCAGGCTTTGGTCGAAGGCGATTGGGTGAATAGCAGGCAGCATATTAAAGCGCCTTTGCTGCGTTGGCTGACGGCTTCAGGCGAGCGACGAGTGCGTGTAGATCCTCAGGGCAAATCAGCTCACACTATTGTTAGCCTCTTAAAGCGTTTTGGCTCTTATAGTTTGGTCGAGGCTGAGCTAAAAACAGGGCGCACTCATCAAATTCGAGTGCACCTCGCCAACGAAGGCTTTGCCATTGTAGGCGATGATAAATACGGTTCAGATGCAGTGCGAGCTCAGTTTGCCCAATGGGGCTTTAAACGTATGTTTTTGCACGCGGCGCGTTTGCGGATGCGTCACCCCATCACCGAGCAGTGGTTAGAGCTCGAAGCCCCTTTACCTCTGGCTTGTACACAAATTATTGATACTTTGGAGAAACAACGTTGAAACACTACGAGGCGGTAATTTTTGACTGGGACGGCACGTTAATGGACTCCACACACTCCATTATTGAGTCCATTCAACTAGCCAGTGCTGATTTAGGCTTGCCAGTGCCGCCTGCAATGCAAGCGAGTTGGATTATTGGCTTATCGCTAGAAAGCGGTCTGTATAAGGCAGTGCCTGAGTTAACCGCCGACCAAATGCCACAGTTTTTAGAGCGCTATCGTCACCATTTTTTTCAACGAGATGCCACGATTAAAATGTTTGATGGTGCCGTAGCTATGTTGGACGAGTTACGTGGCCGAGTCGTGCCCATTAGTGTGGCCACAGGAAAAAGCCGTATGGGTTTGGACCGTGTCTTAAAAGTGGTGGATTTAGCGCATTATTTCAATACCACACGCTGTGCTGATGAAACGCGTAGTAAGCCGGATCCGTTAATGCTGCAAGAGATCTTGTGGGAGCTGGACTTACAACCGGAGCAGGTGTTGATGGTGGGTGATACTACGCATGACACTTACATGGCGCATAATGCTGGCATGGACTGTTTGGCTGTGACCTATGGTGCTCATGATGTGCCCACCTTGGAAAAATCAGAACCTACGGCGATTGTGACCTCTGTGCCTGAAATGCACGATTGGATTTTTAGAAGGCTGCAAGACTAACTTGTTGTGCTGGATGGTAAAAAGCAGGCCTTTACTTATTAAAGGCCTGCTTTTTTATGGGCAGACAGCAGGGGCTAAAGAGCGTTGGCAGAGGTGGGCTGCAGTGCGCGTAAAATTCCTGCCGTTTCAGGATCAAGCATGCCGTCGTAAAGAGCGGGTCTGTAACGCATTTGAAAAGCGATTAGGACGTTTCTAGAGGCTTGGTCCCACCTACCATCAGTGCTAATGCTGTAGCCTAAATTTTGTAGTAAGACTTGGGTGTCTAGAGCACTAGGTAAGCCTTCAGCTGCATAGTAGTCGCCGAAATGTTGGGCGGTGGCTGGATCGAACCAGATCCCTAGGCCGGCTTGAGCCAGTTGCTCCCAAGGAAATAAAGGGCCTGGGTCTACCTTACGCTGTGGGGCGATATCGCTATGACCCACAATGTTCTCAGGTGAAATGTTGTGTTGTAGAACGAGGTCTTGCAGCAAAGCGATTAGGGCGTCGATTTGGGCAGGGGTATAGCTGGCCCATTCGTTGGGGCTTAAACGTCCCGCGTTGACCAATTCTATGCCTATAGAGCTAGTGTTTATATCTGGCTGACCATGCCATTCACTGAGGCCGGCATGCCAAGCGCGGCGGTTATCATCTACCAAGCGATAGATTTCAGGTTGAGAGGCATCCGTAATTAAATAGTGACTACTGACCTCACCCTGAGTGAGTGTTTTCAGAGCGTCCTCGAATGGGCTGGAGGTGTAGTGGATGACCAGTTGACGAACGCGGCTGCTTTGGCTCGTGGCTTCGTGGTCGGTGTTGACGGAGTAGCTGCTGACAGACTGTGGGGTGCTGCAGGCGCTGACAAGCAGGCTAAGCCCTAGTAGGGCGCTATAAAGTAGATGCTTAGGCATGAGCCTGGAATAAAAAGAGAGTGGGGTGTTTGTTAAGTTCAGGAGCAGGCTGGTTACGCCATTGGCTGACGGTATGTGTGCGCACCCATTCATCTGTTGTGGTTAAGGCCCTGGCGACACAGAGTCGGGTAGAGGGCTCTAGTGTTTTAAGCAGACTGTCAAACAAACCAGGGTTGCGATAAGGCGTTTCAATGAAGATTTGAGATTGTTTTTGTTTCTTTGAGAGTTGTTCCCAAAGTTTGAGCGTGCGGGCTTGGTCATCGGTTTGGCGCGGCACATAACCGTGAAAACAAAAATTTTGCCCATCAAGACCGCTGGCCATTAGGCCAAGCAAGATGGAGGAAGGCCCTACATGGGGTTTTACGGTAAAGCCTAAATCATGGGCCATGGCGACCACGGCGGCACCTGGATCAGCCACTGCGGGGCAGCCTGCTTCGGACATGAGGCCAATGCCTTCGGCTGCTGCGGGGCTTTGAAGCCATTGTTGAATTTGTTGCTTAGAGGTGCCGTGTTTATCGAGTTGATACAGCGTGATTTCTTGGATGGGGGCATCCGTTCCCATTTGTTTTAAAAAAGCGCGTGCTGTTTTTGCATTTTCCACAATAAAACAACGTAAATGGGCAGCAGTTTGTTGCACGGACTGAGGTAGCCAAGCTTCGTTCGGTGAGTCACCAAGAGGAACGGGGATTAAATGTAAGATGTTGGACATGGGCGAAAAATTTAAGCCAGCGAGGAGGTAAGAGGGTTAACGCCAAAGGTGCGGAGCAGGCGTGATAGCTCAATTAAGGGCAGCCCTATAATGGCAGTGGGGTCGTCTGACTGCATGGATTGCATTAAGGTAATGCCTAGGCTTTCTGCTTTAGCGCTACCCGCTGTGTCGTAAGGTTGCTCAAAAGCTAAGTAGTTTTCTATTTCAATGTCGTTTAAGGGGCGGAACTGACAGACGGTTTTGACATTTACGGTGTGAAACTGTGTGTTTTGTGCCACGCATAAAGCGGTGTGAAAGATAACTTGTTGGCCTTGAAGTTGCTTGAGCTGCGCTACGGCTTGGGTGTGGTTGCCCGGTTTTCCTAGGCAAAGCGTACCCAAGGCGGCCACTTGATCTGACCCAATCACGAGTGCATCAGGAGAGTGCTTGGCAATGGTCTGGGCTTTAAGTGTAGCCAACCGTAGTGCAAGCTGTTCTGGGGCTTCAGAAGGTAAAGGGGTTTCATCCACATTGGGGGCTAAAACCTCAAAAGGAAGGCGCAGTCGTTCCAGAAGTTGACGACGATAAACAGAACTAGAGGCCAGAATAAGACGCATGCTTGCTTTGTAGTGTAAAATGAGTGAAGTGTTTGACTACCTAAAGGTCATCGCGTTATTATCTCCCTTTTTCTTCGTTATTGGAAATACTTGCCTTGCAGCCAACACAATATCTAATAGATACTGCGGCGTTTACACGCAACGGTGAAGTTCTTGCGGCCCAAAGCCCGATTTCTGATTTCAAACGAGCTCTGGAAGGCTTGCCTGCCCAAAAAGACCAAACTATTAGTTGGTCAGTGCGGGGCAGCGTTGATAGCGCTGGGCAGCAGTTCCTAGAGGTGCGCTTGTCTGGCTTGGTAGTGCTGACTTGTCAGCGTTGCATGCAAGATTTCGATTACGCTGTTGATGCCGCGACTCAGATCTTAGTGGTAACTAATGAACTAGAGCTAGACATAGATATGGACGACCCTGCCGCCCTAGAGCGCATATTGGGTTCTACCCAGTTAAATGCCCTAGAGTTGGTCGAGGACGAACTCATTCTTAATTTGCCCTACGTTCCGCGCCACGAAGAGTGCCCTCATTTACCCGAGGCGCTTGTCATCCAAGACGAAGAGGCCGAAGACGAAAAGCCCAATCCTTTTGCCGTCCTCAGCCAACTTAAAAAATCGTAAATTTATTTTATTTTTCATTTACAGGGCCGATTACAAGATCTGCTCTGTTTACAGGAGTCATCATGGCTGTTCAGCAAAACAAAAAGAGCCCGTCTCGTCGTGGCATGCGTCGTTCACACGATGCTTTAACTGGTCCTTC
>CANROS010000115.1 GCA_947632305.1 uncultured Paenalcaligenes sp. | reverse complement strand
ATTAAAGCGGGCGAACTTGACCTGGGCGTGGTGCAGTCAGACGTGGGCTACAACGCTTACAATGGCGAAGGCCAATTTGCCGATGCGGGCGAGTTTAAAAAATTACGCTCTGTGTTTTCTATTCACCCTGAACCATTCACCGTGGTGGTAGGCAAAGACACGGGTGTGACCGAATTCACCGACCTTGAGGGTAAACGTTTTAACGTGGGCAATCCTGGTTCCGGTACACGTGCTTCCATGGAACAGCTTTTAGCAGCCATGGGCACCGACAACAGTTTTTTCTCCTTAGCCTCCGAGCTGCGCCCTGATGAACACGGCCAAGCCTTATGTGACGGTAAAGTCGATGGTTTCTTCTATGGCGTGGGCCACCCATCTGCCAATATCCAAGACCCCACCACCACATGTGGCGCTAAGCTCGTTCCTTTAACCGGCGAGGCCGTTGAGACTCTAGTAGAGAAATTCCCTTACTATGCGCAGGTAGACATTCCGGGCGGTTTGTATTCTGGCAACCCAGACAATATTCCTACTTACGGTGTATTAGCTACCTTTGTTACCTCTGAAGACGTCGATGATGATGTGGTCTACGAAGTCGTAAAAGCTGTTTTTAACAACTTCGATGATTTCAAACGCTTGCATCCTGCCTTAGGCCATCTAGTTAAAGAAGACATGGTTAAAAATGGTTTGTCCGCACCTTTGCATCCAGGTGCAGAAAAGTTCTTTAAAGAACAGGGTCTACTCTAATATTGCTTCATTTCAAGGCCTTATCGCTTAAGGCCTCCAGAGTCAAACCACAGCAACAACAAGTAAACTACGGGCTGCCTCACAAGGGCGGCCCGTCTTGCCTAGCAACAATAGGCTAATTGTGAAAGGATGTATTATGAGAGCCACGCCTACAGAACAAGATCTGCAACAGCTGGTTGATGAGGTCGACCGCGGTGGTCGGAACACGACTGGCCTATTTGGCGCCATCGTATTTGCAGTGGCTTTATGCTGGGCGTTTTTCCAACTGTGGTATGCCTCGCCGCTGCCTTTTAAATTCCATTTTGGGATTTTCAACGACACCGAAGCGCGTTCTTTGCATTTGGGCATAGCCATGTTCTTGGCGTATGTCGCTTTCCCTGCGACTAAAAAATCGAATCGGAATACCATTCCCATCTATGACTGGGTACTGGCTTTAATTGCGGGCTTTTGTGGTTCGTATTTGTTCTTATTTTATAACGAGCTCGCGCTGCGGCCAGGTATCCCTACCACTTTGGACGTAGTGGCTGCTAGCATCGGTATTGTTTTACTCCTAGAGGCGACGCGTCGAGCCTTGGGTTCCCCTATGGCTATTTTAGGGATCTTTGTCCTCTTGTATGTTTTTCTTGGGCCGTGGTTGCCCGATGCCTTGGCACACCGTGGAGCCTCTATTGAGCGTTTGGTTTCCCATATGTGGCTCACCACCGAAGGTGTTTTTGGGGTGGCATTAGGGGTCTCGGTTTCTTATATTTTTATCTTCGTCATGCTGGGTTCTTTATTGGATAAGTGCGGCGCTGGTAATTATATGATGCAGGTGTCTTTTTCCTTGTTAGGGCATTTGCGTGGTGGCCCGGCCAAAGTAGCGGTGATGTCTTCGGCAGTGAATGGCATTGTGTCGGCGTCTTCTACTGCCAACGTAGTAACCACAGGAATATTCACCATTCCCCTAATGAAGCGCGCCGGCTATGGCGGGGTGCGGGCAGGGGCGATTGAAACGGCTTCGTCTGCTGATGGCCAGATTATGCCTCCAGTGATGGGGGCCGCGGCCTTTTTAATGATCGAGTATGTGGGCATTCCCTACACAGATATTATTAAACACGCTTTATTACCGGCTGCTTTGTCTTATGTGTCTTTGTTCTACATTGTCCATCTTGAGGCCTTAAAATTGGGTATTCAGCCCATGCAGGCGGCGGCCCGAGAAAGCACACCACTGCAGAAAATAGGCCGAATAGGGATGGGTGTGTCAGGCACACTGATTGTGGTGGGTCTGATCTACTGGATAGGAGTGGGCGCACAACAACTGTTCCCGCAGCATTCCTTTGGGATTTTAGTGAGTCTCTTGGTTGTGTTGTATGTGGCTCTGGTGGGTATGGCAGCGCGTCACGATGATCTTCCCGATAGCGTTAGTGTGACGGATCCCGTACGCCCCGAGGTGTGGCCTACTGTGCGCACCGGTTTGTTCTTTTTAATACCTATTGGGGTGTTGGTCTGGAGCCTAACCATTGAACGTCTATCCCCAGGCTTATCCGCTTTCTGGGCGGTGATGTGTATGTTGGTGTTGATGGTGACTCGTCGTCCTTTACAGGCCTTTTTCCGTAAGCAGGGGGTCGTAGAGCCTCTTTTACAGGGTTTAAAAGACACTGTTTTTGGGTTGCAAGCCGGTGCTCGTAACATGATTGGTATTGCGCTGGCGTGTGGTACGGCGGGTTTGATTGTGGGCGCGATTACGCTAACTGGTTTAGGTTTGCGTATGACGGCCTTTGTAGAGCTGGTTTCGATGGGCAACGTGCTCATTATGTTGGGCTTTACTGCAGTGGTGTGTTTGGTGTTGGGCCTAGGCATGCCGACTACCGCTAATTACATCTTGATGGCAACCCTAATGGCGCCTGTAGTTGTAGAGCTAGGCGCACAAAGCGGTTTAATTATCCCGCTGATTGCTGTACACATGTTCGTGTTTTATTACGGCTTGATGGCTGATATTACACCTCCTGTGGGTTTAGCCACCTTTGCCGCAGCAGCCATTGCTCGTGAAGACCCATTAAAAATCGGTATTCAGGGCTTCAAATACGCACTTCGTACTGCCGTGCTGCCTTTTATGTTTGTGTTCAACCCGTTGTTGTTACTGATCGGTATTGATGGGCCTTTCGAGTTAATCGCTGTAGTGACTGGCTCCATTATTGGCTCGTTGGCTTTTGCGGCTGCTACCATGGGTTGGATGCGTGTGAAATCGCGTGGTTATGAGATCGCTATTTGTTTACTCGTCACCTTTATGATGTTCCGTCCAGATTGGTTCATGAATCACATAGAGCCTAAATATTTGGCTGAGCCTGCCTCTGATATCTATACGGTAGCAGCTAATCTCAAGCCAAACGCAACGTTGGCTGTGAAAATCGAGGGCATGAACATCGAGGGGGATGAACTCAGTAAAACGGTAGGGGTTCCTTTGGCTGCTTTACCCGAGGACGCGGCTGATTTGACAGGTGAGGCCGCGGGACGTAAACGTTTAGCCGATGCTGGTATTGGTATAATGGCGTTTGGTGATATGGTACAGATCTCTAGTGTGGGATTTGGTAGCCAAGCCCGTCGTTCAGGTTGGGAGCAGGGTTGGGATGTAGTGGCTGTGCATAAACCCAATCCAAATCGACCTTCCGAGTATTTCATTTACTTCCCGGCATTGCTCTTATTGTGCTTCGTTTGGTGGCGTCAAGGTATACGTTTACGTACTGAGCCGCAACCTGTCCTAGCAGCAGGGCAGTCGGCTTAATCATTTAAATCCGTATGCATAATGCTGCAAAGCAAACAGAGGGGCTAGTAGCCCCTTTGCCTGTTAAAAACGGGATCACACCCAGTCGAGTCTGGTTGCCGTTGGGGCCGTGGCAACAAATGGGGCAGTTCTTAATTGAACGTTTCGAGCACGTAGCTGAAAAAGACCTAAGACAACGCTTAGAGCAGGGTGATATTGTGACCAGCGGAGGGCATCCGGTGCAATTTCACACCCCCTATCAGCCGAATCAATGGTTGTGGTATTACCGCTATGTGCCTAACGAGGTAGTGGTGCCTTTTGAGATGCCTGTTTTGTATGCGGATGACGCACTGATTGCTGTGGATAAGCCCCATTTTTTGGCGACTACGCCAGGGGGGCAATACTTAGCTCAAACTGCCTTAGTGCGAGTGCGTCAACACTTTAACGATGCCAACATTACCCCCTTGCACCGCTTAGACCGGGAAACGGCTGGCATATTGTTATTTTGTCGGCAGCCTACCCTGCGGGGCACCTATCAGCGCTTGTTTGAAGAGCAGCTCATCGACAAAGAATACGAAGCCATCGCGTCAACCAATTCAAAGGTGTCTTTTCCTTTGCTTTATCAAAGCCGTCTGGAGGCCCCCAAAGGCCAGTTTTTGATGCAAGAGGTAAAGGGTGAACCGAATAGCCAAACGCATATTGCGGTGGCTCATTCTTGGTATGACGCGCATTTGGGTGCATTAAGTCATTATATTTTGCGGCCTACCACCGGGCGTAAACATCAGTTGCGCAGTCATATGCTGGGCTTAGGCTGCCCCATTTTAAATGATAGTTATTATCCGGCAGGGCAACCTTATTTGGCGCCTGATGATTTTAGCCGGCCGTTGCAACTGTTGGCCCGAGCCATTGCTTTTACGGATCCAGTGACGCAGCAATCGCGTCGCTTTGTGAGTCAGCAACAACTGGCTTTGCTGCCCAGCTTCTAGGAAAACACATGTCTACATTGAGACGAGTCGCTATTGTTACGACAGGCGGCACCATTGCAGCGAGTGCTGTGAGTCAAACGGCGTTGGGCGACTATGAGGTGGATCAGTCGGCGCAACAGCTGATAGAGGC
>CANROS010000114.1 GCA_947632305.1 uncultured Paenalcaligenes sp. | reverse complement strand
AATAGGTAACGCCGCATTCTTGGCGCCAGAAATAGTGATGTCTCCGTGCAGTTTCTGGCCACCGGTGATGCGTAATTTATCCATTATTAAGCCTTATATTCGTCGGGAGTAAGAGTGCGCATTGAGAGGGCATGGATTTCGCTTTTCATGCGATCACCTAGAGCAGCATAAACCACTTGGTGACGTTGAATACGGCTTTTGCCTTCAAAAGCGGTGCTGACAATAACGGCCTCAAAGTGGGAGCCATCGCCTTGGACTTCGATATGTTCACAGGCTAGATTGTCATTGATGTACTGACGTACGAGTTCTGGAGTGGGCAACATAATATTAATTCCGTAGTTTGTAGCCTGAAGCAAGCAGGCGTAGTGATACAAAGCAAAGCACTACAAAGACCGTGCCAACCACGGCAAGACTTTGCCACGGAGAAACGTCTGAGGCTGCAAAAAAACCATAACGGAAACCGTCAATGGTATAGAAAATGGGGTTCCAATGGGACACAGCTTGCCAGAAAGGGGGCAGACTATGAATGGAGTAAAACACACCGGACAAAAAGGTCGCTGGCATGATGAGAAAGTTTTGGAAGGCAGCTAATTGGTCAAATTTTTCAGACCAAAGACCTGCGATCACCCCTAGGGTAGCCATAATACCGCAAGATAAGACGGCAAAGCCAATCACCCACAGTGGGTTGGCAACGGGCAAACGCACAAAAAAGAGCGAGACTAACCAAATGCAGGCGCCTACTGTTAGACCACGGATAATAGCGGCGAGTATGTAGGCAAAGAAAATCTCACGGTGCGAAAGAGGCGGCAACAAAATAAAAACCAAGTTACCCGTGATCCGACTCTGGATTAATGACGAAGAGGGATTCGCAAATGCATTTTGCAGCATGCTCATCATCATCAGGCCAGGGATCAAAAAAGCCGTGTAGGGAATGGAGCCGAACACCTGGACGCGGTCTTCAAGCACATGGGCGAAAATCAACAAATACAGCAGTGCCGTTAGAACGGGAGCCGCTACCGTTTGAAAAGCGACCTTGTAAAACCGCAACAATTCTTTTTTGAAAAGCGTAGGAAAGCCCGACCCCATGGCTGGCTGAGGCGCTAGCTTGGGGGCGGTAGTAGGAGCAGCCGGGCTGGACTCGGGCACTCCCCAGTGCTTGGTAGTAGTGGTATCAGTCATAGTTAGTTCTTAGCATGCATAATACGGACGAAGGCTTCTTCGAGGTCGTCTGTATCCGCTTTCTGAAGCAAGGCCGCAGTGGTGTCTAGGGCAACAATTTCACCTGACTTGAGCATGGCAATACGATTGCAGAGCGCCTCGGCTTCTTCGAGGTAATGCGTCGTTAATAAAATAGTGTGCCCATCACGATTTAAGCGGGTAATGAACTCCCAGAGACTGCGACGTAAGTCCACGTCTACCCCTGCTGTGGGCTCATCCAGAATAATGACGGGTGGGCGGTGTACTAAGGCTTGAGCCACCAGAACACGGCGTTTCATACCGCCGGAAAGCGATCGCATATTGGTATCGCTTTTATCCGCTAAGCCTAGGTGATGGAGGATTTCATCAATCCAATCGTCGTTATTACGCAAACCAAAGTAGCCAGATTGCAACCGTAAGGTTTCGCGTACGCTAAAAAAGGGGTCGTAAACGATTTCTTGGGGCACCACGCCCAAAGCGCGACGTGAGTTTTGGTAGTCTGACTTCACATCAAAGCCGCAAATACTGGCGTGGCCAGTAGTGGCTTGTGTCAGTCCCGCTAAGATGGAAATCATGGTGGTTTTGCCCGCGCCGTTGGGGCCGAGTAAACCAAAGAACTCACCGTGGTTGACGGTAAGATTGATGTCTTTAAGCGCCTGAAAACCTGAGCCTGCAGCGGGGCTGAAGAGGCCTTTTTTTTCAGGGGGAAAGATTTTAGATATGTTTTCTAATTTGATGGCAGACATAAGCACACAATAAAAATCTGGCCCAACATGAGCCAGACTTCTATTATAAAGGAGCTAGATTAAAACCCTAATGGTACTGTTAGTGCGTTAAGGGTTTTGAACTGGCATGGATTGTTTGTTTAGGCTGTCTATGAGGCCGTCTATACCCTGACGTGTGATTACCTCGGAGAACTGATTGCGATAGTTTTGAATCAGCCAGATGCCTTCGACGTTTAGGTCATAAATAAGCCAACCGTCTGGAGTTTGCTCCATACGGTAGTCTACACCTACTGCAGGCCCATTGTTTTGGATGATAGTAGTACGCACTACGACATCGTCGGCGTTAGGGTCGCCACGGAAGGGGCCGACTTGGATAGAAGAGAGTTTGTCTACGTTAGCCAACGCACCGCTGTAGGTGCGAACCAAGGTATTTTTAAAGGCCTCAACTAAGGCGTCACGTTGCGCTGCAGAGGCTTGGCGCCAGTGCCGGCCAGTGGCTAAACGTGTGGTTTTTTCAAAGTTAACATACGGTAAAACATATTGGTCTACCAATACGTTGATGGCAGCACGATCGCCATTTTGAGCGGCTGCGTCATTTTTAACGGCCTCAAGCGCCTGAGTGGCCACTGCGTCAATGAACTCTGCAGGCGGTTGTTTGCGGTCGACTTTTTGTGCATGTGCATGGAAGCTGCCCAGCAAGGCAAAAGCCATCAAGAACGCAGAAAAATAGTGTTTAGCTAACAACATAGGACATCCTTTTTTGGGATTAGTTTGTGGTGACAGGAGCATCGAAGTCATCATCACCAAAGTCTTCGTATACGGGTAGATCAGCACCGTAGCCGTCATCGTTAGGGTGACGCAGTTTACTATTTAATAGCGACTGACGACGTTGCAGATACGCATCACGAACAAAGCTATAACGATCTAGAGCAATGTCATTCACTAAGGCTTCGGCGTCGAGCAAGCCGGTGCGTAGGTCTACAAAATACAGACCAAGAATGGAGTTCCGAACGGGGACGTTTTTGATGGCAATAATAGGGGAGGACTCGCTAAAGCCCAGAGCTAGCCCACCAGCAAGCGCGGTGGTATCGCGTAAGGTGCTAGGACCTGCAATAGGTAGAACCACATACGGCCCGGACCCAATGCCCCACACACCTAACGTAGTACCCAAATCGTTAGGGATGCGCTTGGCCCCCGTTTTGGAAGCGACGTCAAAACAACCACCTATACCCATGGTGCTGTTAAATAAAACCCGGCCCAAGGTATTGAAAAAGTCGTGCGGACGCCCCTGAAGAAAACTGTTGGCCGCTGACCAAACGTCACCGACGTTGCGGAACATATTGTTTACACACGATTGTACTGGATCTGGTGTTAATGCTTTGTAGGCATTGGCAACAGGTTTTATAAGGGCGTTATCAACATGGTAGTTGATGTTGTACATGGAACGGTTATAGCTTTCCCATGGATCGTCTGGGTTTGAGTGCTCGGTGGTGGCACAGCCCGCCACAAACACCACAGAAGTAGCGGCTAGGCCAAAACGACCCCAATTAAAGCCAGACGTTGAATGAGTAACAGGCATAGTAGACATAAAATCAAACTCTGAAAGTGATAATGGGCTCGAGCAAATGTTACTCGCTTGCCTTGCTATAGAGGAATTTGCTGATGAGGTCTTCCAATACTACAGCGCTTTGTGTGTAAGTAATTGTACTACCATCTTTAAGGTCCTCATCACTGCCCCCTGGGGTGAGCCCAATATATTGCTCGCCCAGCAGACCTGAGGTCAGGATTGAGGCTGAGCTGTCTTCGGGGAAGATGAATTTTTCTTCAATTTCCAGAGTGGCCGTGGCGCGAAATTCGGTGTTATCAAAACCTAGGCTGACGACTCTACCTACGACTACGCCACTGCTTTTGATGGGCGCGCGTACTTTTAGCCCGCCAATGTTGTCAAAAGAAGCATGCACCGTGTAGGTAGGAGCAAAAGAAAACGTGCTGAGATTGCCCGCGCGTAATGATAAAAAAACCAGAGCGAGAATACCGATTAAGACAAAAAGTCCTACCCAAAAATCGCTTTTGTTATCTGACATAGTAACTATTCCAAAATTAGTTGCTGAACATAAGAGCTGTGAGCAGGAAGTCCAGTCCGAGGACGGCTAAAGAGCTGCTAATGACGGTACGAGTGGTAGCGCGTGCTACCCCTTCGGGAGTGGCTTTAGTGGTCCAGCCGGTATACAACGCAATGAGGGTTACGATAAAACCAAACACCACGCTTTTAATAACGCCATTGAGTACATCGTTGATGACGTCTACTCCGCCTTGCATCTGAGACCAAAATACACCAGGATCAATGCCAATCATGAGCACACCTACGATCCAACCCCCAATAATCCCCACCATAGAGAATACGGCTGCCAAAATAGGCATAGCAATGACGCCAGCCCAGAGTCTAGGGACCAAAATACGACGCATTGGGTCTACGGCCATTACCTCCATGGCGGCGATTTGCTCGCCGGCTTTCATGAGGCCTATTTCAGCCGTTAAAGACGTACCAGCACGACCTGCAAACAACAGAGCGGTGACAACGGGCCCCAGTTCTCGGGTTAAGGATAGCGCCACGAGCAAACCAATGGCTTCTTCGGAACCGTAGCGGGTCAGCGTGTAATAGCCTTGTAAACCTAAAACAAAACCTACAAATAGCCCCGATACACTGATAATTAAAAAAGAGTAATTACCAATAAAATGAATTTGTTGTAGGACTAAGCGGGGCCGAGTAAAAACGACGCTGCTACGCGCTAACAGGGCGAAAAACAGACGCGC
>CANROS010000113.1 GCA_947632305.1 uncultured Paenalcaligenes sp. | reverse complement strand
AGCACGGGAACAAATGTCTTGAAGTTGGGCTTTGGTTTCGTCAGAGGCATCGGCAATGCCTTTGGCTAAAACCCAAGGTTGGGCGCTATCGAAGGCTTGGTTGACGGTATCGGCATAGGCCATGGTTTGACGGATGGCGCGACCATATTCACCTGTTTCTATATGGTGGCTAATGGTTTTGGCCAGCTCGGCAATTTCGGTTTCCATGGCGCTGGTGTCACCCAAATAAGCCAATTGACCATCGAAAAACTTACCAATGAAGTTAGCGGCACGGCTGGCGATGTTGACGTATTTACCAACTAAATCACTGTTCACGCGTGCAATAAAATCATCTGGGTTGAAGTCAATGTCTTCGACATGAGAGTTGAGTTTGGCGGCAATGTAATAACGCATCCATTCGGCATCCATACCTAGCTCTAGGTAGCGCAAAGGAGAGATCCCTGTACCGCGGCTTTTGGACATTTTTTCGCCACTGAGGGTAATAAAACCATGAACACGTAAAGAGTCAGGGGTTTTACGACCTGAGAATTTCAGCATGGCTGGCCAGAACAAGGCGTGAAAGTACACGATGTCTTTGCCGATAAAGTGAACTTGCTCGGTGTCACTGTTAGGGTCAATCAAAGCATTAAAATCAAGGCCGACTTTAGTGCAGTAGGCTTTTAAAGAGGCCAAGTAACCCACAGGCGCATCCAGCCAAACATAGAAATATTTGCCGGGGGCGTCGGGGATAGGAATACCAAAGTAGGGTTCGTCACGGGAAATATCCCAATCAGAGAGATTGGCTTCGCCGTCTTCGTCGCTGAGCCACTCGCGTGTTTTGCCCAGGACTTCGGATTGTAGGCGAGCGCGGCCTTGGGGGTCTGTACCTGTGGTCCAGTCTTGCAAGAACTCTACGCAACGTGGGTCCGATAAACGGAAGAAAAAATGCTCAGAACTACGTAGTTCGGGCTTGGCGTTGCTAAGGGTAGAGTAGGGGTTGATCAGTTCGGTAGGAGAGTAAACAGAACTACAGGCCTCGCAGCTGTCACCGTATTGGTCTTTAGCACCACAAGACGGGCATTCCCCTTTGATGTAACGATCCGGCAAAAACATGCCTTTAACGGGATCGTAAAACTGTTCGATTTCACGTACATCAATAAAGCCTGCGGCTTTGAGTTGATTGTAAATTGTTTGGGAAAGCTCGATGTTTTCGGGTGAGTTAGTGCGATGCCAGTGATCGAACTCTATATGAAAACCATTGAGGTACTGAGGGCGCTCGGCGGCAACGCGAGCGACGAGCTCGTCGGGGCTAATGCCTTCGCTTTCTGCTTTAAGCATAATAGGCGCGCCATGAGCATCATCTGCACCCACAAAGTGTACGGTGTGACCAGACATTCGCATAGAGCGCACCCAAATATCGGCCTGGATGTATTCCATGATGTGGCCAATGTGGAAAGAACCATTTGCATAAGGGAGTGCAGTAGTGACGAATATCGTGCGCGACATAAATGTAAAACCTATAAAGGGCAATAGCCCGCACTAGGCGAGCAAAAAAGTAAAAAAGCTTGGCGTTTAGACTATTACCAGCTACCTAAAGCATAGCAGATACCTAATTATACCGTGATCCTATTAAGGGATCTCGCGCATCTCGATGTCGGTGACATTTTTGGTATTACGCTTAGGGTTGGTATCTGTAGCGGCGGTTTTTTTAGTGAAGTTAGGTTGAACGCGGTTGCGACGGCGTTGATCCCAGTAAGATTTGATAGCAAATGGACGCCCACTAATCTTTGCGACAATGTATAAAATAGCCATAGCTATGGCGGTAGACACCATAAACACAACAGCCATTAACATCCCTACAAGAGTCAGTACAAAGAAGAGCAAAGAGCGTAGAATCTGGTTAAATGTATTCATAAGTCTGTATGACACGATTTTAAGAGAGAAGTTTCTCTAATCCGCTATAAAAAATAGCGTGTTAGTCATTTATTTAGGGCCGGTTTAAAAATGAGTGTAACAAACGAGCAAATTTTTACTGCATTAGCATCCGTAGTTGACCCCAATACCCATAAAAAAATAGACGTTTCAGAGCAAGCGTGTACCATCCAAATCGAAGGCACTAAGCTGAACTTAAGCTTAACACTGTCCTATCCTTTCTTAGATAAAGATGGGGTCTTAAAGCAACGAATTCAAGAGGCAATTAACGCTTTAGGCTTAGAATTAGCGCAATTTAGTCTAAATGCCCGTATTAGCACCCATGCCGTTCAAGACAGTTTGCGCCCTTTGGCCAATGTACGCAATATCATTGCCGTGGCCTCAGGCAAGGGCGGCGTAGGGAAAAGTACAACTTCTGTTAATTTGGCTTTAGCTCTAGCACAGCAAGGTGCTAAGGTGGGTCTGCTGGACGCGGATATTTATGGACCCAGTGCGCCCATTATGTTGGGGGTGAACGAACGTCCTACCTCCATAGATGGTAAATCCATGCGGCCCTTAGAGGCTCATGGGATTCAAACCAATTCCTTGGGGTTTTTGATGCAGGACGACGCCCCAGCTATTTGGCGTGGCCCGATGGCCACTCAGGCGCTAACGCAGCTGATCACCCAAACGGCTTGGGGTGACTTGGATTATCTTATCGTGGATATGCCTCCAGGTACCGGTGACATCGCCCTAACGATGGCGCAAAAAATTCCTTTGGTGGGCGCTATAGTTGTGACTACACCACAAGATATGGCGTTGGCAGATGCAAAAAAAGGTTTGCGTATGTTTCAACAGGTAAATGTGCCGGTGCTGGGTATTGTAGAAAATATGTCTATGCACGTATGTTCTAACTGTGGGCACGCTGAAGCCATTTTTGGTCAACACGGTGGTCGTGACATGGCCGAGCAATACAATGTGCCTTGGTTAGGGGCTTTACCGTTAGCTATGTCCATTCGTGAGCAAACCGATTCAGGTAGTCCTACTGTCGTCTCGGCGCCAGATAGCCCCGAAGCGGCTCTCTATCACGATATAGCCACCAAGGTAGCAGCGCGTATAGCCGGGTTGCCGACCGACGCATCTTGGCAGCGTCCTAAAGTTATTCCACGTCCTTTATAAATAATTTTTCAAGGGATTTGCATGCGTGTGCGCGCTTTTCTGACGGCTTTGTGTCTGGTTTCTGGAATGACCTGGGCCCAAGAGCCAGAAAACAATGCGGTACCTGAGGTCGTGATTGACCCAGGCGGTGTAGGGCCCGATGCGATTAAAGCCATTTACGGTGCGGTGGATGCCATAACCCGTTTGGCCGAGGACCAAGACCTAGAAGAGATCTCGCGATTACGTAGACGCGCACATGATGCTACCGTTTCGGCCCTAGAAACTCAGGGCTATTTTGATTCGATGGTAACCCTTGAGGTGGGCGAGGATTACAAGGGTGAAACGTGGGATATTCTAATCAAACCGGGCCCGCGAACAGTAGTCAAAGCGGTAGACATTGAGTTTAGTGGGCAAATTACCCAGCCTGAGTTTGATGAAAGAGTGGCCCGTATACGTCATGACTGGTCTTTAAAGCCTGGCGACATTTTTTTAAATAAAGATTGGTCAGATGCCAAGTCCGACTTGCTCCAAGAAGTAAAGTCCAAAGACTTTTATTATGCACGTTATACCCATACTGAAGCCCTAGTGACGGCAGATTTAGCCACAGCGGATTTAGACTTAGCCATTCGTAGCGGCCCGCGTGTGCGGATGGGTAAGCTCTATATTTATGGGTTGAAACGCGTGCCCGAGTCTTTGGTCAAACGCTACGTGACTTATTCTCCCGGTGAGCCATACGACCAAGCAAAGCTAGACGATTGGCAACAAGCCTTACAGTCCACGGATTTTTTTCGTGGTGCTTTTGTGACCTTAGATGAAAGTGCCACAGATCAGCAACGAGTGAGCGCGGATGGCGAGGTTGAGATGCCCGTCTCTATTCGTGTGACTGAAGCCCCGGCCCGTCGATTTACGGGTTCCCTGGGGGTGGACAGTGATCATGGTCTACGTGTAGAGGGCCTCTACAGACAAAATATTGTGTTTGGATTGCCTGTTTCTAGTGAGACAGGTTTAGGGGTCGATAAAAATCGACAGCGTTTTTTCTCAGATGTGCATTTGCCGCCTACGGTATCAGGTTTTAAAAATAGTGTGGGTGTGTTGTACGACCATGAAGACTACGAGGGTTTAAAGCAAACCCGTGCTGCCGCTGGGGTCAAGTCCAGATACGATTTTTCTGGTGCCGGTCGCGTGCGCTATGAAACGCATGTGAGCGCAATGGGTGTTTGGGATGAAAGTCGAGTTCAAGGTGAAGCCTCCGCGGTTCGCAGTACGGCTTTGGAGTTAACCGGACAGATTTTGCGTCTAGACGTAGATGATAAATACAATCCGCGCGAGGGGAATTTGTTTGATTTGGGCTTAGGGGTGAATTACCCCCTAGAAAAAAAGCACAGCACGTTATACCGAGCTGGTTTACGCGCCCATTTTTGGTTTCCGGTAGGTGAGGAGGATGTCTTTATGCTGCGAGGTGAGGTGGGCAAAGTATGGCCAAATACAGATCGTATTCCTATGGGCTTTGGTTATAGAACTGGGGGAGCACGCTCCATCCGTGGTTACAAATACCAAAGCATTGGTTTACGCCGTGGCTCCGCTACGGTAGGCGCTCCTGCCTTGGCCGTGCTGAGCGCAGAATACCAACATTTTCTCAATTCGACTTTTGGTATCAGTGCCTTTGTTGATGTGGGTGATGCCGCAGAAAGCTTTGGGGATATGTCGCCCTATTTGGGTTACGGTGTAGGTGCCGCCATGCGTACGCCAGCTGGGCCGTTTTATATTGATCTTGC
>CANROS010000112.1 GCA_947632305.1 uncultured Paenalcaligenes sp. | reverse complement strand
ACCACGCCCAGCAGCAGATTGACCCCAAAGTCAGACCAAGAGTTAATGCCTAATACGGTGATGATGACTAAGGCGATCGTGGCGCAGATTAAGCTCAGGCGCCAACCTAGGCAAAGAGTGAGCGTGGTTAAGGCCAAAAAATGGATATTAAGCCCAGGATGTATGCCCGTTTGCAGCATCCAGATAGACGTAATGATCAAGGTGGCGACCACACTAAGCTGCAGACGCTCTGGGTCTTGGCCCAGTGCTAGCCAGTTCAAACGAGATGCCGCGATAGCGATGACCAGTAAAGCAAGCACTAAGAACATAATCGTAGAGGACTTATAAAATAAGGAAACGTGGGGCAAAAGCCACGGTGCTGTCTACACTGTAGCGGTGTTGATTATTGGTTGGCAGTCACTAATTGGTCTCCAAAACGTAGCCAGATTTCGTTTTGAATATCTTGAGCGACTTTTTCCTGTTGCGCCACAGGCACCATAAATCGAATTTCTACCCAATGTTGTTTGGTATCGATGGGATGCCAAAAAACTTCGACTTTATTGGTGGGGGTCTCTAGCAAAGCAATAGAACCCAAACGTTGGAAATGACGCAGGGACTCTTGTGCCCAAGGATCACAGATCTCAGTAGCGACCTCAATAGCTAGTTGCGTAAACTCGCCTCGTGGTGTGGCATAAGGAACGGCTAAACGTACATTGCTGACCACATAGGCATTTAAACTGGAGTTATTGGTGATAATAGCGGTCAGGAGCACGCTATTGGGTAACACAATGGTTTTGCCTGTAATTTGGTGTGAGCCGTTGGTTTCAGAGAGGGTGAGGTTTAATAAATCCACATCGACTACCATGCCTTGGACCCCACTGAGCTCAATGTGGTCACCCACATTAAAGGGGCGTGATAAGGCAAACATGGTGTAGCCTGTAATACACATAATCAGCTCTTTGGTGGATAAGACCAGCGCCATAGCAAAGGCAGACAAAGACAAGGCAACGCCAACAATCTTAGTGGCCCAAATCATAATGATTAAACAGACCGCCGTTAGAATGATGACGTTTTTAATCAAGACCAGCTGCTGACGGCCTTGGGAGCTTCGGCTTTGTGCCCTAGAGGGCGCCGTTTGGTATCTCACATTGAGATGATTAAAAAAGATGGCAGCAACGATGACGGCACAAGAACTGAGTAAGCGGGCTAGTTCACCACCAAAGAAACCGTTAATATTGGCTAAGATACTCAAGGCTAAATCTCTTTAGAAATAACAAAGCTAATTATACTCAGTCTTACACTAGAGTACCGCGGCGGATGTAGCTTTGGTATAGTGATAAAATGCGCCAAGTTATTACGCGCCTAGGCAAGCGCAGGGGCTTGGTTTTTTAGTTGAAAAAAATAGTTTTTTTTCTTGAATGGAATTTAACTGTAGGTAGCCATTTTTGTGCTACCTTGTTTTGTTTGTATTCCAACATGGCTAAGGGTTACTGATGAGCAAGACATCACTTGATAAAAGCAAAATTCGAATTCTCCTCCTAGAGGGGGTGCATCAAAATGCGATTAAGACTTTCAATGCAGCGGGTTACACCAACATTGAGTCCATTTCTAGCGCATTACCCGAAGACGAGCTCAAAGCAAAAATAGCTGATGCTCACTTTGTAGGTATTCGATCTCGCACTCAGCTAACCAAAGAGGTGTTTGATGTTGCCGAAAAATTGGTAGTAGTAGGGTGTTTTTGTATTGGCACCAATCAGGTTGATCTCAATGCTGCGCGCGAGCGTGGGATTGTGGTGTTTAATGCTCCCCACTCTAATACCCGTTCTGTGGCTGAGCTAGTCTTAGGCGAAGCCATTATGTTGTTACGTGGTATTCAACAGAAAAGCATGGCGGCTCATGCCGGCAAATGGTTGAAAACAGCGGATGGCTCCTATGAGGCGCGCGGTAAAACCATGGGTATTGTGGGCTACGGCAGCATCGGTACGCAGTTATCTGTGTTGTCTGAAGCCTTAGGTATGAATGTGATTTATCATGATGTGGTGGCTAAATTACCTTTAGGTAATGCCCGTCAGGTCGATACGTTGGATGAGCTGCTGGCTGAAAGTGATGTGGTGTCTTTGCATGTGCCCGAGTTGCCTTCTACTCATATGATGATGGGAGCCAACGAGATCAATGCCATGAAAAAAGGCGCTATTTTAATTAATGCTGCACGCGGTACCGTGGTTGATATTGACGCGTTAAAGGCAGCCTTAGACGCCAAGCATTTAGCGGGCGCAGCCATTGATGTGTTCCCCGTAGAGCCACGTTCAAACAAGGACGAGTTCATCAGTCCATTGCGTGGTTTAGACAACGTGATTTTAACTCCTCACGTAGGTGGCTCCACCCAAGAAGCCCAAGCCAATATTGGCATCGAAGTCGCACAGAAGCTGGTGAAATACAGTGATAACGGCACGTCTGTGTCTTCGGTTAACTTCCCCGAGCTGGCTTTGCCTTCTCATCCTAACAAACATCGTATTTTGCACGTACACCAAAATCAACCTGGTATGTTAGGGGCGATCAATAAGGTGTTTGCCGATAACGATATCAACGTAACTGGGCAGTTTTTACAAACGGACGAAGCCGTGGGTTATGTGGTGATTGATGTGGATGCGGCTCATTCACAATTGGCTTATCAGGCCTTAAAAGAAATCCCAGGCACTATGCGTTGCCGAGTTTTATACTAGAAAACGTGTTGGTCTGAAAACCCTAGGCGTAAGGCCTAGGGTTTTTTGTTAGGGCTAGCTAAGGGTAAGCATGCACGTGTTAACAGAGGCCGCCAACTGGTTGTGGTTGCAACAAAAGGTGGATGCACAAGCGTTGGCCAAGCATTTAGGTTTGGGTTTGGGCTTAACTGAAACAATTTTACAACGTTTGCATGAGCAAGGCGTATTGCAAACGACGGCGTCAGGTTGGACTATAGGACCTATGCCAAACCATTTTTTTCAAAAAAAAGGACGTAGTTTACTGCGTACTTTAACAGTTTATGAAAGGCCCCTAGCGGGCAGTAAAGTGGTGGGGGTAGTGGAGCCGCAAATCCCCTTTTTAACGCACACCCAAACAGGGGAATGGTGGCTGGTTTGCAACCATCTAGGGCGTATTGGTTATATACAGGTAGACGCGTCCCGTTTGCTACAAATGGATTGAGATCCTGTCTACTAAGGGAAAAAACCAGTGTGATTCCCCTTAAAAAAGTGCTTGCTGTGTGGCTCTGGGAAGGTGTTATTCTGAGTCTAAGGCTTGGATTATCGAGCTTTAGGTGCTAATCTTAGTTGTTTTCATAATATAAAAAAATGCCTTTTTTGCTAGAAATCATCAAAAAATAATAGCGCAATTGCTTTTTTGCGCCGTAAAATAATTTTTCGCCGTTTTTATATTTAAAGCATCTTGCTTAGGTTGAAATATCGTGTCAGAAATTGAATCTACTCGTCTAGAGGAAGACCTTTTAGGTCAAATTGAAGTCCCATCAAGCGCTTATTATGGCGTGCAAACGTTGCGTGCGATGCACAATTTTACGTTGTCAGATGTGCCGCTATCTGCTTACCCGGATTTTGTGATTGCTTTGGCCATGGTCAAACAGGCCACAGCCGATGCAAATCATCAGTTGGGTTACCTAAGCGATCGTAAACACCAAGCCATTACGACTGCCTGTCAGCGTATTGTAAATGGTGAGTTCCATGATCAGTTTGTGGTTGACATGATTCAAGGTGGTGCAGGTACTTCCACCAATATGAATGCCAACGAAGTGATTGCCAATATTGCTCTAGAGTCATTAGGTTGCGCTAAGGGTGACTACCAAGAAGTCCACCCTAATAACGACGTGAATATGGCTCAGTCCACAAACGATGCGTACCCTACAGCCATTCGTTTAGGTTTGTTGCTAGGCCAAAATCAGCTCTTAAACAGCTTAGAGCAATTGGTTGCGTCCTTTAAAGCCAAAGCAGTAGAGTTTGATCATATTTTGAAAATGGGCCGTACCCAGCTTCAAGATGCGGTGCCTATGACATTAGGCCAAGAGTTCAAAGCTTTTGCTACCACTCTAGAAGAAGACTTGGTTCGTTTTCGTACCTTGATCCCCGAGCTCATGAGTGAAATGAACTTAGGGGGCACTGCCATTGGTACGGGCATTAATGCGGATCCTGCTTACCAAGCTTTGGCCATTGAAGCCTTGGCTAAGGTCAGTGGTTTGCCTATTAAGGCATCGCCAGATTTGGTTGAAGCCACTTCGGATATGGGCGATTTCATTTTGCACTCCGGTATGCTCAAGCGTACTGCTATGAAGCTCTCTAAAATCTGTAATGATTTACGTTTGCTTTCTAGTGGCCCACGTACTGGTATTAATGAAATTAATTTACCCGCACGTCAGCCAGGTAGTTCTATTATGCCGGGCAAGGTAAACCCTGTGATCCCCGAGGCCGTAAACCAAGTCGCTTTCCAAATCGTGGGCAATGATGTGGCCGTCACTATGGCTGCCGAAGCTGGGCAGTTGCAGTTAAATGTGATGGAGCCTTTAATCGCCTATAAGATGTTTGAATCTGTGCGTTTATTGCAGCGCGCTATGGATATGCTGCGCGAGCTTTGCATTGATGGCATTACCGCTAATGAAGCGCATTGTTTACAGTTAGTAGAGCATTCTATTGGTCTAGTCACAGCCCTAAACCCATATATTGGTTACCAGAACTCTTCCAGAATTGCCAAGAAAGCCTTAGCAACAGGTCGTGGTATTTTGGAACTGGTACGCGAAGAGCAGCTTCTAGACGAAGAAATGCTAGCAGACATATTAACACCCCAAAATATGATTGCACCTCGCTTAGCATCGGTCAAAAACTAAGCTAAGCATATAGGAACGGCATTAAGGCATGGTTAACCCCATGCCTTTTTGTTTGCCTATAGATT
>CANROS010000111.1 GCA_947632305.1 uncultured Paenalcaligenes sp. | reverse complement strand
TTTACTACAAGCAGGCATTGAAACCCTTATCATTAGTGGCACATTGACTAATTGTTGTTCAGAGGCGTGTGCACGCGATGCTCATCAACTGGGTTATAACGTGATTTTTATGACGGATAGCAATGCTGCGCTGTCAGACGAAGAGCACAATGCCAGTTTAAATAATCTGTACGTGAATTTTGCTGATTTGGCCGCTACAGAGCAAATGGTAGGCTTATTAGCAAGCCAGACAGCAGCGGCGCCAAAATCCGCCTAAAAATAAGCCTGCTACCTAGTGAACTCATATCTAAGCCGAGACTGCCTCTCGGCTTTTTTGTCTGTAAAAGCCAACATGTTAAGAAAATACGAAATTTTGTAAAAAATGCAGAAAATGTCGTGATTCAGGAACTTTTGGCCTATTTATTGCTCAAATGTAGTGTAGATTGAGTTTTGAATACTCATTAGCACTCTTCGAAATACAGTGCTAGAATTGTAAAGTTAGACATTTAATATTTGGTGTGTTATTTGAAGACAGCTCATCATTTTATAGGAAGCGATATGACCCAAGGTACAACCACATTGGCGTTACCGAATCAACAACTAGCAGCAGCGGTATCCAACCCCGGCGCGTTGGGTACCATCGAAGCCTATATTACGGCAGTAAATCAGCAGCCCATGCTAACCGTAGAAGAAGAACAAGACCTAGGTCGTCGTCTACAAAAAGACGGTGACTTGGATGCGGCGCGTCAGTTGATTATGTCTCATTTACGCTTGGTGGTATCCATTGCGCGTCAATACCTAGGTTATGGCTTACCGCATGCTGACTTAATCCAAGAAGGCAACATAGGTCTTATGAAAGCCGTCAAACGTTTTGACCCAGAGCGTGGGGTGCGTTTGGTGTCTTTTGCCGTGCATTGGATCAAGGCAGAAATCCATGAGTACGTGATCCGTAACTGGCGCTTAGTCAAAGTCGCCACGACCAAAGCCCAACGTAAATTATTTTTTAATTTACGCCGTATGTCTCCCGAGGGCGGTCAGACGTTGGATCCTGAGCAGGTGGATAGCATTGCTCGCGAGCTAAACGTGCGCCCCCAAGACGTCGAGGAAATGGAACTCCGTATGTCGGGTGCTGAAATGGCCCTCGAATCCCCTTATGGCAACGATGACGATGATGCCATTTTTGCTCCTATTTCCTATCTCTCTGACGAAGGCGAACTGGAGCCTTCCAATGTGTTGGCACAACGTGCGCAAATTCAGCTCCAAGGCCCTGGCCTAGAAAATGCTATTGCACAGTTAGATGACCGTTCACGTCACATTATTGAATCGCGTTGGCTCCAAGACGATCGGGGTCCAACCTTGCACGATTTGGCCGCCGAATACGGCGTTTCTGCCGAACGCATTCGTCAAATTGAAAGCGCTGCCTTGAAAAAGCTACGTGGCTTTCTTGAAGCCGAAGCCGAAGCCGAAGTTGCCTAATTCCCTTTTTCAAATAGTTGCATTTATTTTTTGGAACTATTTTTAATCTCCGTAGACTAATTACTATCAACTGCTATAAACCCCTTGTAGCTGAAAGCGTAGCAGTTGATGCCTATCTTGGCTTTCTCCTTACCAAGAGCTAGGCGTTGAATGTGCCCCAACATTCACGTATTTACCCTCCGTCATCGGAGGGTTTTTTTTATTAAGCCGCGGCGCCCAGTTTTTGCATTGCCGTAGCGACTAAATCATTCACTTCTGACAGTAAATGCGGTTGGCGAGCAGGACTAAATAACGTCTCGCGGCTATACACCAGATAAGGGTAGCCGGTTATCATCAACCCATGACGTAGAGGGGTGAGTTCGGCGGCATCGCGTTGTTCTAGTTGTAATAACGGTTCGGGCACATAACCCCAACCCAAGCCGTCTCGGATGGCATCGCGAACTAACTCAAAACTACTTAGGGCAATGCGCTCACTGCCGACGTGCTCCATATGAAAACGTTCTTCATTAGAGCTATCCATATAGGTAATTTGGGCTAAAGAGCGTAAATCTCTATCCGTGACGTGCTGGAGCAGACCCAATGGATGGTTCTGGGTAATCATCATGCGCATCATAATGCGGCCCACAATTCGCCTATAGAGGCCTTCAGCGGGATCATAGAGGTTTTCGGTCAGGCCATAAGCGATGTCTAATTGCTGTTGTCGAACTAAATCAGGTAGCTCATCGGAAGACGCAAAGCGCATGCTTAAACTTAAATGGGGATAGCGCTGCCGCAATTGCAAAATAATTTGTCGCCAAAAAGTTTCAGACAAGGCGTCATCACGTCCTATACGCAGCTCTTGGCGTTGGGAATGCTCACCCATTAGGCACCGTTGTTTAATCCCCATGTTCAAACTCAGCAGACGATGGCAGTCCTCTAAAATACTTTCACCTACGGCAGAGAGGGCTAGACTGTTACCGGTACGATCAAACAGTGAGACGCCTAATTCGTCCTCTAAGGCAGCAATGGCCATACTCACCGTACTACGTTGCCTGCCTAAGCTAGCAGCGGCTTGTACGATGGAACCGAGTCGGGCTGTTTCCACAAAATATTCAATATGCTCTATACGCATGAGATCTCCTTACTGCCAATTTATTTGATGCTCAGAGATTTTATCAAAGAATAAAAATCTACTAGCATAGATAAGTGTTCATTTTGTGGAGCGTTCTGTACTTGGACGTTTTGTATGCATTGGGTCTTTTTGACACTAGCTATTGTAGGAGAGGTCTTAGGCACCTCGTTAATGAAGGTTTTTAGTAGTGAAGGGCATGTGCTTATCGGTACGCTCGTTGCTATGTCTGCAGTAGGTATTTCTTACTTACTCTTAAGCCAGGCTACCTTACGTATCTCCATCACGTTTGCTAATGCAGCATGGGAGGGGTTAGGAATGGTATTGATCACTGGTATTTCTTTTGTTTGGCTTCAAGAACAAATTTCCCCGTTACAGTTAGTTGGCTTAGTCCTGTCCTTGATTGGGATTGGGGTAGTGCATTATGGCTATCATCAAGCCGATGAGGCGACTCAGGAGGCCGTGTGAGTGTACACATTGCCTTTTTGTTAGCCTCGGTGGTGCTGGATGTACTGGCCAATGTAGCCCTTAGTTTATCAACAGGCTTTAAGAAAAAAGGCTGGGGTGTCTTGGCCATTGCTTTGATTATGGCGGCTTTTGCTTTTTTGGCTGTGGCTGTACAAGGGATGTCCTTGATCATTGCTTATACGGTTTGGGGTGTGCTCTCTATTGCCGGCACGGCTTTAGTGACGTGGCTTTTTCTGGGGCAACCCATGAACCGCACTATAGTCATCGGCTTAGCGATTTTGATTTTAGCCGTGGTGTTGATGCAAGCCTAAAAGTAGGAACTTGAGCGGTGCCGTACTAAAATGGGTCTCGTTTCAATTTAACTGGTGTGTTAAGGCTTTATATGTCTTCTTCTCAGCAGACTGCTTCATGGTCTGAGTTGCTTTCAGGAAAAAATGGCATCCGAGCCATCGCTTTGTGCGGTGGCGTAGTCGTACATGCGATTAACGTCTATATCGTTACGACTATTATGCCTTCGGTGGTCCAAGATTTAGGTGGCTTAGAATACTACGCCTGGAACACCACTCTATTTATCGCGGCCTCTATATTAGGCTCGGCCTTGTCCGCAGGGGCCATTGCACGCTTAGGTTTACGTAGTTCGTATTTAAGCGCTATTTTGATTTTCATTGTGGGTTCAATGGGGGCGGCCATGAGCCCTTCCATGATCTTGCTTTTAGTGGCACGCACCATTCAAGGGTTGGGGGGCGGCCTATTATTGGGGCTAAGTTTTGCCTCAGTACGCATGGTGTTTAAGCCTAGATTGTGGCCACGTACTATGGCGTTAATCTCTAGTATGTGGGGGGTAGCCACGTTGGCTGGGCCAGCTGTAGGGGGTATCTTTGCCGAAGGCGGCCACTGGCGTTTGGCGTTTTGGTCTACCGTCCCCGTAGCTATAGGCGTTGCCTTTTTGGTGAATACACAGCTTAAGCCACGAAATAAAGAGCAAAAAGGGCAGGTCACGCCTACCCCTATTTTCAAAATTGTTTTACTGACGCTATCCGTACTGATTTTATCGTTTGGCAGCTTAGCGACCTCTTGGCCTTTAATGGCATTGTGTTTGGTCCTGGTGGTACTGATCTTGTATGGCATAGCCAGAGACGACTTGAACGGCAAAAACCCCTTGTTTCCTGCCGGTACCTATTCGGTGCGTCAACCTTTGGGCAGTTTATATGCTGGCATTGGCTTGATGAGCATTGGGGTAACCAGCGAAGTTTTTATCCCGTATTTTCTACAAAACATTCATCACGTACGCCCTTTTACAGCGGGGTACATGACGGCTTTA
Organism: uncultured Paenalcaligenes sp.; assembly: GCA_947632305.1. Lineage (GTDB taxonomy): Bacteria > Pseudomonadota > Gammaproteobacteria > Burkholderiales > Burkholderiaceae_B > Paenalcaligenes. The sequence continues at coordinate 800 of CANROS010000111.1, read as the reverse complement.
ATGTCAGCCGGTTGGACTATAGGTTCTATTTTAATGTCGGGCCGTAGCCGACAGTTTGCGAACAAATTACTGATTATTTCGCCCTTAATTTCCGCGGCCAGCTTGGCGGTTTTGGGGGTGTTGATGCCGTGGCAAGCGCTAAGCCTAGAGCACCACAATACGTGGCTGTTGCTGTTACCTTTATTTGGCGTGGGGCTGGGGGTAGGGATGATTTGGCCGCATTTATCGACTCGGGTCTTTTTGTCGACTAAGCCCGGCCAAGAAAACATGGCCTCTGCGGCGATTACTACCTTGCAGATGTATGCCATGTCTATAGGGGCGGCTTTGGCAGGTATTATTACCACCTCGGCGGGTTTTAATACCGGAAGCCTAGAGGGTATTCAGCGTTCGGCCTCGTGGCTGTTATTGTGCTTTGCTTGGATGCCAATTATTTTTGTGTGTGTTTCCAAAGCGGCTCGTCGGGCGGGAGAGCCTAACGAGCCAGCAAACTCCGCTGCGAATAAAACTTAGAGCGCTTTGGGTAGGCGGAAGAGGTCTGGATCAGGTCCCAAGCGGCCTTGGGCTTGGTCCAGCGTCGCAATCGCTGCCATATCTGCCGCATCTAATTGGAAATTAAAAATATCAAAATTGCTGCGGATGCGTTCAGGGGAGGTGCTCTTGCTGATCACCATATTGCCCAGCTCTACTTGCCAACGCAACATGATTTGGCCTACATTTCGTTGGTGCTTTTGGGCAATTTCCGTTAAAGTCGGGTTATCCCACAGCGTACCTAAACCTAAAGGGCTCCAAGCCTGTGTCTG
>CANROS010000110.1 GCA_947632305.1 uncultured Paenalcaligenes sp. | reverse complement strand
AACTGATTTAAATGATAGCCTTTGCGAGATTGCTCGGCATCAAAAATAATTGTCCCTGGAACATCTTTGTAAGGTTTATCCAGTGCCACTATGCTCTCCTTTATTCTGAACGTAGTTCTTCGGGCCAGTAAAGACGCATTGGGTTATCCACAAGCAAAGCCTGTTGTTCGTCTTTAGTAAGCGCGATTTGAGCTACATAATCAACCAATAGTCCATCGTCGGGCATATGGTCTTTAAGGTTAGGATGCGGCCAATCGGTGCCAAATAGCACACGATCAGGGAATTCTTGCATGAGACGACGCGCAAAAGGCACGACGTCTTGGTACGCATGTTGCTCGCCATTTAGTGCCGCTGGCCCTGTTTTGCTTAAACGCTCGGGGCATGAAAGCTTTGACCAGATGTTGGGGTGCTCTTGCATAAGACGTACAAAAAGATTGAACTCTTCGCCGTCAACCGGTTTGGAAACGTCAGGACGCCCCATATGGTCAACCACTACCGTAGTCGGTAATTCGGTGAAGAAATCCCATAGTTCTGGTAGGTCTTGTGCTTCAAAGTACACCACCACATGCCACCCTAAAGGTGCAATTTTATTTGCTACCTTTAGTAGCTCCTCTTTGGGAGTGAAGTCTACTAGGCGTCTGACGAAGTTAAAACGTACACCACGTACGCCGGCTTCGTGCAACTGCTGTAGTTCTTCGTCTGTGACCTCAGAGGACAAAGTCACAACTCCGCGCGCCTTGCCATCCGCCGATAACAGTGCATCAACTAAGGCACGGTTGTCTTTACCATGACAAGTCGCTTGTACGATTACATTTCGACTAAAACCTAACTGATCACGCAAAGCAAATAATTGCTCTTTGCCTGCATCACAAGGTGTGTATTTGCGCTCGGGGGCATAAGGAAACTGCGCGCCGGGGCCAAATACGTGACAGTGCGCATCCACTGCGCCCTCTGGCAAAACAAATTTTGGTTTGCTTGGGTTGGGGTAAAAAGCCAACCAGCCTGGTGTCACTTCAAATTCCATGTTGCACCTATTGTTTTAGTCTACGTATTTCAAACCGGCTTTAGCCAAGGGCTCGCGCATATTGTACATATCCAAGCCAAGTACACCTGCTGCGAGTTGCTCACGTTTTTCGCCTTCGTTGGCTTCGCGCTTTTCAGCCGCATCAGCCACCAAAGCGGCGATGGCTTTAGGTACCACCACAACGCCATCCGCATCTGCGATCACGACGTCACCGGGGTTAACCACCGCACCGGCACATACCACGGGGATATTCACAGAACCCAATGTGGCTTTGATGGTGCCTTTGGCAGAAATCGCTTTGCTAAAAACAGGGAAACCCATTTTTTCTAGGTCTTCGACGTCGCGTACACCACCGTCAATAATAAGACCCTTGGCGCCACGAGCAATAAAAGAAGTGGCTAGTAAATCACCAAAAAAACCATCGGTACACTCGCTGGTGCACGCAGCAATGGCCACGTCACCAGGTTGTAACTGTTCAGCCACTACGTGCATCATCCAGTTATCACCGGGCTGCAACAAGACGGTGACTGCCGTACCGCAAATTTTAGCGCCATGATAAATAGGACGCATATAAGGTTTCATTAAACCTACGCGACCCATGGCTTCGTGAATGGTGGCTACACCAAACTGAGATAGACGGGCGACAGCAGCAGGATCTGCACGCTCGATATTTTGCTTAACAATACCTAATTCGTTTAACTGCGTCATGATTATCGTCCTTGTTGTTTGAGTTTTTCGTCTAAACGTGGGAATACACGGCGTGCGTTGCCTTCGTACACATTGTGACGCTGTTCTGGTGTCAAGGCGCTGGCTTCGATATAGCGCTTGGTATCATCAAAGTAGAAACCAGTGGTTGGGTCAACAGTACGTACGGCACCAATCATTTCAGACGCAAACAACACATTGTCATGCGGGATCACATCGAGCAATAGATCAATACCTGGCTGGTGATACACACATGTATCAAAGACAATATTTTTGAGCAAGTGTTGTTCAAGCTCGGGCTTGTTCAGCATCATGGCCAAACCACGGAAACGACCCCAGTGATAAGGAGCAGCACCGCCACCATGAGGCACAATCATGCGTAGCTCTGGGAAGTCTTTAAAGAGATCGCCTTTTAGCAACTGCATGAACGCAGTGGTATCCGCATTCAGATAGTGATCGCCAGTGGTATGGAAACACTCTTTGCAGCTGGTGCTGACGTGCACCATCGCGGGCAAATCGTATTCAACCAGTTTTTCGTACAAAGGATACCAGTAACGGTCAGTTAAAGGCGGTGCAGTCCAATGACCACCTGAAGGGTCAGGATTTAAGTTTACACCAACGTTGCCAAATTCGTTAACACAACGTTCTAATTCGGGAATACATGTTTCGATGGCCACGCCAGGTGACTGGGGCAACATCGCTACCGGTACAAAACGGTCTGGGAATAGCTGCGAAACGCGATGGCACATTTCATTACAGATCGCGGTCCATGCGGCCGATACCTCAAAATCACCAATATGGTGTGCCATAAAGCTGGCACGTGGTGAAAACAACGTGAGATCAATACCACGCTCGTTCATCAGACGTAGCTGGTTATTTTCTATAGATTCACGAATTTCATCATCACTGATTTTAAGTTCAGAAGCGCTAGGCTTAGAACCGTTGCCATTAAATGCGGCAATTTGCTTTTTTCTCCAGTCTTCTAGAGCTTGGGGAGCCGTGGTGTAGTGTCCGTGACAATCGATAATTAAACTCATGTCTATTCCCTTGTAGTAACTTTAATTACATTGACGCATTTCAACTATTATCGCTACCGCTTTTTGTTTAAAACAGTCGATTTGCAATATATGAGCTATGCCAAAAAAGCATAAGAGCCCCTACCTTAATAGAGGTTCTGATGTTTATGGCGGTGTCTAAAAGGCCCCGATACTTTAACTAAGCAGCGGGGCCAAATAAGAAGATGGGCTATTGATAGATGGACTTGGGGACGTAAGCCTCGCCAGCCATCAGAGCACGCGCTGTGCGCAATAACGCGGATTTCACGACCTCAGTGGGGTTTTCTGGGTTGAGCTCTAAGGCAACAGAAAACTCCCCGCTGGGATGTTCAATAGATAAGGTCTGTTTTAAGCCAGTGCCTTTTTGAGCAAGGCCATCTGCAACAGTATTAGGCAGTACGCAAGCAGTGGCTACGGTCACGGCGGCCAAAACACCAATGGACTCGTGGCATACATGCGGAATATAACAACGGGTATGAATCGCCCCACCCTGCAATGGGCGGTTTAACAAACACATTTTCGGGTAGTTTTTAGCACTGACATCACCCAAGCCCATTTTTTCAGAGGCCACCAAACGCAGTTTTTCAATTATGTCTTTAAGCTCGGTGTCTTGATTCAGGTCTTCGACCGACTCGTAAGCCGTGCGATTCACGTCTTCAGCCCGCACCAGAATCATGGGCATGCCGTTATCAATACACGTCGCCTGAAGTGAGCCAAACCCTTCGATCTCGAACTCGTCGATAAGATTACCAGTTGGTAATAAAGAGCCGCACACCGACCCGGCTACATCTAAGAAATTAATGGTGATGGGTGCACTAGAGCCAGGCGCACCATTGATCGTGGCATCGCCGTCGTAGGTAATTTCACCATTTGGAGTTTGTACCTCGATCTCGCTTACCATATTCGTATTTAGAGTAAGCACTTTGACTGTGGTAGTATCTCCTTGGGGAGTAATCAGGCCTTTTTCTAGAGCAAAAGGCACCACTGCGGCCAGCATATTGCCACAGTTTGGAGTCGTGTCTACCGTCTCTTTTTCGGGCTGTAACTGAGCAAACAAAAAGGTCAGGTCGGCCTCGCCAGTTTCGCAAATATCGACGATACCGACTTTGCTAGTCAGAGCATGCGCGCCACCAATGCCATCTATTTGGCGGCGATGCGGCGACCCCAAAATGGATAGCAGCACTTGGTCACGGGTTTTTGTGTCTTGGGGCAGATCTTTTGCATAAAAGAATGGGCCTTTAGATGTGCCACCCCGCATCAAAATACAAGGAATGCTTGTTTGACTAGCCATACATTACTCCGTCAATTGCTTCGCTTCAAGACAAATGGCGTACATCGTCTCTTAGTGTAATTTATCGTTTATACACCCATTGTAGTAAGCAATCAAAAAGTTAAAAGAACTAAACAGAACTATTAGCTATGTCAAATCAGCATAACGGCTTAAATCCACCATCGGACGACATTATGGATCTTAAACAGCTTAAATATTTTACTCATGTGGCTGAACTAGGGAGCTATACTCGCGCTGCCGAAGTATCTAATGTGGCACAACCTGTTTTAAGCCGTCAGATTCGAAAACTAGAAACAGAACTCCACCAAAACTTGCTGATTCGACATGGTCGCGGAGTGGTCTTAACCGATGCAGGCCGTACTTTATTAGCCCACAGTCGCGTAATTTTGCAGCAGCTTGAACAAGCTCAAGAAGACCTAAACCTAACAGAGGGTAAATTAACCGGCCATATTAATCTGGGTTTACCTCCCACCGTGGCACGGACTATCTCCTTGGATTTAATTCGTATATTTAAACGTGACTTTCCTGATGCCAGCCTGACATTAACCGAAGCACTCACCGTTAATATAGAAGAAAACCTGCATTTGGGTCGTTTAAATATTGGGTTGCTTTATAACCCGACGTCTACCGAGCACCTAGAAACACAACTCTTAGCCAAAGAAGACTTATATTTAATTTGCGATAGAAACAGCCCGTATATTCAAGGCCGCGATTCCATTACCTTAGCGGAACTGGCTCGTATTCCGTTAATTATGCCCAGCGACTCCAATTCATTTCGATCTTTGCTCGAACAAGAAATGCTCAAGCTGGACTTAAAACCCAAAGTGGAAATTGAAATTAATAGTGTGGGGGTGATTACCCAACTGCTGGATGCTGGCTTGGGGGCTGCTATTTTGTCACGTTTTGTGCTGGATTTTATCCCTGATAGGCGCCAACTGGTCGCCATCCCCATTGAAACACCTCGTTTGGTTAATCGCTTGTATTTGGCTTATTCCTCTAAGCGCTTGCAAACCAAACTGCAACGAAAAATGGTCGATATTTTAGTAGAGCTGTGCCAACACCACTTTTCGCACCCTCCGGCTACGCTCTAGCCAAACTTCTAAGCAAGGATG
>CANROS010000109.1 GCA_947632305.1 uncultured Paenalcaligenes sp. | reverse complement strand
GGGGTTTTGCGGGCCATGATCTATGTCCTTAGATTACCAACGGAAATGGCTAAACGCTTTGTTCGCTTCGGCCATTCGATGCGTGTCTTCACGCTTTCTCATTGCACCACCACGACCTTCTAGAGCATCGAGTAGTTCGCCAGCTAAGCGTAAATCCATGGATTTTTCGCTACGCTTTTTGGCGGCTTCGCGTAACCAACGCATAGCCAACGCCAAACGACGTACAGGGCGTACCTCTACGGGGACTTGGTAGTTTGCACCACCAACACGACGGCCTTTTACTTCGACTACAGGCTTAATGTTGTTGATTGCTGTATTAAATACTTCGATCGGATCTTTGCCGGTTTTTTCCTGGATGTGATCGAATGCACCGTAAACAATACGTTCGGCTACAGCTTTTTTGCCGGATAACATGACCACGTTCATGAATTTGGCTAGCTCTACGCTACCAAATTTTGGGTCAGGTAGAATTTCTCTTTTGGGTACTTCGCGACGGCGAGGCATTGTATTTTCCTTGTGACTATTCAGTTGAACCGTTTCACGGCCTTGATCACCTATAACTGAAAGTGATCTCTTACATACCTGTGCTTAATGAGGCACGGGTTGCACGGACTCAGACCAGTAATAATACTGATCAGCGGAAACTAAAAAATGATTATTTAGGACGCTTAGCACCGTATTTGGAACGGGCTTGTTTACGGTCTTTAACGCCTTGTAAATCAAGGGCACCGCGAACGATGTGGTAACGCACACCTGGCAAATCTTTAACACGACCGCCACGGATGAGTACTACCGAGTGTTCTTGTAGGTTGTGGCCTTCACCACCGATGTACGAAATGACTTCGAAACCGTTAGTTAGACGCACTTTAGCTACTTTACGTAGCGCAGAGTTTGGTTTTTTAGGGGTAGTGGTGTAAACACGAGTACATACACCACGGCGCTGTGGACAATTTTCTAGCGCAGGGCTTTTGCTGCCCGGACGAGCTAGACCACGTGGCTTGCGCACGAGTTGACTAATAGTTGGCATAACCTCGACGTATCCTTTACGTACAATATAAACATCCGCACAACATGTTTGCACACATTGTGTTGGGGAGGAATAAATACACGATATCCGCCCACATAAAGTTTGTAAACGTAAAAGAGCGGATTCGAGCATTAAAGAATAACTCTTTATGAGACAATGTAAGCTTACATTGAAAAAAAGTTATTTACTTATCAGGTAACCAGCAAAGTATCCTTGAAAGTAAGCCACTTAATTTACCGCAATAAAGGAATAGAGTCAAGGTTTTGCGGGGTTTAAGCCACGTTTTTGCTTTATAGAAAACCTATATTGCTAGAGGCTACCTGTACAACAGTGTAATCTATGCCCTGCCTTAACCCTACTTTTTTATTTTAACTACCTCGCACATTTAGGCAATTAAAAGGTCGTCATGAACATAGCCTCTCTAGAAGATGATCACGTTCAAGCTGAACTCATTCAAAAAAGCTTAACTAAAGCAGGTTACACCTGCACTGTGTTTCCTACAGGAAAGTCTCTACTTTCAGCCTTAGCTAAAAACCATCCCTTTGATTTGTTGTTATTAGATTGGGAAGTCCCTGATGTTAGTGGCTTAGACGTTTTACATTGGGTTCGAGGAAACTTAGGTTATGCCCTACCCGTCTTGTTTTTAACCAATCGTACGGATGAAGTAGATTTAGTTCAAGGCCTACAGGCTGGTGCTGATGACTATATGCACAAACCCATACGCGAGGGCGAGCTGGTCGCCCGTATTCAAGCCTTATTGCGTCGGGTCAACCCTATCACCCAAAGCAACGAAGTCTTCGATTTTGGGGATTATCACATAGACCCTTTCAATAACAAGATCCTCTTACGAGGCCAAGAAATTGAATTGGCGCCCAAAGAGTACGAGTTAGCTTTACTGCTGTTTCGTAACCCTGGCCGCTTGTTTTCTCGGGATGTACTCAGTACGGCCGTGTGGAACAGAGAAATCCCAGCCACCTCTCGCACGTTAGATACCCATCTTTCCAATATCCGACGCAAGCTAGAGCTACGTCCAGAAAATGGTGTCAAATTGAATGCTTCTTATGCTCTAGGCTACAGACTAGAGTCCCTCTTAGATGACCTTAACCCCTAATATGATTAAACGTTTTTTTCTTGCTCCATTAGGCTGTAGTTTACTTAGCTTGTTTTTTTTGACTGCTGCACATGCAGAACCCGCTGGCGCTATCGGTGATGACTTCATTTATATTGTAGAGCCCGGTGACAACCTCTCAAAACTAGCCGACTTATACACCACTCGCTCTGAACTCTGGCGCCAATTACAAGACCTTAACCAAATTGATGATGTGTTTGGGCTGCCTGTAGGCAAGCAACTTAAGATTCCTTTTTCTATGATTCCAGTGGTGGCCACCCAAGCCGAGTTGGTACATACCCAAGGCCCTGTCTGGATAAACGAGCAACCTATTCACAACGCCCAATCCTTAAAAGCGGGCGACGTTATACGCACAGGTGACACGGGTTTTGCCACATTACGACTCGAAGACCAAAGCACCTTATCTTTACCCAACAACAGCCAGTTGGCCATTCAACAGTTAAATGCGTTTGAGCGTGCTCGTTTAACCGATGCCATTCTAGAGCTACAGGCTGGATCGGTAGAAAGCCGTGTGGCCCCTGATCACTCTGGGGTAGGTCGATTTGAAATCCATACACCTGTTAGCGTCACCGGTGTACGGGGTACAGATTTGCGTATTCACACAGAGTCAGGCACGGCTAAAACAGAATTACTTTCTGGTAAAGCCCACTTTAATACCACCACCCAGTACTATCAAAGCCTTAGTGCCTCACACGGTGTATCCATTCACTCAGACGGATCCAGCCACGTAGCTCCTCTATTAGCAGCCCCAGCTCTCAGTGCTGCAGAACAAGGCAGCCAAGGTTGGCACACCATTTTGCAACCTGTTCCCAAGGCCGACCATTATGTGGTCCAGATCAGCTTAGACCCCGAAGGAACTCAAGTCGTAAAACGCTATGAGGTTCCTGCAGATCAAACAACGATAGCATTAAGCTCTTCCGGTCCCGGAGAACACTTTGCCTTCATACGAGCAGTAGACAGTACAGGGCTTATGGGCATGAATGCCCAACTTGCCTTCCCCGGGCAACTGACCTTAACCTCGTCGGACGGCGCTACTATTCTTAGCTACTCTGGGGTTCCTATCTTGTTGACTCAATACTAACTAAGTCATGGCTAAAAATCTTCCCGCTCTCAAACTAACTAGATCCTCTATGTTAGCGCGGCAGATTAATAAGGACTGGTGGTGGACCACTATTGCCTTGGTGCTTTTTAGTATAGGGCTGTCTTTTTTTAAAGCTGAAACCTCATTACAACGTTTGGATTTGGCTTTTTATGATTATCTATCTGCACTAGCCAAACCCAGTTTGGACGCCTCCACTAAAGCAGACCGCACAGCCCTGATTATTATTGATGATTACAGCCTAGAAAAAATGGGCCACTGGCCTTGGCAACGCAGTGAATATGCACGGCTGCTAGACCAATTAAGTCTAGCAAAAGCCGTTGGCATAGATATTATTTTCCAAGACGCCAACCCCATGTATCCCTTGGATGATATTGTTTTAAGCCAAAGCATCCAGCACCATGAGCGCGTGGTCTTAGCTAGCACTATCAATGCAACGAATACCCAGCTGCACCCCCCCATTCCTCGCTTAGCAGAAGCCGCTGCCGCCTTGGGCTACATTAATATTTATCCAGATTCAGATGGGGTGGCCCGTACTATTCGATTATTTACAACTGTCGAAGACCAACTTACCCCCCACTTCAGCTTAGCGCTACTCCAAGCCGCCGGTGACGTTCAAACTGTCAACAACGTCCTGTCCAATCCATTAGGAGCCAATAGACTCATTCCTTTTTCTGGGCCAGCAGGCTCCTTTGAAACTTTTTCTTTTTTTGATGTCTTAAGCGGGGCCGTAAGCCCGGAAGCTTTCAAAGATCGTTATGTACTCATCGGTGCTTGGAGCAGTGGCTTAGGTGATTATTACCCTACCCCCCTGTCTTCCCAAGCTCAAACCAGCATGTCTGGCGTAGAAATTCTGGCTAATATTCTGGAAAGCACCTTAAATAATGATTGGATCAGTACTCCATCGGTTTTTTTCAGTGCATTTTTAAGCGCCTTGCCCGTGCTGTTTATGTGCTATGTTTTACGCTCTTTGCCCCCTCTGGGGTCCTTAGTGGGCACAGTCCTCGTCTTAATGTGGATCTTCATTGGCAGTTGGTTTTTATTGCGTGTGCTTAACCTTTGGATCCCACCCTCGGCGGCAATTATAGGCACCCTTTTAGCTTATCCTGTCTGGTATTGGCGCAGTCAGGAAACAGTAATCCAGTATGTCAACAACGAGCTCTCTGAAATGCGCAAACAAGACCCGTCATTGAGCCAGGCCATTCAAAACAGCTCTGGAATGAACTCTTTGCCTGAGCGTCTGGCGCATCTTCACAAAGCCATTGAACTCCTACGCGAAGCCCAGCAAAGACGTGAGGAAACCCTACGTTTTATCTCGCATGACATGCGCTCACCACAAAACTCGATCCTGTCTTTAATTAAAATGAAGCGTAATAACGAGCTGGATCTAGACCTAGATGCCGTATTAAGTCAGGTAGAGAGCTATTCAAAAACAACGCTTGAACTAGTCGATGACTTTATGGATCTGGCTCGAGTCGAAGCCATGGAGCTAAGCTTTGAAAACACTTGCCTTAATGATGTCTTAGCTGAAGTCTGCGACGAAGCGTGGGTTCGAGCCAAAGCCAAAAACATTCGTGTCATATTTAATGAACCAGAACAAACGATTTGGGCCTCTATTTCTTCTAAACTATTTAAACGCGCTTTAGCAAACCTAATCGATAATGCCATTAAATACAGCCCCACTAACACCACCGTTTATTGCCGTTTAGCTCTAGTGGATCAAAGCGTTGAAATCCGTATCCAAGACCAAGGCTGGGGCATTCCTGCCCAAGCCTTACCCACTATTTTCCAAGCCTTTAAACGTGCTCATGCCTCTAGAGCAGACGGGCCTTCAGGCAGTGGTTTGGGTCTGGCTTTTGTACATACCGTCATTTCACGCCATTTTGGCAAAATTCAGGTCAGCAGCACCGAAGGCCAAGGCACCACCTTCACCATCCACATTCCAGGCGAAACCTCCCCCCTATAGGA
>CANROS010000108.1 GCA_947632305.1 uncultured Paenalcaligenes sp. | reverse complement strand
CCATCCACGTCCGCGTCAGTCATAATAATGATACGGTGATAACGTAGTTTATCTATATCAAAATCTGGACCTATGCTGGTTCCTAGAGCGGTAATTAATGTAGTGATCTGCTCACTAGCAATTAAACGGTCAAAACGCGCTTTTTCTACGTTTAAGACCTTGCCGCGTAATGGCAGAATGGCTTGAAACTTGCGGTCACGACCTTGCTTAGCAGAGCCCCCCGCCGAGTCCCCTTCCACAATGTAAATTTCAGATTTAGCCGGGTCTTTTTCTTGGCAATCGGCCAGTTTCCCTGGGAGACCAGCGCCTTCTAGTACGCTTTTACGGCGTGTGACCTCGCGAGCTTTACGAGCCGCTTCACGCGCACGAGCTGCTTCAACGATTTTATTACATACAGCACGCGCATCGGCTGGGTTTTCTAGTAACCACGTTTCTAGGGTACGGCTTACGGCTTCTTCGACGGCTGGACGCACCTCGCTAGAAACCAGCTTGTCTTTGGTCTGACTACTGAACTTAGGCTCAGGCACTTTCACCGACAATACACATGCTAAACCTTCACGCATGTCATCACCTGTGGTATCGACTTTGGCGCGCTTTGCAATGTCGTTATCGTTAATGTATTTATTTAACGAACGTGTCATGGCAGCACGCAAACCGGTTAAGTGGCTACCCCCATCGCGCTGCGGAATATTATTGGTAAAACACAGTACGTTTTCTGCATAGCTATCGTTCCATTGCATCGCAATTTCCACGCTAACTAAGGTGCCGCCGGCTTCAGATTCAGTAATCACCGAAAACACATTGGGGTGCAACACTGTTTTGCCTTGGTTGATGTATTCCACAAAGCCTTTGACACCACCCAAAAAAGCAAAGTTTTCTTCTTTGCCATTACGCTCGTCCACCAAACGTACCTTGACACCATTGTTCAAGAAAGACAGTTCACGCAGACGCTTGGCTAAAATTTCATAGTGATAATTAACATCAGTGAAAATTTCGGAATCGGCCAAGTAACGGACTAAGGTACCGCTTTGCTCTGTATCGCCCACCTCGCTCAAAGGAGCCAAACGCTCACCTCGAGCAAAACGCAAGGAGTGTTCCTTGCCATTGCGCCAAATGGTTAGGTCCAGCCACTCGGACAAAGCGTTCACACAAGACACACCCACCCCGTGCAAACCACCTGACACTTTGTAGGAGTTTTGGTCAAACTTACCCCCAGCATGCAGCTCAGTCATTACGATTTCTGCGGCACTACGCTGCTCTTCGTCATCACGGTGAATATCAGTAGGAATACCACGACCATTATCTCGTACAGAAATACTATTATCTGCATGAATAGTGACCACAATATCATCACAGTGACCAGCTAACGCTTCGTCAATCGCGTTGTCGACCACCTCAAACACCATGTGATGTAAGCCTGTACCGTCGGAGGTGTCTCCGATGTACATGCCGGGGCGTTTACGAACCGCCTCCAGCCCTTTAAGCATCTTAATAGAATCCGCACCGTAATCGGGTTGGTTCGTTGTAGTTTGATCTGACATGAATATATATTACCTGTAGTGAGTCATGCAGCTAGAGCAGCTAGCTAAGGGTATGCGCAAAATAAACGTCGGCTTAGATGCGCATGGGCATAACTACATATTTGAAAGCATCTTCGTCGGGCAAAGTGACTAATACCGACGCGTTGGAGTCCGGTTGAACTGACCAACGAATGTCTGTGGTTTTAGTATTAGCCAATACATCAAGCAAATAGCTAACGTTAAAGCCCACATCCAACGACTCAAATGCGTAATCGACTTCGAGTTCCTCGCGTGCTTCTTCTTGTTCAGCGTTAGAAGCTGAAATCTTCATTTGGTTTTCACCAAGCTGAATGCGCACACCGCGCAATTTATCAGTCGTAAGAATCGCCGCACGTTGCAAACTGCCTTGAAGCGCTTCGCGGTTAATCACAAAGTGACGAGTATAGGAGCTAGGAATCACCCGCGTGTAGTCAGGGAATTTACCCTCAACTAATTTAGTAATGAGCTCTACACCATCAAAATTAAAACGCATTTGACCTGCGGCGACTTCTACCTGCAATGGTGAATCCGTCTCATCTAAAAGACGCTGTAACTCTAGTACCGTTTTACGCGGCACAATCACATCATGCTTTGTATCAATGCTTTGGGCCTCAGCTGCATGGTGGGCCAAACGGTGCCCATCGGTAGAAACCGCTCGCACTAAACCTGGCTCAAACACAAACAACATGCCATTCAAATAATAACGGATGTCTTGCTGTGCCATCGCAAAGTGAACGGAATTCAACAAATGCTTGAAGGTTTTTTGGGCTATAGCAAAAGACACATCCCATTGTGCGGGTTGTACCAAGGTAGGGAAGTCATCCGCTGCCATCGTCTGTAGGGCAAAACGACTACGCCCTGACTGCACAATCAGTTTGCTGTCTTCTAGTGTTAAAGAGACTTCGCCGCTGCCGGGCAACGCACGCAAAATATCTAACAGTTTACGTGCCGCTACTGTTGTAGAGACCATGGCATCACCCACACCAAAATCAGCATGGGTCGTAATCTGCACCTCTAGGTCTGTGGCAATAAAGGACACACGGTTCCCTTCTTTGCGCAACAGAATATTTGCCAAAATAGGCAAAGTATGACGTCGCTCTACAATTCCTACAACCGTAGTTAAAGGCTTAAGCAGCGCATCGCGCGAGGCTTGTACGAGTAGCATAGTTATCCTTTTAATGTTTGTTCTAACACATGTAGTGAGTGATTCAGTTCATTGTCTGAGCGACGTGCTTCAGCAATTTTACGCACAGCATGTAAGACGGTGGTGTGGTCTCGCCCACCAAACAAGTCGCCTATTTCAGGCAAACTCTTTTGCGTTAACTCTTTCACCAAGTACATGGCTATTTGTCTGGGTACCGCTATGTTGGCAGGACGCCGTTTTGAATACATGTCCGAAACTTTTATTTTATAAAAATCGGCCACTGTTTTCTGAATATTTTCCACTGAGATTTGCCCGTTAGACATGGATAACAGGTCTTTTAATGCATCCTTACAAATGTCTACGGTTAGCTCAGTTTGCTCGTGAAAGCGCGCATAAGCCGCTACGGTACGTAAAGCGCCTTCCAGCTCGCGCACATTGCTGCGCAAATGCTTAGCAATAAAAAAGGCCACCTCTTTGGGCATCACCATGCCATCACTCTGGGCTTTGCGTAAAAGTATGGCTACGCGCATTTCAAGCTCAGGCGGCTCAATCGCCACCGTTAGCCCAGAGTCAAAACGTGAAATCAAACGGCTCTCGATATTGGAGAGCTCTTTAGGGTAGGTGTCCGACGTGATGATGATCTGTTTACGCTGTGCCACCATGGCCTCAAAAGCGTAAAAGAATTCTTCTTGGGTACGGTTTTTACCGGCAAAAAACTGAATATCATCAATCAGCAGCAAATCTAAAGAATGATAAAAATGCTTAAACTCATCAAACGCTTTACGTTGATAAGCCTTGACCACATCCGATACATATTGATCGGCATGCACATAACGTACCTTCACGCCACGCCCACGGGCCATCAGTGCATTGCCTACGGCATGAATTAAATGGGTTTTACCTAGACCTACCCCACCATATAAAAACAATGGGTTGTACGAGGTGCCTGGGTTTTCAGCAACTTGTAATGCCGCAGCACGAGCCAACTGGTTGGCTTTTCCTGTGACAAAGTTATCGAAGCTTAGGTCTGGATTCAGCCTAGATCGATCTGCCGGTGCAGGAGCCTCTGGGGCCACAGGAGCCGATGCAGTCAAATTAGAGTACACCGTAGGAATCGCGTCTTGGTCGGCCAGCTCAGCAGCATGTGCTTGTTGTCTGGCTTGTTGTAGGCCTTGGGCTGTCACCATGGGCTGCGGCACAGCCGTGGATTGGGCAAGCTCTAGCTGCAACTCTATGGGGCGCCCAAACCACTCCGTTGCAATGTCTTGAATACGATGAGAAAAGTTTTTACGTACCCAGTCTAGTTTAAAACGATTAGGCGCAGACACCCGCAGTACCGCGGTATCCTCTTCGAACTTAATAAGCTCTAGAGGTTTAATCCACGCACTGATCTGTTGAGGGGGTAAATCCTGTTCTAGACGTTGTACACAAGAAAGCCAAAATTCGTTCATTTTTTTCACTATAGTAAACCTCAATTCTACCCTTACTCCACAGACTTATCCACAACCCTCTTGTTTATCCACAGGTGCTTTATAGCGATTCAATCTGCGCAAAACGACAGCTTTCAGGTAAAATCAGCCTCTTCCTATTCATTTTCCGCTTTTGCTATTGACTAAAGTAGCAAAACTTGCTGAAATAATAGTCTTTTGTAGATTTTCTGTTGCCAGAAACCTAGTTTTAGCGTTAAACCGCTCCTTTTTGATTTATTTTGATAAATCCGTTTGGAGTTAAGCTAAGGGCTTAGGTTTGGTCTTTAAGGCGTTTTCTGGCGGCACTTTTATTTGTGGACTAACCATGAAGCGCACATACCAACCATCCGTTACCCGTCGCAAACGCACGCACGGTTTCCGCCTCCGCATGAAAACCCGTGGCGGCCGTGCCGTACTAAACGCTCGCCGCGCCAAAGGCCGCAAGCGTTTAGCTGTTTAATCGGCAGCAGGTGCCTCTGGGCACATACTGGACAGGTCGCATCGATTTAAATGCGTACTGACTTTCCAGCCTCTGCACGACTACATCGCCCCTCCGAATACGCCTCTGCTTTAAAAGGCAGGCGTATAGCAAGAGGGGCTTTGTTTGTTGTCAATACACCACGTCAAGCATCAGCCCAAACTGATTCTGCTCGGCTAGGTTTAATTATCCCTAAACGCTTTGCTCATAAAGCTGTTACGCGCAACACAATCAAACGTGTTATTCGCGAAGCCTTCCGTTTACAACGCCCTCAACTCCCCCACCAAGACCTAGTCGTACGCTTACATTCCAAAGCACCCGACTTGTCTTTGCGACAGTTGCGAGCACTGGTTCGAGCGGAAATAGACAGCCTCTTGCACAAGGTGCGGTAATGAAAACCATCCTGATCGGCTGCGTACGTTTTTATCAAATAGCGATTAGCCCTTGGTTGGGTCGCAATTGTCGCTACTTGCCTACGTGTTCAGCCTATACTATCGAGGCCATTGAAGTACATGGTGCTATTCGCGGTGTCTGGTTAGGAACAAAACGCATTTGTCGCTGCCACCCTTGGGGAGACAGTGGCTACGATCCAGTACCCCAAAAAAAACACTAAAACTCAATTTACCCTTACCTCCAAGCCCGCCTATAAAACTTGATTAACAACGTTTTAGGTTTTTTGGCTCGCTTAAACTTTGTATAACAGGCGCTATGGACATTCGACGCACCATCCTCTGGATGATCTTTTCCTTCTCGCTCCTGCTTCT
>CANROS010000107.1 GCA_947632305.1 uncultured Paenalcaligenes sp. | reverse complement strand
GCCTTACAACGCGAACAAGTACGTGGCAAACCTGAAAATAACAATCGGGTTGAGTTCCTTTTTGCACTTGAAGGCGCCCCCGATGATCCCGAGAGTCGTGTGCATTTAACTCCCCGCGTACGCAACGCGCCGGTGGGGCTGATTACCGCAGAAATGATGATCCTAGCAAATAACGTCTGGGGTGGGCTCTTAGCACAACACGATGTGCCAGGTATTTATCGTTCTCAGCAAAATATGCGTACCCGTATGTCTACGCATGCTTTACCCCACGACAGCATTGGCGTACCTCAATACGCTTGGTCTACCTCGCCCTTACGGCGTTATGTGGATTTAGTAAATCAATGGCAGTTGCTGGCCGCGGCTGAACATGGGGTTTCCGCTCGTCTGGTCGCACCATTCAAACCCAAAGAGTCCGATCTCTTTAGCATCATTAGTGCGTTTGAGGCGCAATATGGCGCTTGGAATGACTTCCAAAATCTCATTGAACGCTATTGGATCTTACGTTGGCTCCAACAACAAAACATCCAACAAATGCCTGTTACGGTGATCAAAGAAGATTTAGTCCGCTTTGATTTGGCCCCCTTTGTGACCCGTTTACCCGGAGTAGGCGAACTGGAACGCGGCCAAAAACTCGTCGTAGACATTTTAGGCGTGAATGAACTGGAGCTTACTGTGGATTGTCGCCTACGTGAACAGGTCACCTCGGAGCCCGAGGTCTCTAGTTTGGATAACTAAACCATGAGCACACGCCGTTTTATTCATCGCTCTGATTATTTATGGCTAGCGGTGACGATTTCACTGCTACTGCACGGTGCTGTGCTCTTTTATCTCTGGCCTTTGGGTGCTCATTCCTTGAGGCCTGTCTTTGAGCCTGAGATCTCGCTAATTAACTACCAAACAGAAGCCGAGGCGGTAAATGCGGTGCTTTTGGCACAATGGCAAGCAGCAGGCGGCGGCACTGACGATGGCCATCAACTTCGCTCCGCCCCCTTTAGTGGTCAAACCGTACCCAGCCCGAATGCCTTGGTATTATTAGCTCTACAAGAACATTTACGACAGGCTGAGGCAGAACAACAGCAACGTTTATTACAACTGGAAGCAGAGTGGCAGGTAATGGCAAACAGCCCAAGCGCTGACCCTGAAGCGAACTCCAACCAACAGCAACCGCAAACCCCCAGTCAACAGCTCTTGGCCTTAGAGCTACATGCCTTAAAAGAAAAGCTCAATCAGTATAATGCCAGACCACGGATTCACTTTGAAGGCCCTGCGGCCCAAGCGTCTCCTTTTGCTGCCTACATAGAAGCGTGGCGCGCTAAAATTGAGCGTCTGGGCACAGAGCACTACCCTGAGCAGGCCAAAGGCCAGCTATCGGATGCCCTGCAAATGACCGTGTATATAGACCAAGAGGGCAATTTACTCCAAGTCGACATTCACCAGCCAGCGAAAAACCCTCTGTTTAACGTCGCCGCTCAACGTATAGTACGCT
Source organism: uncultured Paenalcaligenes sp. (assembly GCA_947632305.1). Classification (GTDB taxonomy): domain Bacteria; phylum Pseudomonadota; class Gammaproteobacteria; order Burkholderiales; family Burkholderiaceae_B; genus Paenalcaligenes. The sequence continues at coordinate 3,983 of CANROS010000107.1, read as the reverse complement.
TAGCAGCCCCTTATAATGCTTTTTCTACTGAAATGCGGGAACAAACTGATGTGTTAGCCATTACGCGCAGTTGGCATTTCACCCAAGGCAATTTAAAGACCCATTAACCATTATGAACCCTAATACACTTATTCGTTGCGCTGTTGTGGGCAACCCTATTGCCCAAAGTCGCTCCCCCGAAATTCATACAGCCTTTGCTAAGCAAACCAACGTGTCTTTACACTATGACCGCATTTTGGCCGACCACAATGATTTTAGCGATCATGTACGCGGTTTTTTCGCTCAAGGTGGCAAGGGTTTGAATATTACCGTACCTTTTAAAGAACTGGCCTTTGATATGGCCCAAGTCCGCAGCCCTCGCGCAGAGCTAGCGGGGGCCGTCAATACACTGTGGATGGAAAATAACGTCTTACACGGCTGTAATACGGATGGTGTTGGCTTGCTCAATGATTTAATTCGTTTGGGCTTTAACCCAACAAACAAACGGGTTTTATTGATCGGTGCAGGGGGCGCCGCTAAAGGGGTGGCCTTGCCCTTACTCAGTGCTCAACCTACGCATTTGCGTATAGTGAATCGCACGCCCCAAAAAGCCCATGACCTTAAGGCGTTGCTCTTAGCCCAGCCTACTGCTCTCACTGCAGCAACTTCCCTTGAGAGCGGCGATCTGCAAGCCACCGAAGGCACGTGGGATATTGTCATTAATGCCACCTCTAGCGGTCTACAACAACAAAGTCCCCTAGAGCAACCGCTACTCTTTAACAGCGAACACTCCTTAGCCTACGACATGGTGTATGGCCCTGAGCCTACTGCTTTTCTCCAAGAGTGCGCGCAAGCGGGCGCTACGGTTTGTGCCGATGGTTGGGGGATGCTCGTTGGCCAAGCCGCAGAAAGCTTTTTCATTTGGCATGGTCACGAGCCAGCGATCGCACCGTTGCTCGAAAGCTTACGCTAATTGTCATGAAGCTACTGCCACCTCACCCACTCAAACGACTCTTAATCGTTGTACTGATCAGCTTCGTTCTGGTGTTGCTCTACCAGTTCAGCTTTTTAGTCCGAGTGGTGTGGTTCAATTTTTACAATCCCAGCTCTAGTGCGGTAATGCGTGAAACTCTCTCGGAGATAAAACGCGAAGACCCTGACGCCAGCCTTCGCTTTACCTGGGTAGATTACGATCAAATCAGCGACACTCTAAAACGTGCCGTGATTAGCTCTGAAGACGCCAATTTTCTTAGCCATGGCGGCGTAGAATGGGAGGCCATCCACCAAGCATGGCAATATAATCAACAACAAGCGGCTCAAGGCTCAGAACGCCGACGCGGCGGCTCCACCATTACGCAACAACTGGCTAAAAATTTGTTTCTGTCCAACAAAAGAAGCTATACCCGCAAAGTTCAAGAACTCATTATTAGCGTGATGCTTGAACAAGTTATGTCCAAGCAGCGTATCCTAGAGTTATATTTAAACCTAGCCCAATGGGGTCGCCTTGATTTTGGCGCTCAGGCTGCTGCCGAACGGTATTACAAACGCTCCGCCAGCAACCTTTCTGCTGCACAAGCCGCACGCTTAGCAGCGATGCTGCCCAACCCCGTTTTTTATGATAGAAACGGCAACACCTCTTATTTACAACGACGCACTAATACCATAGTGCAACGTATGCGCCTCGTCAGCGCTCCTTAACTCTGTATTCTTATGCGCATTGCTCGTCGCTATATTGCCTCCGAAATTTATCGGTCTAGTGCTGTGGTGCTACTGGCCCTGTTGGGCCTATTTAGCTTTTTTAGTCTTATCGAAGAACTAGACCAGCTCAGCGCCACCTTAAGCCTCGCTAATTTACTGTATTTACAACTGCTTAATGTCCCGACCCAACTCTACGAGCTGCTACCTATAGGGCTACTCATTGGGGCAGTATTAGCCTTGGCTGGCCTAGCTCAACGCAATGAGCTGGTGATCTTACGAGCCTCTGGTGTCAGTGGCTTACAGCTACTTATTAGCCTGTGGATTATTACCATTCCCTTAATGATCGGGGCATTTATTCTGTCTGAATACATTACCCCTCGAGCTGAAATCCAAGCCAGTGAAAGCAGTTTGAAGCTTTTAGGCAAAGCCGGTGGAGGTCGCCTTAATAGTGGTTACTGGTTTAAAGAAACCGATACGCCAGAGCAGACTCGACTCATTAATATCACCCACTTACGCGACAAATCTAGCGTAGAAGACATTCATGTGTACGAATTCACTGCGGACCAACAGCTCAGCAATTATATTTATGCCGAACATGGTGAGTTTTACCCTGACTACCTCCTGTTAGAAAAGGTGCAGCGTTCAGTCATTGATGCCCAAGCCTTAGATGCCCTTCAAGCCGGGGTGACTCCTACAGCCCCTATTATCACTCTGGAACACGCCGATGAGCTCAAGCTACAAACCAGCCTCAGTGCTGAACGTCTTTTGGTTCGCGTTTTAACCCCCGAGCGGATGGCGATTACCGATTTGCTGGATTACATCCAATACCTAGAAATCAACCAATTGCAAACCGATAGACAAACTGTAGCCCTGTGGCGCAAGCTTGCCTACCCTTTTACTTTGCTAGTCATGATTACTATCGCGGCCCCTATTAGCTTTATGCAAACACGTCATGGTGGCGTAGGCAGCAAGATTTTTGTGGGAATTTTACTTGGGGTAGGTTTTTTCATGGCGAATCAGCTAGCGCTAAACCTAGGCATGCTAACTCAGTTACAGCCTTGGATCACAGCCCTTTTTCCCAGTCTATTTGCCTTAGCCATGGCCTTGATGGCTTTGCTCATTATAGAGAGTTCGCACCGCTTGGCCCGCCACTTTAGACGAGAAAATTAATGCCTACCCCTGACTACTGGGTGATTGGAGATGTACAAGGTTGCTTTAATAGCCTACAAAATCTCTTGGCCCAACCTGAGCTACAGTCCCCCCACAATCACTATGTGTTTGTGGGTGATTTAGTTAACCGCGGCCCCGGCTCACTAGAGGTGCTCCAGCTAATTTATGATTTAGGTGAGCGTGCTCATGTGGTCTTAGGCAACCATGATATTCATTTACTAGGCGTAGCCGCTGGCGTACGTAAACAAAGCCCCTCTGATACCTTGAGCCCCATTTTAGAATCGGCCCAAGCCACTGTACTGTTAAACTGGCTACGGCACCAACCACTGGCTTTACACCTAGCAGGGCATCTTATTATTCATGCGGGTCTACACCCCAGCTGGGATTTACAGCAAGTCTTAAAACTAGCGCAACAAGTAGAACAAACACTACAAGCCGACGACTGGCAACAACACATCCACGCTCTGTTTGGAAACGAACCTAGCCTCTGGCAAAAAGACCTTAACGACATCCACACTCAGCGACTGGTGGTCAATATACTGACTCGTTTACGCTTTTTTGATGATCAAGGCCAAATCAGCAAATATCAAGGCGCCCCCAACAGCACCGATCTCACGCCTTGGTTTAGCATGCCACAGCGACGTATTGAGTTGCCTGTCATCTTTGGGCACTGGTCTACCTTAGGGCTCTATCTACACGCAGATGTCATTGGCCTAGACACCGGTTGTCTCTGGGGTGGCCAATTAACCGCCATGCGTTTACGTGATCGTCAACTCATTCAAGTAGAAAACGCGGACGGAGCCTTAAAGCCCTTTTAAAACTTGATCTACCAAGGCTTCATGCGCTTGTTTAGCTGTCGCACTACGCCCTTGCTGCACATTGCTTTCATGTTTTAACGGCTCCAAAAACACACACTCCACCCGCACCCCTGGCTGAGATAACAACAACCAGATATTTTCCACCAAACTTTGCTCACCAATAAACGCCAACCGCGTACTGCGCTCTTGGCCGTCAAAAAAACGCAATGCCACCGGTTGAATATCTACCTCGGTGCTTAATGCAGTCTCAAATAAGCTGGTATGAAAGGGACGCACCGTAAAACCATCTGAGGTGGTGCCCTCGGGAAACAGCCCCAC
>CANROS010000106.1 GCA_947632305.1 uncultured Paenalcaligenes sp. | reverse complement strand
TTGGCACGTAATGTGGCTTATATGGAACTGCCTTTAGGGGTAGTCACCGCGTTGATTGGAGCCCCGTTTTTCTTGTACTTGTTATTGCGAGGCGCACGGCGTGGATCCTAAGATTATTTTGCACACGCAGAATCTATGCATCGGTTATGCCAATAAGCCGGTGGGGGCAGACATTAATTTGCGTTTGGCCTTAGGGCAAATCGTCTGTTTATTAGGACCGAATGGCAGTGGTAAAAGTACGTTGTTTAAAAGCCTTTTAGGTTTGGTGCCGTTATTGGGTGGTCAGGTGCTGATTCAGCAACGTGATCTGAAGCTTTGGTCTAGAGCTGAGCTAGCTCGTACTATTGCGTATGTGCCCCAAGTTGCCGAAGGCTTATTTGCTTTTACGGTAGTGGAAATGGTGCTGATGGGGCGTAGCGCCTATATAGGTCGTTTTGGATCCCCCTCGGCTCAAGACAAGGATTTAGCGCATGCGGCGCTAGCGCGTTTAGGCATAGAAGCCTTAGCCGCTAGGGTCTATACCCAGTTGAGTGGTGGTGAACAACAACTGGTATTGCTAGCGCGTGCGTTGGTCCAAGAGCCTAAGGTGCTTATTTTAGATGAGCCAACGGCCAGTCTAGATTTTGGGAACCAAATACGAGTCTTAAAACAGATCAAAGCGCTTAAACAACAAGGGCTCGCTATTTTTTTATGCACTCACCAGCCTGAACATGCCCGTCGAGTGGCGGATCAGGTGGTCTTGTTTAAAAAGGGCAAAATAATGGCCCAAGGCGTCACAGAGACGAGTTTAAGTGTGGCAGCCTTGGCCGAGTTATATGAGTTAAATCCTACCGTTGTGCAGCAGCATTTAGAAAACACCATTTTTTAACTAGCTATCTACATGTACGCGGCGAATGCCTTCTTTTTGACCGAGCTCTTGGGCCAAATGATTCAAAACAACACGTTGTTGTGCGGTGCCATGAATGGTCAATGAGGTATAACGGTGCTGGTTTTCGTGCAGCATGGAGCTTTGAGCTTTAGAAACAGAGGCGCCCAAATGGCGCAAATGCTGGTACAGAGGGGGCTTAACTTTTTTTAGGGCGCTGCTAGAGCCAATGATAGTTAAGCGATAGGGGGCTGGGTGATTGAGCTTGGGGCCGCACCCAAGGCGGCGTAACAGTTGCGTGAAGCGCATAGTTATCTCCTGAGGTCAGGGCACTAAACATGCGTATCACACGGTGAGCACAACTTTGTAAAAAGTGAAGTTGTGTTAAGTCAGTTGGACTCTAGGCACAGGTGATACGCAAGATACGAATTCGAAGACCTTCGTCTGTATCCACGATTAAACCTATATGATTAAAAAAGTAATAAGTATTATACGATTAAAGCATTACTAAATCGAATAAAAATAATAGCTTAAGAGATTTTTAATAGTGAATCAACAAAAGCTGATCCCAGTGAGTAAAACGAGCTACCCTGAACTTTACTTAAAACGTCTGGGTGAGCCCGCTTTATCTGGGTGTGTTTTACTACCCACATTTTTTTAGTTTTCCTAGAGGGAAAATAGCGACATTACAAGCGCTTAGGATAAAAATATCTACAAAGCCGACTCTAGCGTTTACAATAGCAAGCCGTTGCTTTACTGCAAGAGTTAGACAATAGATTTTTGGGTGTATATATTTTGACTACAAGACGAGCTAAACGTTGGGACGGTGAGCTTTCATCGTTGTCAGTAGACTATTTAAAAGAAGTACTAGAAAAAGTGAAGGCGTATGGCGCCTCGGTCCAGTTTGAGTTTCCTGGCCATGCCAAAATGCCTATCTACCAGGTGATTAACCATCGTGGCTACAAAATGGGCTTTGATGGCAAGCATTTATTGCATAGCCTAAATGAAAATGGGAATGTCAGCGATACTCTTTCTGCTGAGTTCACTCTAGAGCAAATTGAACAGGCAATGTTGGCCCCGGTGGCAGCGCCTAGAGCGCGTAAAAGTGCAGGGACTCGTGCACGTAAACAAGCACAGCCTGAACAAATCGAAGTGGATAAGTACAATTATTTCCGTGAAAACCGAGATTGGTTACCGGATGATATTCAGTACTATTCTGATGACATCAGTACGTTGATGCGAAATGGTATGACCGCCGAACAAGCCTTTGGCAGCATCATAGACGAACATTACGAATAAAGACGGCAGCCTTCGGGCTGCTTTTTTATGTCAGCTTGAAGCCTGAATTGCGTTATGCTCATAGCGTTACTAGGAGGAGGCTTTAATGCTTGAGACCGCATTTGTGGCTGCACGTGATCGTGCTCGTTTGACTGAAGTCGCTGGCATATTAATAGATTTTGGCTTAGATGGATTGGTGGCTCAGTTGGGTTTGCATACGCTTTTCCCACGGAGTAAGCAGCGCGGCTCCGAAAACCATACCATGTCTATTCCCGAACGTTTGCGCCATGCCATCGAGGCTTTGGGGCCGACCTATGTCAAATTGGGCCAAATTCTTGCAACGCGGCATGATTTATTAGGCCCTGAATGGACTACCGAACTCGCCAAACTTCATAATCATGTAAGTGCAGTAGACTGGGCTGAGATTGCTCCGCAGCTTCGCGAAGACTTAGGCGCGGATCCCCACGAGGTTTTCCTAGACTTCAATAGCACACCTATTGCTGCGGCTTCCATGGCGCAAATCTACCGAGCGCGTTTAAAAACGGGCGAAGAGGTCGTGCTTAAAGTACGGCGTCCTAATTTGCGCCCCATAATTGAAGCAGATTTACGACTCTTGGCTCACTTGGCCTCTTTGTTGGCGCAAGCCAATGCCGATTGGGCGCGCTTTAAGCCCGAAGGGATTATTAGCTATCTGGCCAGTGCGATGCGAGACGAGTTAGATTTCGTCCGTGAAGGGCACAATTGTGAGCAGGTAGCGGCTTGTTTTGCTGATAACCCCTATATTGTGTTTCCTACTATTTATTGGCAATGGACCTCAGAACGTTTGTTGGTGCAAGACTATATCGCTGGCGTTAACCCAACACAGTTAGCTCTTTTAGAGCAACAAGGTTTAAACGCCCAGCAAATAGCACAGCGGGGGGCTTTGGCCGTTTTGCAAATGATTCTACAAGACGGTGTGTTTCATGCGGATCCCCATCCAGGAAATCTCTTGGCTTTATCGGGTAACCGCGTGGGCTTTATTGATTTTGGTTTGGTGGGGCATGTCTCGGAGCGCCGCAAAGTTCAATTGCTGGCACTCTTTCAAGCCTTAATAGAGGGGCGCAGTGATCGGGTGACGGGGATGTTGTTGGCTTGGGCTGAACAATACGATGCAGACCCCATACAGCTCGATATGGCTGTAGAGCGTTTTCTGGCTCAGCATGGCGTAGGTCGATTGCGTATTGGCCAAGCATTAATGGACTTCATGAGCCTAGCACGTCAGCAAAAAATCACTTTACCTGCTGATTTAAGCCTATTGTTTAAAACCTTTATTACAGCGGATGGCGTACTAACCCAAGTGAGTGCTCAGGTAGACATTGTACGTTTGGCTGAGCCGATGGTGACAGCGCAATTGCAGCAGTATTACGAGCTAGGAGCCATTAAAGAGCGGGCTGTACGAGTGACCGCAGAACTGTATGAGCTAAGTGATGAGTTACCCAATGCAGTGCGTTTGTTGCTGCATCGTCTAAGGCATGGCCGGATTGGGGTTGACATGGAGTTACGTCAACTTGAACGCTTGATGCGGGTGTTTGAGCTCTCGGCTATTCGCCTGTGTATCGCGTTGGTAACTGCGGCTTGTGTATTGGGTTTGGCACCGCGCTTTTTTGATTATGGGCCACTTGTGTTTGGCATTCCATTATTTGCGTGGTTTGGTCTGCTGGCAACCCTAGGAGGGTGTGCTTTATTGGCCTTTTGGCTGCTTAAACCTAAAAGGTAGTTAAGCCAGTCCGCGATCTCGTGCGATCTGTAGTCGTTCTTCGGCCATAATGAAGTTTTGGATGCGAATTTGTGGATTGGCTTCGATTTGGGAAAAAGCACAACCGACTAAGGGCAGTTTTTTGCCTGTGCCCAAGAGCTGAGATTGGGCGCGCACCAGCTGCAGGTCTACGGTGACCACCCCTATATGCGGGAGGGTCAGTTCACAGTCCGGCAGAGTTTGCTGGATGTGGTCTGTCAGTAGCCCGTTGGGGTCTATCAAGGCCAAACCGGTAGAGCTGATGTCGTAGACATCGAAGGTATGAACCTGGCCATGTAGAGTGATAGCGCAATGCGCTGTGTTGCCTAAGGTAGGGCGCACTCGGAAGGTTTCTCGTCGCTGAATACGATACAAAAAATTAGGTAGCGCACCGGCTAAAGCTGGGCGATCTTCGAAGGTGGTGGTATACAACGAGGCGACTTGGAACTTGACCGAGACACTGTCCAAAATGGCTTCAAAATAAGCCATTTTGTTTGCTAGAAGTTGTTCGTTAATGGTTTGTTGCGCAGCGCTATCGATTACGATGGTGTCGTGCTCGAAGTCTATATCAAGCAAGGTAGTAATTACAGAGTGATGGTCGTTGCTGTCATGCATACGCAGCAAAACCCCTTGACGCAAGAGCTGTAGTAAGATTTTATCTACTTCTTGGAGGGAGTCGACCCGATACGGATCGGGGCTGGGAACATTTGTATTTTGTGACATAACGTAACAAGACGAAAGATAAATTTATATATTTCCTAGGGATTTTACCTTGTTTGACGTAGTCTGCATATCTTTTCCCCCATAACAGTTAAACTGATCCTCTAGATAAGGTTTAACGTAATTCTATCAAGAGAGTTTAATGAGTTTTCTTAATTCTGTTTTAACTATGGCAGCTTCTTTGGGCGGTGACCAAAAAAAGCAAGAACAAGCCAGTTTATTAAATGCTTTATTACAAGTAACTAATCAATACCCTGGCGGTGTGCCGGCTTTGTTTGATCAGTTTAAACAAGGTGGCCTAGACACAGTGCTGAAATCCTGGATGGGAACCACCTCCGAACCCATGCCCGTGCAGCCTCAGCAGCTTGAGCAGGCCATGGGGCCTTCGTTGATTACGGAGTTAGCGACTAAAACGGGTTTGAACCAAGGTGTGGTTGTGCAGTATTTAGTGCAGCTTTTACCCGTTTTGATTAACACTTTGGCAAAAAAAGGGGTGATTTCAGAAAATCATATCCCTGAAAAACTAGACCCAAGCACATTAATGACAACCGTGTTAGGTCTGTTAAGCAAAAATAAATAAAAAAGGCAGTCCCAGCAAATGGACTGCCTTTTTATAATTAAGCCTGGCTGGCTGCTAAGGCTTGGTCAATATCGGCCAAAATATCATCAATGTGTTCAATACCAATAGACAAGCGCACCATGTCTAAAGCCACACCGGCTTTTTCAAGCTCGTCTTCATTGAGCTGGCGGTGGGTAGTGCTGGCGGGGTGGCAGGCTAATGATTTGGCATCGCCAATATTCACTAGACGTAAGATCAGTTGTAGGGCGTCAATAAACTTAGCGCCGGCTTCGCGTCCACCCTTTATGCCAAAGCTCAATATAGCCGC
>CANROS010000105.1 GCA_947632305.1 uncultured Paenalcaligenes sp. | reverse complement strand
CTTTTCCTAGTTCCCACTGTTATCGAATAAGTATTACATTATGTCTTTATTTACCGAGTTCCCTGACATCGCAGCCATGGGACAAGCCCTGCGCGCTGGTAAAACCAGTGCCCGCGAGTTAACCCAAGACACCTTAGATCGCATCGCCCAAAGCTCGCTGAACGCTTTTATTCAAGTCGATCCCGACTTAAGCTTAGCCCAAGCCGACCAAGCCGATGCCTTATTGCAATCGGGTCAGGCCACGGCTTTGACAGGTATCCCTATTGCCCATAAAGACGTGATTGTCACTCAGGGTTGGCGCACTACTGCTGCCAGCAAAATGCTCGCCAATTACGTCAGCCCTTTTGATGCCACCTTGGTCAGCCAATTTCGCCAAGCCGGTGCCGTGTCCTTAGGCAAACTGAACTGTGATGAATTTGCCATGGGTGCCGACAGTACCAGCTCTTATTTTGGAGCTACGCAAAACCCGTGGGACAGCAACCGCACCCCAGGCGGTTCCTCAGGTGGCTCTGCCGCCGCTGTGGCCGCAGGCTTAATTATGGCGGCCACAGGCACAGACACCGGTGGCTCTATACGTCAACCTGCAGCCCATTGCGGTATTACCGGCATTAAGCCTACCTACGGCACCGTTTCACGCCACGGCGTCATCGCGTACGCCTCCAGCATGGATCAGGCCGGCCCCATTGCTCGCAGCGCGCGCGATGCACTGACCTTACTAGAAATCATGAGCGGCTTCGATGCCAACGACCCCACCAGCCTAGAGCAATGCGGCGAACACGCCAATACCGGAGGGCGCGTTCGTGAACAATTTACACAGCAGCACACGCATTTTGACAGCCAAGGCGCTCAACCCCTAAAAGGCCTACGTATTGGCGTACCCAAAGAGTTCTTTAACTCCGCTTTAGACGCAGAAAGCGCCGCTCTGATCGAAAACGCCTTACAGCACTACGAGTCCCTAGGCGCCACCCGCGTTGAGGTCTCTTTGCCTCGCACCCAACAAGCCATTCCGGCTTATTACGTGATTACCCCCGCCGAAGCCTCAAGCAACCTATCGCGTTTTGATGGTGTCCGTTTTGGGCATCGCGCCAAAGACTACCACGACTTGCAAAGCATGATCAGCAACAGCCGTACCGAAGCCTTTGGTCCCGAAGTCATCCGCCGTATTTTGACAGGAACTTACGTACTGTGCGAAGGCTACTACGATGCCTACTACCTCCAAGCTCAGCGTGTACGTCGTCTCATCACTAATGACTTCCAACAGGTCTTTACCCAATGCGATGTCATTATGGGTCCAGTCACTACCCGTCCAGCTCAGCTCCTAAGCCGTCAAGACGCTGACCCAACGGCCGATTGGCGTGAAGACGTTTACACCTTGTGCGCAAACTTAGCCGGTCTACCCGCCATGGCACACCCATGTGGATTTAACTCGGCTAATTTACCAGTAGGTTTGCAGCTCATTGGCAATTACTTTAACGAAGGCCAACTTCTAGCCATTGCTGATCGTTTCCAACAACATAGCGATTGGCACCAACGCATAGCAGGAACAAAATAATGGAATGGGAAATTGTGATTGGGCTAGAAACTCACGCCCAACTCTCGACTAAATCAAAGATCTTTTCAACCAGCAGCACCGCTTTTGGGGCCGCGCCAAACACGCAGGCGTCGGCCATAGACATGGCGTTGCCTGGCACCCTACCGGTATTTAATGGGGCCGCCGCCGACAAAGCCATTCGCTTTGGTTTAGCCGTAGGCGCTACCATTACGCCTCGTTCGGTCTTTGCGCGTAAAAACTACTTTTACCCAGATTTACCTAAAAACTACCAAACCAGCCAATTTGACTTACCCGTAGTCCAAGGCGGCAAGCTCCCCTTTTTCGTAGGCGAACAAGAGCACATCGTAAATCTAACTCGAGCTCACCTCGAAGAAGACGCAGGCAAATCGCTACACGAAAACTTTACCGGCCCATACGGCGAGTCCTCCACTGGCATTGACTTAAACCGTGCTGGCACGCCGTTACTAGAAATTGTGTCCGAGCCCGAAATGCGTTCCGCTGCCGAAGCCGTGGCTTACGCTAGGGCTATGCATTCGTTGGTCGTCTGGCTAGGAATTTGCGATGGCAACATGCAAGAAGGCTCGTTCCGTTGCGATGCCAACGTGTCGGTGCGCCCCAAAGGCCAAGCCGAACTAGGAACACGCTGCGAACTAAAAAACATTAACTCCTTCCGTTTTTTAGAACGCGCCATCAATTACGAAGCGCGCCGTCAAATTGAACTGATCGAAGACGGTGGTAAAGTCACCCAAGAAACGCGTTTATACGATGCCGACTTGGATGAAACGCGCAGCATGCGCACCAAAGAAGACGCCAACGATTACCGGTATTTTGCTGACCCAGATCAAGCCCCTCTGTACATCAGCCCAGAGTGGATTGAACGCGTCAAAGCAGACATGCCCGAATTACCTGCGCAAAAACGCGCTCGTTTTGAAAATGAATTGGGCCTCAGTGCTTACGATGCCAATCAGCTCACCGTATCACGCGATGTGGCGGACTTTTTTGAAAAAACCGTGGCTGTGTTGAAGCAACAGCACGCCAAATTGGCTGCGAACTGGATCATTACCGATTTAACCGCTGTGTTAAACCGTGAAGAACTGGATATTACCCAATCCAAGATCCAACCCGAACAGCTAGCGAAGCTGATTGCCCGTATTGCTGACAACACCATTTCCAATAAAATGGCGCGCGAAGTCTTTGCAGCCATGTGGGAAGGTGAGCACGAAGCCGACGCCGATGTGATCATCGAAAAACGCGGCTTAAAGCAAATTAGCGACAGCGGTGCCATTGAAACCCTGGTCGAAGAGGCTATCGCTGCTAACCCTGCTATTGTCGAACAATACCGTGCCGGTCGTGACAAAGCCTTTAACTCCTTAGTAGGCCAAGTCATGAAAGCCGCCCGCGGCAAAGCCAACCCACAACAAGTCACCGACATGTTGAAAGCCAAACTGGGCTAAAACAGTAGAAGCGAGCCCTGCTCGCGATGGGCGGCGATTGCACGCATGGCGTGCTTCTGCCTGAAAGGAACCGGCCTCAGCGGCGATTGCCGGCCTGGCCGGTTCCTACGTATGGCTTGCGCCTACACGCCGTAACGAGACCGGTAGGCGGCAACAGCAGTTTGGTGCTCGGCTAACTCAACGTTGTCTTCTAAATACGCCATGATATCGCCTAGCGAAGCAATACTGATCACGGGAATACCGTATTTTTGGCTGACTTCTTGTACAGCAGAATGCGGTGACAGCTGGTCATCCGCGCCAGCGCGCTCCATACGATCCAACGCAATTAAAACCCCAGCTGGCTCTGCGCCGGCAGCGCGGATAATGTCCACCGATTCACGCACAGAGGTACCAGCGGTAATCACATCATCAATGATGATGACCTTGCCTTGCAAAGGCGCGCCCACTAAGGTGCCGCCCTCGCCGTGCGCTTTGGCCTCTTTGCGATTAAAAGCAAAGGGGATGTCACGACCACTCAAATCGGGATGTTGTGCCAAAGCAATAGACGTAGCGGTAGCTAACGGAATACCCTTATAAGCAGGGCCAAATAGCATATCAAACTCTACCCCTGAGTCCACTAGGGCTTGAGCATAAAACTGTGCTAAAGCCCCTACAGAGGCTCCACTATTAAATAAACCCGCATTAAAGAAATAGGGACTTAATCGACCCGATTTAACTTTAAATTCACCAAAGCGCAATACCCCTTGCTCTAAAGCAAAGCGCACAAATTCATGACGTTGTGAGGACATAACTTGATTCCAAATTCTAGCGAAAATTAACTCAGCTATTATTTCATGAAAGTTAGCGCTCTGCGCTGTTAGTTATTCCTCCTATTGCATACCCAAAGGTTTTAACTATGAAAATGCCTGTTTTTTATCTTTCCCACGGTGGTGGTCCTTGGCCTTGGATGGAAGGCAGCTCTCGTTACGACACCGAGTTGTTACGCTGTTTGCAAACCCTGCCCAGCCTCTTGCCTGAGCCTCCTAAAGCCATCTTGATGGTATCCGCCCATTGGGAAAGCCAGCAGGGTGAGTTCTTAGTACAAGCCAACCCCAAACCCAGCATGTACTACGATTATTACAACTTTCCAGAGCACACCTACCACGTGGTCTACCCCGCTCCAGGGCAACCGGAGTTAGCTCAGCACGTGCTTGAGCTCATTCAGCAAGCAGGCGGCCAAGCCAAACTGGATACCGAGCGTGGCTTTGATCATGGTGCTTTTGTACCCGCCTATGTGATCTACCCCGATGCACAGGTGCCCATGATTCAATTATCCATTGACGCCGACTATGATCCTGAGCGCCATCTACAACTTGGCCATGCCCTACGCTCTTTGCGTGAAGAAGGCGTGTTGATTCTTGGCAGTGGCGCCAGTTATCACAACTTACGATTTTTAGGGCCTGAAGGCGCCGCCCCGTCTATGGCCTTTGATGAGTGGCTAGAGCAAACGCTAGTCCACACAGATAGCTATACCGATAGACTCCAGCTCATTAAACAGTGGGAATTCGCCCCAGCGGCACGCATTGCGCATGCTCGTGAAGACCACTTGGTGCCTCTTTTTGTGGCCTTGGGTGCTAGCGATGAAAACGATCACGTGACTCGAATTTTGTTTAGTCGTAGTCCTGCAGGTATTATAAATGCCAGTTACCAATTCGGCTAAAACCGACTTACCCATTCTTTTTATATAGAGACTTATCCGTGTTACGTATTTGCAGTTTAAATATGAACGGCATTCGCGCCGCTTACCGCAAAGGCTTTGCCGACTGGCTCGCCGACCATCAACCTGATCTAGTCTGCCTCCAAGAGGTACGTATTCAAGACAAAGACCTCAAAGACCCCATGCGTCATCCTGATGGCTATAGCGGTTATTTCAATCTAGCCCAAAAAGCAGGGTATAGCGGCGTCGGTCTCTACCTCAAAACGGAGCCTAACCGTGTGCTGCTGGGCATGGAGTGTGATGAATTCGACCCCGAAGGGCGCATTATTCGAGCTGACTACGAGCAGCTTACGGTGATCAGTGCTTATTTGCCTTCAGGCACTAGCGGCGATGAACGCCAAGATGCCAAATATCGTTTCTTAGAACGTTTCGAGCGTTGGTTACAGGTGTATATGGATGACCATAAACAAACAGGTCGCGAATACATTATTTGTGGTGATTGGAATATTGCTCATCACGAAATCGATTTAAAAAACTGGCGGGGCAATCAAAAGAACTCTGGTTTTTTACCCGAAGAACGGGCTTGGATGACAAAAATCCTCAGTAACATGGGTTGGGTGGACGTGTACCGCAGCCTCTACCCTGAGCACAGCCATGAATGCTACACCTGGTGGAGCAACCGTGGCCAAGCTTGGGCCAACAACACCGGGTGGCGTATTGACTACCAAATTGCCACCCCAGGTCTAGCTGCTGCTGCCAAAGAAGCGTGGGTCTACAAAGACCACCGTTATAGTGATCACGCTCCTCTTGTTGTGGATTATGATTTAACCCTTCGTTAATGACAAAGACTAATAAGGCCTCAAAAAACCATGGCAGACAAAACTCTTTTACACGCGCTCGCTAGCTGTTTAGCGCCCTCGCAAATCATCACCGACTCAGACGTAGTTCAAACCTATACCACGGACTGGAGCGGCGAAATCGGTGATCTTCC
>CANROS010000104.1 GCA_947632305.1 uncultured Paenalcaligenes sp. | reverse complement strand
AACTGTCGAACTACTCCGTAGTTGAAGGCTTCGGCCTGTTTTCCGACAACATCGGAAGTGCCCATTTGCTTCCCCTCTTATTGAACAAATATTAATTACAAACTGGTAAGCCAAGCGGCTAAATTAACCTCTTGGCGATATCATATGCCCCGTATTATAAGCTCTCATGCCCAGATATAACCTAAAAAGCTGAGGGATTTAATAAAACCCGCAGGTGTTAGGCTATTTTAGACGAAGTACTGGGCGACTATTTTTCGCTATCATTAGTACTATCGTCATCATGCAGGATGGATTCTCCTTCTTTGTTGGTGTTCTCGAACTGGCCTGAAAATATCGCCCACCACAACGCCCCTGCTATTGCAAAAACAAATAACAAAGACAAAGGAATCAACAAAAACATGGAATCAAGCATGCTTACACCACGGCATTTAAAGCTTGTTGAGCGGCTTGAGCTAAACGCTTGCTGTAGATGCGCCAAGAATTATACGCAACCAACAACGAAGAGAGCAGCATAGAAATGGCGGCAACCCAAGGCGCCACCAACCCTATAGCAGCTAAAGGAGTCATCAGCAAATGCCACGCTATAGAACCATATAAATTTTGCTTGGAAACAGCAGTGGTCTTTGCTGCCACCGTGTCTAGCTCAGCTTGATTCTTGGTGGGGTTCACATTAACCCCAGCGTGGGCTGAGGCCACAGCAGTAGGCACTGCCATTGACAGCGCACAAGGACAACTCATGACAAATAAGGCAACCACCACAGCCAAAGCATGGTCTGGTCGGTAATAGAGCCAAACCAGGCCCAAACCAACAGCAAGCACGACTTGGATCAACACGAACCAGAATGCAAGTTTATTAGAATCTCGTGTTAGGTTGATGCGTAGGTGTTCAATATAGGCGTGCGCTTTGCCCTGATGTACAGACTGGCGAGCGCAAAGTTCTAAATACCTAGCGGTAAGCAAAAATGCCACGAACATGGTGACCGAGTCAAAGTAGACTTCGCCCACCCCTCTCCAAGTCGTGATCACACTAGGTACAAAAGCAACAACTATACCCAAGGCCACCGGGACATCCATGCCTATGCGTTTTGTTTTAACGCTACGAAGCACGCCCTGCCAAATAGGTATAGAGCAATATAAGATAACAGGTGCGGTTAATAACAAAGCCGCCCAGTTCATTAAGTAAATGGCTGCGTCTAAGGTTTCCAGAGTGCTGGGCTGCATGTCATCTGAGCGCAAGTAGCCTGGAAAAGCCAGTGTCATGACCTGCATCATCATCAGCCACGCCAGCCCCAGACGTGCAAGCATACGCCGGCGATACAAACGATCGGCTTCGGAGAGCTCGGCAGGAATGGTAAAAATAGAATAGGCGCGCATAAGAGACACTATATTATAACAACAAATAATATAGTCTTTAGACCTAAGTCAAAGAAAATAACCTGAGGGGTCACTACGTAAAAAAGAAACCCCTACAGCAATAGTGTAAGGGTTTCTAGACTAAGACTACAACTCGCTTTCCATTTTGTCGCTATTCGACCGCACTTGAACGTTAAGCTTGCGATTCTGCCTCGGCGGCATAGAACTGAGCCTCTTCGGTAGACCCGACTAAAGCGGTAGTGGAAGACTGCCCCCCTTCGATGGCTTGCGTCACCGCATCAAAGTAGCCTGTGCCGACTTCTCGTTGGTGACGTACTGCAGTAAAACCTCGCTCTGCTGCAGCGAACTCACGCTCTTGGAGATTCACAAAAGCTGTCATGTTTTCACGTGCATAACCATAAGCCAAGTCAAACATGCCGTAGTTCAAAGAATGGAAACCTGCCAAAGTAATGAATTGGTATTTGTAACCCATGGCGCCCAGTTCACGTTGGAATTTAGCAATCGTGGCATCGTCCAGATTTTTTCTCCAGTTAAAAGAAGGAGAGCAATTGTAGGCCAGTAATTTACCGGGGAACTGACGATGAATGGCTTCGGCAAACTGACGAGCGTAGGCTAAGTCGGGTGTTGCTGTTTCACACCAGATCAAATCCGCATAAGGCGCATAAGCCAAACCACGAGAAATCGCTTGCTCTATGCCTGGTCGGGTGCGGAAGAAACCTTCCACTGTGCGCTCACCCGTAATGAACGGTATATCGTTTTCATCTACGTCACTGGTGACTAAATCAGCCGCATCAGCATCAGTGCGGGCCAACAATACAGTGGGCACATTCAGCACATCAGCGGCTAAACGAGCTGCCGTTAGCTTAGAGATGGCTTCACGTGTAGGTACTAAGACCTTGCCACCCAAATGGCCGCATTTTTTAACAGAAGCGAGCTGATCTTCAAAGTGCACCCCTGAAGCCCCCGCTACAATCATCGCTTTCATCAGCTCGAAAGCGTTAAGCACCCCGCCAAAACCCGCTTCGGCATCTGCCACTATAGGAGCAAAGTAATCCACGTAGCCTTCATCGTTTTGAGTGACTCCCTCAGACCACTGAATTTGATCACAACGACGTAATGCATTGTTAATACGATTTACGACTTGAGGCACTGAGTTAATTGGGTAAAGCGATTGGTCTGGGTACATTTCACCCGCTGAGTTCGCGTCCCCGGCGACTTGCCATCCTGACAAATAAATGGCTTTTAAACCCGCTTTTACCTGCTGCATGGCTTGGTTACCCGACAAAGCACCTAAGCTATTAATAAAGGGTTCGTCGTGCAGCAAGCGCCATAGTTTTTCTGCGCCATGTCGTGCTAAGGTATGCTCTTCAACTAAAGAGCCACGCAAGCGCACTACGTCTTCCGCACTGTAATTGCGCTTAATGCCTTGCCAACGTGGATTTTCTGCCCATTGTTTTTGTAGATTGCGGATCTCGGTTTCGCGATTACTCATTTGTCTCTCCGTGTTAAATAGGAATTAAATCTGCCTGAGGTATGAGTTAAATTCTACGTAAAGAGCCTGACACAATCCACACTTATATCTTATATAAGACTATTTATTAAAACCTTATATATCAACCAGTTAAAACAATCATTTCGTGATATGAAATAAAAAATCTTATTGTGGGAATTTAAAACTTGGCTGCTCAACGTCATTTTTCACAATGCAAGATCCATTTTTCATATTATGAGAAACTATCTTTTCTATCGCTATGACTCATCAAAACGCTGTCACCCACTCTCCGTTAGGCCAAGAGGTCACATATCCCACCCAATATGACCCTAGTGTGTTGTTTGCCATTGAGCGTGCTCCCAACAGAAACACGCTAATCATTCCTACTGATTGGCAGGGTCAAGATATCTGGTATGCCTATGAAATGTCTTGGCTAAACAGCAAAGGTAAACCCATCGTCGCGATTGGCCGTTTTGCTTTTGATTGGAAGAGCCCTTTTTTGGTGGAATCCAAATCCTTTAAATTGTATTTGAACTCATACAACGAAAGCCGCTTTGAAAGTGTTGCAGAGGTGGAGTCCTTGTTAGCTCAAGACTTATCAGTGCTGACCCAGTCTGCCGTGCAAGTACAGCTGTATTTACTCGATAATTACCAGGGCCCCAGTGCTCAGCCTCTGGAGGGTGAGCTGATTGATGATTTAGATATTGAGATGATGCATTATCAACCCGAGCCACAGCTGTTAAACGGCGCAACCCAAGCCGAAGTCGTTTCAGAAAACTTAATTTCCCATTTGTTGAAATCTAACTGCCCAGTCACTGGACAGCCTGATTGGGGCACAGTCCAAATTCAATATACCGGACCTGCTATAGATAGGGCCGCTTTACTCCAATACATTGTGTCTTTTAGAAAACACACTGAGTTCCATGAGCATTGTGTAGAACGTATGTACCACGACATTATGCAGCAGTGTCAGCCAGAAAAACTGTTTGTCATGGCGCGCTACACACGCCGCGGGGGCTTAGACATTAACCCTTGGCGCAGTAACTTTGTGACTGAGGTGCCGGATCAACGCACCCCGCGTCAATAAAAAAAGCCTAGGGTCCACGCAATAACAGTGGACCACTAGGCGCTTAAAACGTTATTAATTAGCGAGCTTGTTGCTGTTTTTGGGCCCCTTTGGCCACCGCCACTGCCAGAAAAGCAGACATCACAAAGGCAAACGCGCCCCCATACCAAGGGGCCTTATCAAAGTGCGCATCCACCAACTGGCCGAACACCACAGGCGCAATTGCCGCGCCCACATCCATGCCTGAATAGACCAAACCATAGACTGAGCCTGTCGCCCCTTTGGGGGTCACGCTGCGAATCAACATATCACGCGATGGGGCTGCCACCCCAGAACACACACCACCCAAGACAACCAAAACGATTGCTAAAGAGGCGTTCACTATATTCAAGGCCAACAGCAGCATGAAAACACCAGCCAAACACAGCATAATAAAAATAATACGCTCTGTTTTTTTGTTGGCACCCACTAAAAACCCGCCCCCTATCATCCCTAGCGCGGCCGCTACCATATACGCAGACAACGTGGAGCCCGCTAAGACTTGAGTTAAGCCATACACATTAGAGAGCAAGGGAATCGAGTAGTTTTGAACTGCAGATAAACCAGCGGAACTAAAGGCAAAGAATAAAAAAGCCCCCCACAAAGCCGGCTGACGTATTAAAAAGACTAAGGTCGTGCCTATGCTTTGTGAAGGGGCGCTTGCACTGGCTTCGGTTATCTCAGGCGCTTTGCCCCAAAGCTCTCGTTGCCAAATACTCAAAAGCAATAACACCCCTATTAACAAGGCCGCCATCAGCACGGCAAAACGCCAGCCATACGCAGAGGCCAATAACGTAATAAATAAAGGGGTCGCAGCCCAACCTAAATAGCCCGTAAACCCATGCACACTGTAGGCGTGCCCTAAACGGGCGGTGCTAACGCGATGATTAATAATGGTGTAGTCAACGGGATGAAAAATGGAATTCCCTATACCGCCGACCAGAGCTGCCAACACTAAAATCGCATAATTAGGCGCCAACGCCAACAAACAGGCCGAGACCACGAAGGCCCCTAAACCAAAGAACATAACTGGCGCAGGCCCTATGCGATCCACAATAAAACCCGAGGAGGCCTGCCCTAAACAAGACACCAAATAAAAACAAGAAACCAAAAAACCCAGTTGTACATAATCGTAGCCATAATCATGGCTTAAATACACAAACAACGTAGGAATGATTAATTGAAAAAAATGTGAACTGGAATGAATCAGGCCCAAAAGGGTAATAATGGTCCAGTCACGTTTTTTTAGTTGAAAAGCGTCCAATGCAGCCACAGTCATCGCTTAGAGGCCTTTTTTCACAATCTCTGGCCACGCTTTTTTCAAATAATAAAGCATAGACCACACGGTTAATATAGCCGCCACAATAATGAGAATCTGCCCTACCCAACGCGCAGAAACCCCGTAGGCATCTTGGTAATACAACAAACAAGGGATAGCCACCATTTGAGCTGCTGTTTTAAACTTGCCCAACCAGCTCACTGCCACACTGGCGCTGGCTCCAATTTGAGCCATCCACTCTCGTAAGGCCGAAATGGTAATTTCACGCCCAATAATAATAAAGGCGATCACTGCATCGACACGACCTATGCTTAATAGAATAAGCAAGGCGGCTGACACCATGAGTTTATCGGCCACAGGATCTAAAAAAGCGCCAAAGGCTGAGGTTTGATTCCAACGTCGTGCTAACCAGCCATCAAACCAGTCAGTAATCGCTGCAATAATGAACACCCAGGCAGCGATCTGGTCTCGGGTCACATCCGCCCACCAAGAGTGTGGTACGTAATACAACACTAAGATCAAAGGGATAAAAACAATACGGAGCCAAGTTAGGGCAATAGGTATATTAAAGGGCATAACTCTGACTTCTGAAAATTACGG
>CANROS010000103.1 GCA_947632305.1 uncultured Paenalcaligenes sp. | reverse complement strand
ACGCCAAGCCCGTGGAAACTCTTTGTCAAAATGGCGATCATAAACTGTAATCACTGCCGCAGCGAACACAATCATAGCGGCTATCCAGAGGTAAATTCTTAAATACCCTGACTCGTTTAACCCTTTAATTATTTGAGTAAAACTGGTGCTTTGATCTTCACTGACCATCACCCTAAGTCCTGAATCAAACCAAGGGTGTGTCAATCCTATATTTTTTGCACGCTCTTTAGTAATAGTGAGATTAGTAACAGCAATATCAATTGTTTGATTTTTAATATTTTCTATTAGTTCTTGGACTGTTTCATACTCTATGTACGTACTTTTTAGATTTAATTATTGGGATAAATCTGCCCAAAGATCAACAGCCATCCCTGTTAGCTTACCCTGATCTATCATGACAAAAGGCGGGCTTATATGTACACCCACCTTTATTTCCTCTCTATTTGTCTGTTCTAGGTAAATAGAATTATCTACCAAGTTTTGCGCAAAAACATTGGTACACAAAACTGTCAAAAAAACAGAAAAGCGATTGATACTAGGTGAAAATATCTTAAAAACACCTGCTTTCCTTTACATTACACAAAAAATAGTTAAAAAAACATAAAACTTAAGAAAAAACCTTTAAATATTTTTAAGCAAAGCGCGCTTAGATCCCCAAGCTTGCGAACTGAGCTAGTCTCTGCTGAATAAGTCAAATCTTAATGCATCTTTTTAACTAAAGGTATAGCGACGTTTAAACCGCTCGCCATGCCACCACCCAGTGCCTATTTGCAAAAGCTCACCCACCTCATCTCGCAATTCAATACGTTGAATTAAAATAGGTTTACCCGGCTTAATCCATAAATGCTCAGCTAAACGCTTATCAGCTATACCTGCTGCTATTTCCTCACTGGCTACCATCAACGGTATATTTAACTTATTTTTCAATAAATCGACTACGGTTCTAGTCGTTAAATCCTGCTTAGAAAGCTGATCCCCTACCTTTTTAGTCAAATAATTTTCCACAAAATAAATGGGAACGGCATCATGAGTACGCACAGCACGTAATCTATACACAAAATCGGCGTTATTAAAATAAGAACGAACCGCCTCTGGCGGCTCAATCAAGCGCCAACTAATAATTTCTGTTTTGATCTGAATCCCTTGCTGGACCAGATCTTCGATAGTGCGTATTTCCCAACCGCCTAAGGCATTGGCCTGTTTGACAAAGGTGCCTCTACTGGCAAAGCGTTCAATTAAGCCTTGGCTCGTTAATATGCCTAAAGCCTGACGCACCGTAATTCGGCTTATACCAAACTGCCTACAGAGCTCTGCCTCTGTGGGTAACTGTTCCCCAACCTTGAGCACAGCAGACACAATTAATGCTTCAAAATGTTCAGCCAACTGCTGATAGAGCGGAACCCCTTTGGACTTCACTAGTTCTACTTGCTGTGCCCACACAGGCTTGATCCTATTTTCTTCTGACAAAAAATCTCCCCTTTCTCTATGCTCAAAAACCCCTAGCCCACATTCTACTCAAAAGGTTGACACAACTCCCTATTGTTATAACAATGCTATCAAGACCGCTATTTGTTATAACAAAGAAAACGTCTTATCTAATTCGTTTTTAACCTTTTATTTTTTACTTTGAGGCAACCCCATGCAAGATCCTTTTTGTCATTCCAGCAGCATCCAAGTCAACTGCCCTGCCGACCTCGCCTTTGAACTACTCGCCGACGGCATTAAACAAGGCACCTGGGCCTGGGGCAGCTTTAACCGCACCGAAATCAAACCCGGTTTATTCCAGGGCACCTCCGTCTTTAGTGGCCAAGAAATGCTAGTACGACTTCATGCGGATGCGGCACGTTTATGTGTGGATTACGAAGTCGGCCCCACAGAGGAAACCATGCAATTTCGTAACATGTCGCGCGTTATCCCTGGTGAAATAGTAAAAATAGATCCCAACAGCTGCGTGGTTAGCTTATTTTCATGGCGCCTCAGCACGCAGTCTGACTCAGACTGGGCTCAATTAAGCACTATCCACGAAGCAGAAATGTTCTTAATTAAAGGATTGTTAGAGCGTGCTAGGTAGGACGAATTTGCAGGAGGATTCAAGACCCCAATTAGCATCACCCCGCGAGCATGGCTCGCTTACCGGAGGAAGACAATGCGCAATGGTTCACCCATAGAATTAAAAAAAACCTCTATTACCTTAGGGCAGCAACCAATTACATCGGATATTAATTTAACAATAGAGGCCGGTGAATTTGTATGTATTTTAGGACCGAGTGGCTGCGGCAAATCCACGCTACTCAATGCGATTGCAGGCTTTCTCCCTTACGAAGGAGAAGTGTTAGTCGCTGGCAAACCCGTTACCGCTCCCCATGTCAGTCGAGGAGTAGTTTTTCAAAGCTCAGAGGTATTATTTCCTTGGCTCACAGCAACCGAGAATGTGGAGTACGGCTTAAAAGTACGACGCATTCCCGCTAAAGAACGCAGCCAAGCCAGTCAAAAATATCTGGAGCTGGTGGGCCTAGCTCACTCCAGCCATAAATTTCCTCGTCAACTTTCGGGTGGCATGCGGCAACGCTTACAAATTGCCCGGGTATTGGTCAATGAACCTGCCATTGTATTGATGGATGAACCCTTTGGAGCACTAGACGCCCAAACGCGGGATGTAATGCAACGTGAACTAAGCCGCATTTGGGAAGCTACACGTCCCACGATTCTTTTTGTCACCCATGACATTATTGAGGCCATCATGCTCGCCGATAAAATCATCACCATGACCGTGGGACCACGCGCAGGCATTAAAAGTATCCACCCCGTCACCATGGCACGCCCACGTGATGAAATGGAGCCCGACTTTCTAGCACTTTATCAAACCCTTAGAACTGAAATTGGAGAAGAAGTACAAAAGGTACTTCAGAACCAAGGTGTTACGAGTCATTAAGCCTATGTCGAACTTACTTACCCATCTTACTCACTCGCGCACAGCCGCTGCGTTAGTTGCTATCCTCATGTCGTTGGTGATTTGGGAACTACTCAGTAGACAGGTCTCCCCTTTATTTCTGCCTTCACCGCTTTCCACTTTCCAAGCAGCAATTGAACTGTGGCAAGACGGCACCCTAGTTCACTCTATTTTTGCATCTTTAGCACGTATCAGCTCAGGCTGGGGACTTGGACTGATCATAGGCATTCCTCTAGGAATAATGATGGGCAGCTCTGTCATCATCGGGCGCTTTCTAGAGCCCTTTATTGACTTTCTGCGCTTCATCCCGCCTATTGCTTTCATCACTTTGGCTATCATTTGGTTAGGCCCTGGCGAGTCATCCAAAGTTGCGCTTATTTTCTATGCCACCGTCTTTATTGTAGTCGTCAGTATGATCTCGGGCGTCCAAGGGGTGGATACTAACCGTCTCCGAGCGGCAGCCACGATGGGTTCCAGCCGCATCCATACCTTGCTTACGGTAGTAGTGCCTTCCACAGTTCCTACGATGGTCACCGGAGCTCGTCTGGCGCTAGGCAACTCCTTTCTTACCGTTGTGTCTGCAGAAATTGTGGCTGCCCAAGAAGGAGTGGGGGCACTAATTTGGACAGCCCGTAACTACGGCCGCACCGACTGGGTCTTTGTGGGCATTATTACTTTGGGAATACTTGGCCTCTGCTATGACCGCTTGTTGCGCTGGGCAGCAGATATCCTCTTAAAACGTTACAACCACACCAGCTAATCTTCCTTTCTCTTGAAAAGTGAGTCTTATCATGCTGAAAAAACATCTTGCTTTACTTTCCATTTTGAACACACGCCCTTTACGTCAATTTTTCAAATCAATCATACTATTTCCATTAGCGATTAGTTTATTAACTAGCACCCAAACACAGGCACAAGCCATCCCTATTGCCGTAGGGATTGATCCCACATTTGTGGCCTTCTTTGTAGCTAAGGAAAATAAACTTTTTGAAAAAAATGGGTTAGATATCAATCTACTAAGCTTTGGCCCAGGCGGTTCCATGGTAGATGGACTGGTGGCAGGCCAAGCCGTTATCTCGGCTTCTACAGAAACCACCAATCTAGTCCGGATGGGGCGTAGCCCTGATGTAGTCGCTATAGGTGTGGTAGGCGAATCCGGTGACAACCTTAAACTGGTAGCTAACAAAGCCATCACCTCCCCAACAGATATTAAAGTGATGGGAGTTGTACCTGGGGGGGTGTTTGAATACCTCAACCACTTAACATTTACTCAATATGACATGGATTCTAGCACTATAAAAATAGTGCAATCCGGGCCACCCGAGCTACCTGCACTATTGGCTCGAGGCGACATTGATGCATTTTGGATCTTTGAACCCTTTGCCACCTTAGCGCAACGTCACGGAGCTCACCTACTAAACCACAGTAAAGATGTGGGTTATGCCTATAATTTCTGGGTACTGGCTTCAAAGGCTTGGTTACAAAAAAACCCAGCAGACGCCTATAAAATTCTTGAGACTCTAGATGAAGCCTGCAACCTGATCAATCAAGACCCACAAGCGGCAGCCAAAGCTGTTCATGCCCAAGTCCGTATTCCCATAGCACAAACTCTAGAGTTTTTAAAAGAAACCCAGTGTCAAGTCAGAGCGTTTACAGAAACCGACCTTACTAACTACGAAGCCATCAGCGAATTTCTGCTTAGCAAGAACATCACACCCTCTTTAGTACCAGTGCGCGCGCAAATTCTAACGGATTTCATTGCAGAAAATCAGCCTAACTAACAGAGAACCCATATAGGTACGAGCCATGCTCGCGAGCCACCTCGAGTCGCAGGCATAACCCCATCCTACATAAATGAGTTATCACAAACCTTGAAGTGCGGCTCTTACAAAGGGTCAATGCCAAATAAAAATTTATGGTACAAAATATTGTAGGTTTTTTTCAATGGCTACATTTAAAAGCGAGCTGAGCATGCGTATTTTACTTACGGGCGGCACCGGCCTAATTGGTCGTGCCTTATGTCGCTACTGGCTCTCACAAGGTCACGAATTGTTTGTCTGGAGCCGTAGACCGGAACTCGTCCCCCAGCTATGCGGCCCACAAGTCCGTGGTTTTGCAAAGCTCTCCGACTTGGACGGCATCGAACTGGATGCCGTCATTAACTTAGCTGGCGCCCCTATCGCTGATCGGCACTGGACCCCGCGTCGTAAAGCCCTGTTACTCGATAGCCGAGTTCATCTCACGGAAGAATTAATTCATTGGCTGGGTCAGCTCAAGCGCCGTCCTACGGTCCTTATTTCAGGCTCGGCCGTGGGCTGGTATGGTGCCGCCCAAGATCAGCCCCTACACGAAACGGACCCTGTGGTCACAAACGACTTTGCTAGTCAGCTGTGTAATACGTGGGAACAAGCGGCCCAACCCGCCCAGGCATTAGGCATGCGTGTGGTTTTCATACGTACCGGCCTAGTATTAAGCCCCGAGGGCGGTGTCCTGAAGCGCCTGCTCTTACCCTTTAAGTTAGGACTGGGGGCACGTCTGGGCTCGGGTCAACAATGGATGCCGTGGATTCATTTACAAGACCAAGTGCGACTGATTGATTTTCTGCTACACCAACCCGCAGCCACTGGCCCCTACAATGCCTGCGCGCCCCACCCCGTACGCAATAGTGCCTTCACCCAAAGCTTAGCGAGCACTCTACACAGACCCGCTTTTCTAGTGTTACCCGCTTTTGCTCTACGCTTAGGTTTTGGGGAAATGTCCGACATGCTTTTATCCGGCCAACGTACCTTACCCACTCGGCTCACAGAGGCAGGTTTCTCCTTTGACTTCCCAGAGCTACCCAGTGCGCTCTCTAACCTACTGAACAGTAGTAGGAATCCATGATCCCACCCCAAGCCCAAGGACGTAAGATCTTAATGCAGGGATGCGGTACACTTTGCGTTTTCA
>CANROS010000102.1 GCA_947632305.1 uncultured Paenalcaligenes sp. | reverse complement strand
CCTAAGAAAATAAAAAAGCCTAGGGAGTCGGTGCCAAAGGTTAATAAAACCGAAGAGCCGACTGCTGGGTCTTTGCCAAAACGACTACGTAAGGTTGGGATAAGCACACCCAAAGCAGCTCCTACTAGCATGTTGCCAATCATAGCGGCCATCATCACTATGGAGATAGCGATGGAGCGTGAAATGAACCAAGCGAAAATGGCGGTAACCAAGCTACCACAAGCCCCAACTAGAAAAGTGACTAAAAGTTCCCGTTTAACCAAGGGCCAAATATTAGAGCCGGAAATACGTCCCATGGCCATGGCACGAATAATCATGGTCATGGTTTGGTTTCCAGAGTTGCCACCTATACCCGCTACAATAGACATTAAAAAGGCCAGAATAACAATATGACTGACGGTGTCTTCGAATCGGGATGCCACAAAAGAAGCCGTGGCGGCAGTACACAGATTCACTAAAAGCCAGGGGGCTCGGTTGCGTAGGGCACTAAGCACAGGGGCGAAGATGTCTTCTTCTTGTAGACCTGCACGCGATAACTCTTGTTCTTGAGAGTCTTCTTGGAGTACATCAATGACTTCATCAATGGGGACGCGGCCTATAAGGCGACCATAGTCATCCACTACAGGAGCTGAGACCAAGTCATAGCGTTCAAATGCGCTAGCGGCATCGGTGTCAGGGTCTAGAGGGTGCAAAGAAAAATACTCTGTGCTCATGACGGTGGACACGAGGCTTTCTGGATCAGAAACCAATAAGGTGGCTAAAGAGAGAGTGCCTTGCAGTCGGTCGCCGCGGTCTACCACAAAGACTTGGTCAGTGTGATTAGGAAGCTCTTGGAGGCGGCGCAAATAGCGTAAGACCACTTCAAGGGTGACGTCTTCACGCACACGTACCATTTCAAAGTCCATGATGGCTCCCACCGAGTCTTCGGGGTAGCCCATGGCGGCAATCAGTTGGGCGCGCTCTGCATCCGTGAGGCCTTTTTGGACTTCAGCGATCACGTCTGGCGGCAAATCTGGAGCCAGTTCAGCAATCTCGTCTGCATCCATATTTGACGCCGCAGCAATAAGCTCTTCGGTGTCCATAGACTTAATCAACGATTCGCGTACCCAGTCCTCGATTTCTAATAACACATCCGCATCGTGTTCATCGGCGACTTGAACCCACACCAGTTGGCGTTCGGCCTCTGGTAACGATTCAAGAATAAAAGCAATGTCGGCCGGATGCAGATTGTTAATAATGGCACGAATTTCTTCTTCGTGACGGCGGTGAGTTAACTGAGTTAGCTCTTCGGAGGGCTCATTGTGCTCGTCGTCAGATAAGAGACTAACGACTTCTTGACGCTTTAAAATGCTGTGCAAACGCTGTAAGGCTAGCTGGGCGTCTTCGGGATCTAAACGACGTAATTTGGATTGCGTCGTGGTCGCAGTGGTTTGAGTCATATTATTCGATTAGAGGTAGAGGACGGCTGCGTCGCTGATCATCGGTGGCGACGTAGGTGAGAGTGGCTTCAGTGACTTTGACGGTGTCATCGGGTAGTAATTTACGTTCAGCGTAGACTTCCACATCAACGGTAATAGACGTGTTGCCTGTTTTGACGATAGAGGCATATACGCTGAGCAAATCACCCACAAAAACGGGCTCTTTAAACGTAAAGGAGTTGACTGATACCGTCGCCACTCGTCCTTTGGCACGACGCGATGCAAGCACGGAACCGCCAATATCGACCTGAGCCATAATCCAACCCCCAAAAACATCACCATGCATATTGGCATCGCCAGGCAGAGGGATAACGCGTAAAACAGGATCGCGGTCTTTAGGAATGGAAATCAGTGCTGTGCTCATAGGGGCTCCTTCTTATTAGTACAAATGCTAGTATTGTACCCAGAAGGTTGGCAATTGCCCCTATGGATTTTACATTTTAAGCATCAATAGTCGAGTGGGCTCGTAACCACGAGGTGGCTAATTTAACCCAATAGGTAGCGCCGATGGGAATGAGCTCATCATTAAAGTCATAACTGCCATTATGTAAGGTACAAGGACCTAAACCGTGTCCTTGGGTGCGGTGATCGCCGTCGCCATTTCCTAAAAATAAATAACAGCCAGGGACTTTTTCTAGCATAAATGAAAAGTCTTCGGCGCCCATAGAGGGGGTGACAGGGTAGGTCACATTTTCAGGGCCGCGCCAGTCTTGTAGAAGCTCAGCGCAAAAAGCGGTGGGGTCGGCGTGGTTGATGGTGGGGGGATAGCGGCGTTGAAAATCGAGGCGGGCGCTACAGCCTAGCGACTGGGCATTGAGTTCGCAGATGGCTTGCATGCGCTGCTCAATAAGATCTAAGGTCTCGTAGCTAAAAGTACGCACGGTACCGCGGAGTTCCGCGTGATCGGGAATCACGTTGTCAGCCGAGCCTGCGTGAATTTGTGTGACACTGAGCACGGCGTGATCAAGTGGATCCAGGTTGCGGCTGATAATGCTTTGCAGGCCTTGAGCAATATGGACGGCGGCCATGACAGGGTCTGCACCCAAGTTAGGCATGGCGCCATGAGCTCCTTTGCCTTGGATGGTGATAGTAAAGGTGCTGCTAGAGGCCATAATGGCGCCGGTGCGTAAGCCAAAATGGCCAGCAGGTAGACCCGGCCAGTTATGTAAACCAAAGATGGCATCCATGGGAAATAGCTCAAACAGGCCGTCCTCAATCATTTCTTTGGCACCCGCTAAGCCTTCTTCGGCTGGCTGAAAAATAACATAGACGGTGCCTGGGAAGTCGCGGTGTTCGGATAAATAGCGTGCTGCCGCCAGTAACATCGCGGTGTGGCCATCGTGACCGCACGCATGCATAAGACCTTCGTGTTGGCTTTTGTGAGGGAACTCGTTGATTTCCGGCATAGGTAAGGCGTCTATGTCTGCGCGTAAACCGACGGCAGGGCCGGGGCCTGCCTCACCTTTTAAAATACCCACTACCCCAGTGCCGCCTAAACCTCGATGGATAGGGATTTGCCATTGTTCTAGGTATTGTGCAATTTTCTCTGCGGTACGATGTTCATTAAACCCTAACTCTGGATATTGATGAAGATCGCGGCGAATAGCGGTGAATTCGTCTTGCCAAATAGTAAATGGAGGAAGGGTAGTCATGATATGCCTGCATCGAAAATAAAGGAAAAAAGAGCTGCATTGGCTCTATTATGCAGCATCTTGGCACGAAGTGCGGCAGGAACGGGGTGCAAGGCAGCGCTGGCGGCAAAAGTACCGTTTTAAAAACCGTTTTTAGCGTAGGTGCGGTTTAATCATCGCAAGCAGTTCAGGAGCGGTTTTTGGGTTGCCCGCATAGACATAGCCGCTTTTTGGCCAAGGTTCTGATTCGCGTAGGTCTTCGCACATGCCGCCGGCCTCTCGCACAAGAAGGGTACCTGCTGCCACATCCCAAGGAGCTAAGCCCATTTCCCAATATGCATCGAAACGTCCGCAGGCTACCCAGGCGAGGTCCAAAGCGGCAGCGCCTAGACGACGTATACCGCGGGTTTTTTTTATGGCTTCATGCAAGGTAGGCATGTATTGGTCAGCAAAGCTAAAGTCACGGAAGGGGAAACCGGTTGCGACTACACTTTCTGCTAAGTTTTGGGCTAAAGAGCACTGAATAGGTTGACCATTCAGCCAGGCGCCGCCATTATAAATGGCGCTAAACATTTCATTGCGACACGGGTCATAGACAACTCCTACAATAGGGGTGTCCTTTTCTAGAGTCACTCCAGCGACCTCAGTGCCAGTGTGGGCGATTAGCGCAATAGACACCGCGTATTGCGGGATGCGGTGTAGAAAGTTTGTAGTGCCATCTAAGGGGTCTATGCACCAAGTCGCTAAAGTACTGGCTGAGCCACCGCTTTCTTCGGCCACAATGCCAAATTCAGGGGTTTGTTCTTGTAAAATTTGAATTACCGCTTGTTCTGCTTCACGATCTGCTTGAGACACCAAGTCGTTAAGCATTTTAGTATCTATGACCAGTTCGCTGCGGTTGGCGTCATAACCCTGTAAAATAACGGCCCCAGCTTGAGCTGCAGCCATAGCCGTGTTTAAGTGGCTGTGTAGGTCTCGAGGTGTTTTCATAACTTGTAGTGTAGATAATAGGTGTGTTTTAGCTTGTATGACTCGTGCATTTCAGCCTTTAGTTCCAGCCAAGCCAATGTTTACAGATCAAGGTCTGGCGTGTAGTGATCGGTACGATGATTTGTACCACTCTGCCTCGGGCGCCATCAGCCAGGCGGCCTATGTGTTTTTAGCTGGCAATGGTTTGCCAGAGCGTTGGCAAGCCAAAGAGCAGTTTACCATCTTGGAAACGGGCTTTGGTTTAGGAAACAATTTTCTGGCTACGTGGGCAGCATGGCGTGATGATCCTTTGCGTTCTAAGCGGTTGCATTTTGTCTCTTTCGAGGCTCATCCTTTTTCCGCTACAGATTTAGCCTTGATGCTGCAGCCCACGCCTGAGGCTTTGCGTCCTTTGGCTGATCAGCTTTTAGCGCAGTGGCCAGTGTTAGTGCCAGGGATACATCGTTTAGAGTTCGACGCCGCTCAGGTCACGTTAACGGTGTATTTTGGTGAAATAGGGCAGGGGTCTAAGCGCATGCAGTGCCAAGCCGATGCTTTTTATTTGGATGGTTTTGCTCCGCGGGTAAATCCCGCTATGTGGTCGCCAGAGCTGTTTGGTCAATTAGTGCGGATGGCGGCTCCCGAGGCCACTGCGGCCACTTGGTGTTCGGCTGCGCAGGTGCGACGCGATTTGCAAAATGCAGGCTTTATGGTAGAGCGCCACCCAGGTTTTGCTTTTAAGCGGCATATGATCCGAGCTCGTTTACGCCCTAATTTAGGACGAACCTATGCCCCTAAGCCGACTCAACCGGTGCTGATTGTTGGAGGGGGCATTGCGGGTGCTGCTACGGCCTACGCCTTAGCGCAACGGGGCATAGCCAGTCAGGTGCTAGATCCTCTTTTCAAATTAGGCTTAGGTGCAGCGCATCAAGGTCATGAGGCGGTGGCTATGACCCCACTGTTAACCAGCGATGACGCTCCCCGTGCGCGGCTAAGCCGTGCCGGCGTATTGCGTGCTTGGCAGCGTTGGCAGCCTTTTTTCCAAAGCAGCTTGATTCCAACGGGTTCTGTGGTGCAAGCGTTGACTGCTCTTGAGGCCAAAACTTTGGCTAAAACCATCCTTGAGTTGGGCTTTGATTCGGATTGGGTACAATATAGGGAAGCAGGAGCCAGTTTGGGCGATGGCCAACCCTCTATTCGATATGGTGCTGCTTATTTTCCTAAAGGGTTAACCGTTAATCCGGCTTTGTTATTAAAGCAATTACTGAGCCATCCTTTAATTACTCCTATCGCGGATACGGTTCACGCTTTGCACAGTCAAGCAGGTCTCTGGCAGGTGCAAACCGCGGAACAGGGTATTTTAACGGCAGAGCAAGTTGTGGTGGCGAATGCTGCTGGGGCCAAGACCTTATTGGCCCCTTTGGTGCCTAAGGCAACTCGGCTTTTAAGTATGGACGAATTAGGGGGGCAAAGCAGCGTGATTGCGGCGCAGGCGTTGACTTTTAAGCCAAAGCAAATTCTGGCAGGTCAAGGCTATATCGTGCCAATAGCGGAGCAACGTTATGTCGTGGGCAGTACGTATGAAACGACGGAGATGGGGGTATGCAGCAGTGCACATCTTCAGATCATGCAAAAAGTATCGGCGCTTATGCCTGTGGCAGCTGATACCCCTGCGCTAACGGCATGGTTCGGGCAGCGCGCTGCGTTAGTGGATCATTTGCCGGTGCTGGACCAAGCGCAACCTGGTTTATGGGTTAATGTGGGTTACGGATCACACGGCTTTAGTTGGGCTGCTTTGGCAGCTGACTTCATTAGCACAAATTTGGCTTTAGAGCCAGCCGTATTAGAACGTGATTTATCCCGCGCGCTATACCTGCGATAATAGTAAAGATAAAGATTGGTTTGATGTGACTTTGCAGTATTGCAAATATACGTCAAAATAGTATTTTAATTTTGTTTTGGGCATTGCCCTTGAGGATCGCACTGTGCCGTCCAAAACTCACTCTGATGATGTGACGCAATTGTTTAATCTTCTAAGTTCAATTTCTA
>CANROS010000101.1 GCA_947632305.1 uncultured Paenalcaligenes sp. | reverse complement strand
AATGATTTGTGTATAGACAAAAGGGGCCAGCAACGAGGCTGAAGCCCGCTGGTACGCCTGAATTTGCAATAAATGCCCTAAGGCACCGAAGACGCCAGTAGCAGCCAGCACTACCCATTCTTTGGGTCCAAAGGTGCTAAACATAGGCCAGATTTCAGGCAAGATAAAAGGCATCAGTAAAGACGTCAGTATTGCGCCCACCGACCCACTCCAGATTAGAGTAGTGAAGGCGTCTTCGCTGGCTAAGCGCCGTGTCACAATGAACTGGGTGGCAAATAAGACGGCGGTGATCAGCCCAAACATGATCCCCAGTGGATGTAAGCCGGCGCTGGGTCGGATAATTAACAGCACACCCAAAAACCCCACACCGGCTGCGATCCAACGCGAAATACGCGGTGGTTCTTTGAGGATCCAAGGCGCAACAGAGAGGACCAGTAGTGGCGCTAAAAAGTTAATTGCGGTGGCCTCTGCTTGGGGTAAATAGCGCAGAGCAGAGAAAAAAGACAGCGTGGCAAACAGCATAATCAGGCCACGCAAGATTTGATCGCGGGGGCGCTGAGCGCGAAATACACTGAGCCCGCGCATAGGCACGACGACGGCAGCGACTAGAAACCAGTGAATAATATAGCGTGCCCAACACATCACCAGCAGAGGTAGCCCCGCGGCCATAATCCACTTGCCACTGGCGTCTAAAGACGACAGCGCCCAGGTAGAAAGAATGAGTAAAACAATTCCAACAAGAGGGCGCTGCGGCGTAGACATAAAAATGCCTTTTAAAAATGAAATTAAGAGTTAAGTAATGACTCTATAGTATGACCTACATTTAATAACTCTGAGTCATGATAAGCAGGCGCTGCGATCATGAGCCCTACTGGGGCAGTATCCGCTGCATGACAAGGCAAGGACAGGGCGCAGCCATTTAAGAAATTCACAATAGCAGGGTTACGTAGAATTAAACCATTAGCACGGAAAAATTCGTCTTCATCAGCAACTAGCTCAGCAATCGTAGGCGGCAGCAGTGGCGTGGTAGGCATTAATAGACCGTCATAGGGTGCCAATAAGGCTTCCATTTGAGCAATCCACTGCTGGCGCGTTTGTTGTAGTTCAATATAGTCGGCAGAGGTTTGGCTCTTGCCACGCAAGATTCGTGAGGCGACGCGCGGATCGTAAAGGTCTTCGTGTTGCTCTATGTTGTCTTGGTGGTAGAACCAAGCCTCTGCACAAACAAAGCCCCCTGTGCGGTTTATGTGGGGGAGCTGGTCTAACTCAGGAATTTCGACTTCATCGACTTGTACACCATGTGCTTTTAATTTGGCCACAGCGGCGGCAAAGTCGGCTTTGACTTTGTCATCCGCTTGGTTGAGCACGTAATTAGTGGGTGCAATAAATCGAAGTTGCTTGGGGTCTAAGCGTGTGAGCGTAGGCTCGGGCTCGCCACTAAGCACCGCATCCACCAAAGCACAGCACTCAACTGAACGGGCCAAAGGACCGCTGGAGTCGAGAGAATGCGATAAAGGCATAACGCCTTCGGAGGGAATGCGATCGGCGGTGGGCTTAAAGCCAGTAATACCGCAGAACGCAGCGGGGATGCGAATCGAACCGCCTGTGTCAGTACCAATGGCTGCGACTGCCATGCCATCTGACACCGATACACCTGCGCCGGAAGAGGATCCGCCCGGAATACGGCCGTGCTCTCTGTCCCAGGGAGCACGGGGGGTTCCGTAATGCGGGTTGATTCCAATTCCAGAAAAAGCAAACTCCGTCATATTGGTACGACCAATAATGATGGCGCCGGCTTCTTGGAGGCGATCAACTAGTGTGGCGTTGAAGGTCGCAGCAGGAGCGTCTTTAAGCAGAGCAGAAGCTCCACGTGTGACGTCTCCTTTGTAGTCAAACAGGTCTTTAATAGAAATAGGGATCCCTTCTAGGGCTGAACGGGCTAAGCCGGCAGCACGTAATATGTCGGAAGCACGAGCAGCAGCCAGAGCTTGATCCTGATAGACAGAAATAAAAGCGGTAGCGCCTTCGCCGGCTGGATCAGCGATACGAGATAACGCTTGCTCTGTAAGCACCACAGCGTTAGTTTCACCTGCATCTAAAGCGCGTTGTAATTCACGAATTCGTGCAAAAGAAGTCGACATATGGGAATCCCTATACTGATTAAAAATGAATTAGGCGATTTCGGGTAAGAACTCAACTTGGTAGGTGTGACGAATGCTACGCTCAAGACGTGGGTCGTACAGCTCCATAGTAAATTGAGTGGCTGGACGAATGGTGCCTATGGTGGCTACTGTACCGCAGGTCATGGCCGTTTGATTGGGGAGATGATCTTGGGCAAAGTGCTTTTTGATTAAATCCAAGGGGTGTAACAGGCTAGCAACCGCGCCATTTTGGTAAGCGACTTCCTCGCCGTCTTCGATGATCCAAGCACGTAAGACGAGCTCGTCCCAATGAGCCGCGACGTCGCTATAACGCCAGGCGTGGGTCGCCGCAGGTTTCACACACACTTGTTTAGATAACGCGACACTGTGGGCTTCGAGCGCACGGTCAGTGTGGTCGGACGCCAAGCTGACGCACAGTTCGTTGTTGTGGTTAAAGACTAAGACTTCGGCTTCGCCGGAGCTGTTAGCGCCCACCACCTGCACCTGATCGCTTTGTGTTAACTGATTGGTGGCAATGCGGTAATACAAAGGCACATCGCTAGGACGAGGTACGCCCAGTTCGGCTAATTCAAGAATATGATGCTCGATGGCTTCGCGATCACGTCCAGCCCAGCCCGCTACAATGCAGTTTGCTACGCTGACTTGAATGGATTCTGTGCTGCCATTAGCACTAATAAGATCAAAATTTAATAGCATGAGAAACAACCTTTAACCGAATAAATTAGGCAGCCAGAGAGCCAGATCGGGGAAGATAGCTAAGATAGCCACCATTCCTAAGAGAATTAGGACAAAAGGTACGCTACCGATCATGACATCGTTCATGCTGCCACTAGTGCGTAAGCTTTGTACAACGAATAAGTTCAAACCAACGGGCGGGGTAATTAAGGCCACTTCAACCAAAATAATGATCACAATACCCAACCAAACTGGGTCGAAACCCATGGCAATCATGACGGGGGCCACAATAGGAATGGTGGTGATCATCATGGAGAGAGTCTCCATAAAACAACCTAAAGCCAGGTACAACACCACCAAAATCAACAGCATAGTGGTTGGCGAAACACCTAAGCCGGTGATGGAGTTGGTTAAAGCGTTGGTAAGGCCAATGCCTGACATGATGAAGTTCATGAACGCAGCACCAATCACAATTAACATGATCATGGCAGTGGATTTCATGGTGCCTTCAAAGCAAGCCAGCAACATGGAAATAGTAAGGCGACGAGTACACGCGGCTAAAATTAAGGCGCCAAATACACCTAAAGCAGCCGCTTCGGTGGGGGTCGCCACCCCTGCATAAATAGAGCCTACAACTAAGATGAAAATACCTAGTGGCGGCACTAGGTGCACCAAACTCACTAGACGTGCATGCCAGTTAGAAGAGATTTTATCGCCGCCCCATTTAGGCTTGATCAAGCAAACTACCGCAATGATCAACATAAACAGTAAAGCGACGAGCAAACCGGGGATAATTCCTGCTAAGTAGAGCTTAGGAACAGAGGTGTTAGTTAACACGCCATAAATCACTAAGTTAATCGAAGGGGGAATTAAAATACCTAAAGTGCCGCCAGCAGCCAAACTACCTAAGAACAACGGCTCGTTGTAGTTATGTTTTTTAATTTGGGGCAGAGCAACAGTACCTACGGTGGCAGCAGTGGCAACACTGGAGCCAGAGGTCGCGGAAAACAGCGTGCTAGCGCCAATATTGGCGTGCATCAAGCCACCGGGTAACCACGAAAGCCAGAGGCTCATGGCGTTGTACATACGTTCGGCCAAACCAGAGCGTAAGAGAATTTCACCCAGCATGATGAACAAGGGGATGGCAACTAAAAGGAACTCATTGCTGCTTCCCCAAGCCAACTCACCCATAGCACGCGTTAGAGGCAGCATGGAATAGAGCGGGTCTAGAATTAGACCGACTACCCCCAAGGCTGCGCCTACAGGAATACTAATCCCGATCAGAACAAATAATAGCGTAAGGCAGGTGGTGATCATGATTCTCGCTCCATTTGCACGATGCGTTTGCCGGCCTCTGCCTCTTCAGAGGCTTCTTCTTTGGAGGTGCGTATGCCGCAAATGGCCCGAACGGTTTGAATATCGCCAGTAACCAGAGCTAAGGATGCACGGATCAGCATCAAAGCTAAAACAACGCAAAGCCAGATAAAACCCAGTACCCAAAGCAGTTGAGGAATCCACAGAGGAGTCCCTAAAAGGGTATTGGCGGCAGATTGGTTATCCCAAGACATACCGGCGACTTGGGCGGCATAGCGCGTTAAGAACACAATAAAAACAGCAAGCACAACGAGTGATAGCCAGTCTAAGAAGGCAGCAAATCGATCAGGAAGTAGCTGATAAATGGCGTCAATACGAATATTGGCTCGTTCTAAGGTAGCAAAAGATAAGGCCCAGGAAATGCTGATAGCAAAGGCATAACCGGATAGCTCATCAGAGCCGCCCAAAGGAAAGTTAAAAACTTTTCGGCAGATAACATCTGCGGTGATGTATAAGGCGCTTAGGAGAGTTAGGCCGCCGGCGACCCAAATGGCAACACGCGAAAGAGTGGTAGCGCCATTGAGCAGACGTCCTAACAGCGACGCAGAAGAGGAGGTCGTCGTCATATAGGTTTCTCTTAAAAGAAGAGGGGTGTTTGATACTCACGGCAGTGCGTAGTGCTCAAACACCCGGCTTAGGTCTGTTGGCTAACAGTAAAAGCCTAAGACTATTTAGCCATTTGCTGAGTCAAAACAGGGCTAATCAATACGTTAAAGCTTTCAACACAATCAGAAGAACAACGGCTAGCCCATGCAGGGATCACTGTTTTGTCCATGACTTCGGGCAAAATACGTAGATCTTCTTCGGTGGGGCGTACCAAGGTCATGTTGCCTTGGGGCTGAAGGGTACACTCGGGCGCACCGCTATTGCAGGCATAACCCATTTCGGTTTCTTCAGCGGCGGCAGCCCAAATATCATCCACTAGAGTTTTGATGTTTTCCTCTAGGAAGGCTTGAACTTTAGGATCTAATTTGTTCCAGAATGCCTTGTTCGCCACGATGATTTGCTGGTTCCAGTTAATGGGCAAAGCATAGAGGTGATCACTGACTTCGTACCATTTGGCGGAATAGCCAGAGAAAGAACCGGTGATGGCGCAATCAACCACACCATTTTGCAAAGCAGGTACTACCTCACCAAATGGAATGGTCACACTGTTGCCACCAAAGGCTTGGACGAATTCAGCTTGAGTGCGGCTGCTGGTACGGACCTTTTTGCCTTGTAGGTCGCTTAGACCTGTAAAGTTACCTTTACAAAAAAGTACCTGTGCAGGATAGGTCGACATGCCGAGTAGCTTGGCATTGTTGGCGTCGTAATGCTTTTCGTAGGCAGGCATAAATGCGTCAGTGACGGCACGAGCGGTTTCGATATCAGGCGCTAAGCCAGCTAAGTCAATGGCTTCGTTGATAGGGTTGTCTGTCGCAAAGTACGCTAAGGTAGCGCTACCAATAGGAATGACGCCTTGGCTAACCAAACGTAAGACCTCAGGTCCTTTTAGACCCATCTCGTTGTAGCCTTTGATATTGACGCTAATTTTGCCATCAGATAGCTCAGGGATGGTTTTAGACCAGAACGGTAACTCGCCATTTTGATAGGCGGTTAGATTGCTGAGCCCACCCACTACGGTTAGCTGAGTGGAGGGCAGATCGGTGACGACCTGTTGCGCCTGTGCGTTCACGGCACTCAAACCTAACAAAAGGGATGCGGCTAATAGACGTTTCATGCGAAGTCTCCTAATTTAAGCCCGTAACAGAGGAATATAGAAACAATTAAATATAATTAGACAGGATTGCACCGTATTCATTAAAAACTGTCCAATTGTATGTTTGGATGTGTAGGTATAAATATTACTTATAGCTGGGGGTGAATGCCAGTGAAATTTCTTGTGCTAAGCGTGCCACAGTTTTGGCGGCATGACTATCTGGAGATTTTATCCAGTGCGCATAAAACTCTAACGTAGGCAGTGGTTTATTTGTCTTTAAAAGCTGTAGTTTTCCTTGGGAAATCGAGTCTTTAACCAACAAAGGGGGCAGCACGCTAACACCCATGCCACGGGCGGTCATATGTACGATAGTACTCAAAGAAGCGCAGCCATAAATGCG
>CANROS010000100.1 GCA_947632305.1 uncultured Paenalcaligenes sp. | reverse complement strand
GAACTGTTGAAAAAGAAAAATGACCACGAAAGCAGCCCGGTAGAAATCGGCCTTTACGAAACGGGCCTTCATATTGCATCCCGCGACTTGGTCGGCGTTCAGCTAAAAACACAGCTACTAGGGCGACCGGAGCGTGAGCCTCATGGCGAGTTCAGTATGCCTGGCTATGGCGCCTACCTGACAGCTGATAATCGTTGGCTTTATTTACTGATGCTAACCGATGGCCATTGGAAAAAATTCTGCGAAGCCATGGGTCTTACCGAAGCCAATGACCCGTCTCTTGCCTCACTGCGTGATCGTAAAAAAGCCCATAGTCATGTGGACAAGCTAGTCCAAATCGCCATTCAGTCTCATACCTATGATGCTGCTGTGGCGCTCTTAACTGCGGCAGGCGTAGGCTGCACCGAAGTGCTGCCTTTAGAGCGTGTGTTGGAGGTAGAGCAAGCCCAGCATCCAGGCAAACTACGCACTGTCACCCTTCGGGGGCTTGAATTTAGCGTCCCCGAGTTTCCGCGCTTCGGTTCAACCATTGATGACAGCACCACCCTCGCCCCCCCCGAGTTAGGCGAGCATACGCTTGAGTTGCTGCAATCTGGCGGTTTAGATGCGGAAACATGCAAAGCGCTCCTAAACGCTGGAGCCGTCGAAGCAGTGAACCCAGAAAACTTCCTGTGGGCTCCTGTACGCCAGGAGGCCTAAAACAAAAAAGCCCAGTTCATTAACTGGGCTTTTACTATGGGTCTGATCGTGTCAATTAGAGGTCTGCGCCTATGGCTTTTAGACCCTCTACAGCGCAAGCGGCATCAATAGCACCAGTAGGCGCTCCGCCTACACCAATGCCTGCCACCAAGGTGTCTTTATATTTAACAGGTAAACCACCTGCCTGCACCACCATGCGAGGATCCATCGTACGCATACCGGTATTAGCTGGATTATTGGCAATAAACTCAGCTAAGCCAGCCGTGTCACGTCCCATCGCGGCAGCGGTGAACGCTTTGCCTTCTGCGCTATTGCCCGTGTGGGGGCCAGAACGGTCTTGTTTTAATAACACTTGAGTCGCCCCCTCGCGCGCCACCACGGCCACGCTGACCGCATAGCCTTCTTTAGCGCAAGCCTGCACAGCCGCTTGAGCGGCTTTGGTAGCAAGCTCTAAGGGTAAATAATGCGCAGTAGGAATAGTCGTTTGGGCGCTAGCCATAAAAGGGGCAGTTAATAAAGCAACAGCTGCAAGTTTACGAATCATGATGTGGTTCCCCAAAAAGAAGATGCTAAATCAAAAATATTTAAGCCAGCTACTGCAGTCCATCCCTACATCTAATCATCAGGGCTGCAGCATGAAAACGTTGCCTAACTTTACAATCCGTGTTGAATTCTTTACAAGAAATGAACCCTCCCAACACAAAATCATCATAGCACCACTCTGCGGTTCCTCTAGGGGCACCACTCAGCGAAAAAGTAACAAGAACTCTCATTTGCCCGTTGAAACATCTCTAAATGAAACAAAATTCAGCTTTTTTCACCGTGCTTAACATTTGAGGATGCCTTAGCCTAAGACCGCTCTTTTTGTTTTAAGACACACTCTGTCTCAAACTCATTCAATTCTGAACCGTAACGCTTACAATAGCGTTTTGATTCTTTGTGGCGACACGTTTTTATTGATGGAGTATGTAATGAAAGCACTAGGTACCCCTCTGCGCTATAGCGCGACTAAAGTGATGCTTTTAGGAGCTGGTGAGCTGGGTAAAGAAGTGATTATTGCGTTGCAGCGTTTAGGTGCAGAAACCATTGCTGTTGACCGCTATGACAATGCTCCAGGCCAACAAGTAGCCCATCATGCCCATACCATTGATATGAATGACGAGCATGCGTTGCGCGCCCTCATTGAAACCGTCAAGCCGGATATCATTGTTCCAGAAATAGAAGCCATTGCGACTCAAGTATTAGCCGAATTTG
This sequence comes from uncultured Paenalcaligenes sp., assembly GCA_947632305.1. Taxonomy (GTDB): domain Bacteria; phylum Pseudomonadota; class Gammaproteobacteria; order Burkholderiales; family Burkholderiaceae_B; genus Paenalcaligenes. Next base: position 4,506 of record CANROS010000100.1, on the reverse strand, counting down.
AACATGCGCAAGCGCTACGCGTGATTCCTACCGCTCGTGCCACTCAGCTCACTATGGATCGCGAGGGCATTCGTCGTTTAGCCGCCGAGGCACTAGGCGTACCGACCAGCCCCTATGCGTTTTGTGAAAGCTTAGAAGAGCTCACCACAGCCATAGATCAAAAAATTGGCTATCCCTGCGTAATTAAACCTCTGATGAGCAGCTCAGGCAAAGGCCAAAGCAAAATTTCCAGCGCAGCCGATATTGAAAGTGCTTGGAACTATGCGATGGACGGCGGCCGCGTCAATCAGCCACGAGTCATCGTAGAAGGCTTTATTGATTTTGAGTATGAAATCACCCTATTAACCGTGCGTAGCATGACCCAAGGCCAAGTCGTTACTGGGTTTTGCGCCCCTATAGGACATCGTCAGGTCGATGGTGACTACGTAGAAAGTTGGCAGCCTCAGCCCATGAGCGAAACCGCCTTACAAAAAGCCCAAGACATCGCCAAAACGGTGACACAAAATTTAGGCGGTTTAGGCGTATTTGGCGTAGAACTATTTGTACGAGGTGACGAAGTGTGGTTTAGCGAAGTCAGCCCACGTCCTCATGATACCGGCATGGTAACCATGGCAACTCAGGCCCAAAGCGAGTTTGAACTCCACGCCCGAGCCATTTTAGGTTTGCCCGTAGACACGACATTGCGCTCTGCTGGCGCCAGTGCCGTGATCTATGGTGGCGTAGATACCGAATCTGTGATTTTTGAATACGTCGCTCAAGCGTTATTAGTGCCTCAAAGTGACGTGCGTTTGTTTGGTAAACCCCAAAGTTTTGAACGTAGGCGCATGGGCGTCGCCCTAGCCGCTGCCGAAGACGTCACTACAGCGCGTGAACGCGCTAAGCAAGTCAGCTCGACCATTCAAGTCAAACCGGCTTAACCATAAGGCTTGAACTCAATTTCTACCCCATACACGGTTAAAGTGTGTGGGGTATTTTTATCACCCAGCATCTAACTAGTAACAAAGTTATTCATTACTTAGCCCTGCTGGCACAGTCTTATAAAATCTGGGAGCCCATATAACCTCTACTTTTTTATAAAAAGAGCAAAAATGAAAATTTCAACCTTGAGTGCGGCTTTATTAGGCGCGTTAATCGCAGGCGGTGGCGTGTATAGCCACTTTCATTTCAAAAACACTGCACCTAGTTTAGAGCAGCTCCAACTAGACCAACAACAAAGTGGAGAAATCACTAGCCAAAGTCTTTTAAATGTTAGTGATGGCGTGCGCAGTGCGATTTATGAGCTCAATCTAGAAGCGGATCAGCTCATTCAGGCAAAAGTCAGTGGACCTTTACCAGCTCAACTAAGCGTTTTGTACCAAGATCAACTGCTTGAACGTGCTCCAGTAAAAGAGGGATGCAACTCTTGCTCATCAAGCACAAACACAAATGCCATTCTAGTCTTTAAAGCACCCAGCACAGGAAGCTATCAATTGGCGGTCAGTGGTAAAGATAAATCTGCTTATGGGCCTTTTAATATTCAAATCAGTGAATTAAAACAACTAGCAGGCACTACGCTGCAACCCGACTCTAGTATTGATGACTGGGCTCAAAATAAACCGCAATCGTATCCCTTGCACATCAGTACAGACGGTCTCTATGTCATTGACCTAAAAGCCATTACGCCTAATTTAGACCTGCTCTTAAAATTAAAAAATAACGAAAACAGTGTATTGGCCGAAGATGATGATGGCGGTACAGACCTTAACTCTCGCATCACTCGGTATTTGAAAGCAGGCGATTATGTGCTGGAAGCCTCTTCGGCAACGGGCGATGAGCAGTTTACCGGTGGCTATACCTTAAGCATTACTCAACAAGAACTTAGCCCCCAAGCCCAACAGCTTAATAACTTAGGTGATGAGTTGATCTTAGATGGCGTCCGTCGCTCTGGCCTCTACACCGATCAAATGACCCCTTTTCATTTTGAGTTAAGCCGTCCTCAAATTGTCACCGTTCGACTACATGCCGATAATTTTAATGGCCAATTAAAATTAGGCCCTTACCAAAGCCGTCATTCTGGACAACATAATGCTCAACAAATTCGCGCCTTGCTGCCTGCTGGCGAGCACGTTGTTGAGCTGCATGGTGAAAATCAATCTGGCTTATACGAACTTTGGGCTCAAGCAGAAAACACCACCCTATCTCAATCTGCTCAACCATTGCCATTAAATCAACGCACTGCTGCGTCTATTAACCACTTAGTTGATGGTGATTTATATACTGTAGTGATTTCAGAAGCGGGGCAGTATGTGTTTCATATGGATGCCACCCAGTTTGATAGCTATTTGCAGTTGTTTCATGAGCAACAACTCTTAGCAGAAGACGATGATAATGGCGGTGATTTGAATGCAGAACTAACTGTTTGGTTAGAACCAGGGGAATACCACGTGTTAGCCACCTCTTTTGAGCCCACCTCTCAAGCGTATCCTTATGGTTTAAGCGTTTACGCCAAGTAACACGCAAATAAGCATGGACTTCGCTGTACACTAAAGCAGCCTACAGACTGAATGGGAATACAGCCATGTCCGTGCTTTATTTATTTGAAGAGCGTTTAGCTACCCCCTTGGGGGAGCTAATTATCTTGACCGACGAACTGGCCCACACACGTGCCGTAGACTGGATAGATTATGAGGCGCGTATGCATGAGTTGCTACGACGCCAATACCCTCACCATTCAGTCTCTATACAACCCGCGGCCACCCAAAGCCAAGCTTTGCAAGCCTTGACAAACTATTTCGCTGGCGACTTATACGCTATCCACGCCGTTCCCTGTCAGCTTGGTGGCACCGTATTTCAACAACAAGTCTGGGGGGCATTGCAAACCATTCCTTGTGGCAGCACATGGAGCTATGCTCAGCTCGCCCAACACATTCAACGCCCCAAAGCAGTACGTGCGGTAGGCACAGCCAACGGCACTAATCCGATTAGTATTATTATTCCCTGCCATCGTGTAATTGGTAATGATCAAGGGTTAACGGGCTATGCCGGCGGTTTAGAACGTAAGCGTTGGCTGCTACAGCACGAAGGGGCTTTGGTTAAAAGTTAAACTCTGCTGTAAAACACTGCCCTACCGCTAAAGTGGCCGCTGGCTCTACGCCAAATAAAGCCGCATTGATCCCAAAAGTCACCCCTTCTAGAGTGCGACGACTATCCCGCAAAGCCAAGGCTGGCTGCAAACCTATTTCTGCTGTCAGCGGATCCACATTGGGTAAAGGGCAACGTGTGCAGTTTTTCAATTTAGCAAACTGTAAGTGCTCTCCAACTAGGCTCCATACATAGTCTTCCTCGTATGCTTCTAAGCCTTGAATCACGATATTGGGACGAAAACGGCTCATTCCTATGGGGTCAGCACCTTGTTGTACTATCAACGTATTGAGCTCATCCAACGAGGCCTGATTACAGATTAAAAAAGGAAAACCATCCGCAAAGCCAAAATGCGTTTGCGCTAAATCTGGTGCTTCGGCCGGAGCCAGATCTGCTTGTAACCACTTACGCACCCAGGTTTGGCTAAGGCCACGCTGTGCTTTGGTGTGCACCCGTAACAATCGACACGACTGTTGCAAAAACTGACTTAACCAAGCCGCAGCGGCCTCACCCTGATCCGCCCCCAAGGTTAAATCATCCCAAATACGTAACCGCATGGCGACGCTTTCATCCAAATCCAACGAGACGGCTAGCTCAGGCATAGTGGGCGCCTGAAGCAGTAAGCTGTGCTCCGTAATAGTAGGTTGAATTAGCGTCATTATGGGCGCTGTACGCTGCGTCAGCATCTGCCCTTGCTCGTCCACTATCACCCATTCTCTGTCCCACTTTAAGCCTCGGTGATCAATTTCACTGTGCTGCAACGGAATGCCGGCACATGACTTGATTGGGTAAATACATAACTGCGTCACTTCAACTTGCATGGTGATCCCCAAAAAATAAAAGGGTATGGTTCACACTAAATTGAACCACACCCTTTGGTGTTATGTGTAGTACACATAACCCGCTACGACCTTACATATTTTTGATTTCAGTTTGAACCTCATCAAAAACTCGCGTCACGCTATTTGTCGGCGCAGGACTTAGCATGCTTACCACATAAATAGTCAAAGCACCCAAGATAAAACCAGGCACAATTTCATACAAGCCAAACCAAGCGTAGTGGTTCCAAACCAGCACCACCACCGCCCCAACGATCATGCCAGCTAATGCTCCCGACATGGTCATCCGACGCCAAACCAAGGATAAAATTACTACAGGACCAAAGGCAGCGCCAAATCCAGCCCACGCATAACTAACCATCGACAGCACGCGGCTATCCGGGTTCCAAGCCAAAGCAATGGCAATTAGGGCCACTACTAAAACCATTAAGCGACCAAACCACACCAGCTCTTTGTCACCTGCATCACGGCGCAAGAACGTTTTATATACGTCTTGCGTTAAAGAGCTGGAACACACCAACAGCTGAGCGGAAAGAGTGCTCATGAC
>CANROS010000099.1 GCA_947632305.1 uncultured Paenalcaligenes sp. | reverse complement strand
CGCTCAGCAACCCACCTCTGCCACCGATAACAAGCATTGGTTACGGATGATGCAACAACAAGTAGAACAGACGCGACAGTTATTGCTTAGCGGTATGCCTTTAGCCGCACGCCTACCTGGCCGCATTGGTATAGAACTACGACTGATTATTTTAGGCGGCTTACGTATTCTTGAGCGCTTGGATGAAGTCGATTACGATGTCTTTACTCAGCGCCCCAAATTAGGCAAAGCAGATTGGCTGCTATTGTGCACCCGCCTTTTGACCACCCGATTTAACGATAAATAAACATGACTCCAGACGAATACTGCCAAAACAAGGCAGCCCAAAGCGGCTCAAGCTTTTATTATGCGTTTCTGTTTCTACCTCCCGAGCGTCGCAAAGCCATTACCGCTTTATATGCATTTTGTCGTGAAGTCGATGATGTGGTGGATGAAACCCTAGAGTCGTCCGTCGCACGCATGAAACTAGTCTGGTGGCGCGAACAAGTCAACGCGCTTTACCATGCCCCAAAAGAAGCCACCCACCCTGTCATGCTTGCTCTGGCACCTCACATTCACACTTATGACTTAAAAATCACTGAGTTATTAGCAGTCATAGACGGAATGGAAATGGACTTAGAAGAGGTCCGCTACCAAACGTGGGAGGACTTAAAACAGTACTGCTGGCATGTGGCCAGTGTGGTGGGCATTTTATCCGCTAAGATTTTTGGGCAGACCACACCTCAAACCAGTGACTACGCCACCAAATTGGGCTTAGCTTTTCAGCTGACGAATATTATTCGAGACGTGGGCGATGATGCGCGTCGCGGTCGCATTTACTTGCCCTTAGATGATTTGGCTCATTTTCAAGTTCGTCCGAACGAAATTTTAGACGCACAGCACAGCGAACGTTTTGAAGCGCTAATGCGTTTTCAAACGGAGCGCGCCTATCAGCTCTACAAAGAAGCCGCCGAAGCGCTACCCGAAGTCGATAGACGCAGTCAGCGTCCTGGCTTATTAATGGCTGCTATTTACTTTGCTTTGCTGCAAGAAATAGAAGCAGACAACTGGGAAGTGTTAGACAAACGCACCTCTTTGACTCCCATTCGCAAACTTTGGCTGGCATGGAAAACATGGGTCACCGGAGGCAAAACGTTTTTGCGTCGTTTAAAACAATGCGCGTAGGAATTATTGGAGCCGGCTGGGCTGGAGCGGCCGCGGCATGGCAACTGCATAAAAAAGGTCATCAAGCGATTGTATTTGAAGCGGCCCCCCAAGCAGGGGGCAGAGCTCGTTTGCATCAATCTAAAGCCCTAGGCCTGACCGTAGATAACGGCCAGCATATTTTATTAGGTGCCTACCGCTCTACCCTAAACCTAATGCAAGAGTTAGGGCTAGATATGCAGCGCAGCTTTTATCGCTTCGATTTAGATATCTATAGTGCAGACCAAGATTTTAGATTTAAAACAGCGCCTTTGCCGGCGCCTTTTCATTTGCTGGGGCCTTTGTTTACAACCAAAGGCGTGCCTTTTGTAGACCGGTTTGCCCTGATACGACTGCAGCGCTATCTGCAAAAACACCAATGGCAAACCACCCAAGGGCTAAGCGTACAGCAACTGTTACACCTTACCCGACAGCCCACGGTCCTAATCGAAAAACTGTGGCACCCGTTGTGTATTGCCGCTTTGAACACCCCTCTTGAAAGCGCTTGCGCTCAGCTCTTTGCTAATGTATTACGAGACAGCTTAGGGGGCAGTCGCGCCGATACACAAATGCTGATCCCGCTACGCAACATGAGTGATTTGTGGGTCCGTTCCGCCCTAAGGTATGCCCAAATGCACTACGGTGAAGTCGTGCGCCACATTCAAAAACGACATCATGGCTATAGTATTCATGGCCACGCCCTAGATGCCGTTATTGTTGCAACAAACTCGCCGTCTTGTCATAAACTGCTACAAAACCTAGATTCCGAGAATCAAAATAAGGCTTTTGTTGACTCGTTAAGCAAATTCGACTTCAACCCTATAGCCACTTTGTATTTAAAACCGGATAGACCGTGGGCTAACCCGCACCCCATGCTCATGCTAGAAGAAAACCTGAATGGGCTAGCAGCAGGCCAATGGGTGTTTAATCATGCCGCCATGGCCGGCAGCGAGTTAGGCCATACCATTGCGGTCACAATTAGCTATTCAAATCGTTTACAAGGTGCCAATAAAACAGACGTGACTAAAGCGATTATTGAGCAAATTCAAGCTCAGTGCCAAGAGCCTTTACCCACTATTATAGCGAGTGAGCTTATCACTGAAAAACGAGCCACCTTCGTAGCCAGCCCTAACTTACATCGCCCTACACTACAGACCCCGTGGCCTAAGCTCGTGTTAGCGGGAGATTGGGTACAAAATCCGTATCCAGCCGTGCTAGAAGGGGCAGTACGCAGTGGCATTGCCGCAGCCAATGCCCTTGTCTAAAAAGACGCAAACTACGGTAAGGGTGCCAGAGTCTAACGGGCTCGCCTACAAGAGAGGCGTAAGACGAATTAAAGCACCATTTGGCGCATCCGTTAGCACCATCACGGCTCCGTCCTTAGACACCGCCACATCACGAATACGCCCTTGCCCCTCTAGATAACGAGCCTCGCCAGTCACTTGCCCCTGTTCTAACGTAAGGCGCACCAAGCTCTGGGTTGCTAGCCCACCGATCAATACGCTGTTACGCCAACCTGGAAACAGGTCATGCTGATAAAAACTCATGCCCGATGGAGCAATGACTGGATCCCAATAATACACAGGCTGTTCCATGCCGTCTTGGGCTGTTACGCCTTGGCCCACATCAAATCCAGTGTATTCCGTACCGTAACTGATCACCGGCCAACCGTAATTTAACCCTGCTTGCGGTCGATTTAACTCATCGCCCCCACGAGGGCCGTGCTCTACCACCCAAAGCTGGCCTTCAGCATCTAAGGCTGCGCCCTGCACATTTCTATGTCCATAGGACCAAATTTCTGGCAAGGCATCGGGTAAAGACACCGGGTTATCTATGGGCTCGCCTTGCGGATGGATACGTAACACCTTACCTAGGTGAGTAGTCAAATCTTGCGCTAATGCTCTAGGTTGACGATGGGAGCGCTCACCAGTAGTCACAAACAACATGCCCTCTGGGTCAAATACCAAACGCGAACCAAAATGCAATCTAGAATCCCAAGCTGGGTTTTGCTGAAAAATGACTTTAACCTGCTCAAGACGAGTTTCATCGTCTGATAGAATCCCAGTGGCTACCGCAGTCGCATTTTCCCTTTGGTCCAGTGGCTTTGCATAACTCCACCAAACCTGTCTGGTTTGTTCAAAATCTGGCTGAACCACCACATCTAACAAACCACCCTGCCCGCGTGCATCCACCTCAGGCAAACCGGCCAACGGAGCTGAGACCTGCCCCTGAGCATCAATAATACGCAAGCGTCCCGGACGTTCGGTCACTAACCAGCGCTCATCTGGCAGCTGCGCCATTCCCCAAGGGTGCTCTAAACCCTCTGCAATGACCTGCACCTCTAGCTGAGTAGTGTCAGCAATCACAGGCGCGCGCGTCTGCCCCCCAAAAGCCGGCGTTTGATCACCTGCATTCGGCCCCCGCGCGTTAAAATCCTGAGCCCCAAGAGAGATACTCAGAGTCAAAGATGAAACCATCATCCATAAGGTAACCGCTCGCTTCATATCTGACTCCAAGTATTAAAGGGAATAGAGTAAAGTCTATTTCACCATACTACCTCGTCTTTTAACACTCTTAAAAAAAGAGCGCCTTACGGCGCTCTTTTACTCTGAGAAAAACGTACTTAGACGTTTTGTTCCATATAGGCTCGTATCTGAGCTACATCTGCATCCATCACCAATACGCGCTGAGGCAAATCGTTTAAATGCTGCAAATGCTCTGGCACTGGAGCAGGTTCACCCATGGCCTCTTCGATGGTTTCAGAAAACTTGGCGGGTAACGCCGTTTCCAACACCAACATGGGAATACCTTGCTCAAGGTATTCCGCCGCCACTTTAACCCCATCTGCGGTATGGGGATCTATGAGCACACCTGTTGCTTTATACGTTTGAGCAATGGTGTTCAGTCGATCCGCATGGTCACTTTGCCCGGCCACAAAGCCATATTGCTCTTGAAGTACTGGCAACAGATCGCTGAGATCAAAATAGCCTTGATCAGCCAGTTGTGCCCAAAGTGCCTTGAGTTTTGTCGCATCACGCCCTACCAAATCAAACACAAAACGTTCAAAGTTGGACGCGCGTGAAATATCCATAGAAGGACTGGACGTGGCATACGTTTTCTCTGCAGAGCGAGGACGATAAATACCAGTACGGAAAAACTCCTCTAGGACATTATTTTCATTAGTCGCCAAGACTAAGCGCTGGATGGGCAAACCCATTTGACGCGCTATGTGCCCTGCCAAAATATTCCCAAAATTACCTGAAGGCACCGTAAAAGACACCTTCTGATTTTCAGAGTCAGTCGCTCGCAACCAGCCCCAGAAGTAATACACCACCTGAGCAGCGATACGTGCCCAATTGATGGAGTTCACTGCACCCAACTGCATGGATTGTTTAAAATCCAAATCTGAACCCAATTGTTTTACGATGTCTTGGCAATCATCAAACACCCCTTTGACCGCAATATTGTGAATATTATCGTCTTGGAGAGAATACATCTGAGCACGTTGAAAAGCACTCATGCGACCGTATGGCGACAGCATGAAGACATTGACGCGTTTTTTACCGCGCAACGCATATTCAGCCGCAGACCCGGTATCACCAGAGGTCGCACCCAAAATATTGATACGACTGTCGCGTTTTTCTAGGACATACTCAAACACCTGCCCCAGAAACTGCATCGCCATGTCTTTAAAAGCCAGGGTCGGCCCTTGGGACAAACCCAGCAAAGCCATATCGCCCTGCAAAGGCTTCACCGGCACCATCGCCTCGCCCACATACAAATCTGGGTTATAGGCCGCCTGAGTCAAAGCCCGCAGGTCTGCTGCTGGAATATCGTCAATATATAAAGAGAGAATTTCAAAAGCGAGCTCAGCGTAAGACAGCTGACGCCATTGCTTGAGCGTTTCAGCAGAAATTTGCGGGTATTGCTGAGCAATGGCTAACCCACCATCAGTCGCTAAGCCCTCAAGCAAAATATCACTAAATGGTTGTGGCTGCATGCCACCACGAGTGGAGATGTATTTCATCACAAAGCCTCTACACGCAACCGGGTAACGGGTGAGCGCACAAAATCAAGTGTCTGAATCTTCAGAATCGCCTTTTCAATATCGCCTTCTCTGGCTTCGTGCGTTAAGAAGATGATATCGGTCTCATCATTGACTGCAGGCTCTTGGAACATAGAACCAATAGAAATAGAGGAGTCAGCCAGAACACGGGCAATATCAGCCAATACTCCAGGACGATCCTCGACCCGTAAGCGTAAATAATACGAAGACTGCACGTCTTCCATGGCCAAAATAGGCGTATCTGCCATGGCATTTTGTTGGAAAGCCAAATAAGGCACCCGGTGATCGTGCTCGGCGTCAAACAAGCGCGCCACATCCACCAAATCAGCCACTACCGCTGAAGCGGTTGGGAGCTCGCCAGCACCGGCACCATAATAAACCGTTGGCCCTACCGCATCACCTTGCACCATGACAGCATTCATGGCGCCTTGGACATTAGCCAACATGCTGCCAGAGGGTACCAACGTCGGATGCACACGCAATTCGATGCCTTGTGCTCGCGCACGCGTTATGCCCAATAACTTGACGGTATAACCCAAGCGCTCAGCGTGGGCAATATCATCAGCCGCTAGAGTAGTAATGCCTTCGATGTGCGCTTTTTCAAATTGCACCGGCACCCCAAATGCCAAAGAGGACAGCAGGCTAAGTTTATGTGCGGCATCAACCCCTTCGATATCAAAGGTGGGATCTGCCTCGGCATAACCCAAACGCTGAGCCTCTGCCAAAGCATCGGCAAAAGACAAACCACGGCTGCGCATTTCAGACAAAATAAAGTTAGTGGTGCCGTTAATAATGCCAGCAAGCCACTGAATACGGTTTGCTGTTAAGCCCTCGCGCATGGCTTTAATAATGGGAATCCCACCTGCCACAGCCGCTTCAAAACCCACCATGACATTTTTTTGTTGAGCAGCAGCAAACACCTCGTTGCCATGAGTAGCTAACAACGCCTTGTTTGCCGTCACCACGTGTTTGCCTTGCTCAATAGCCTGCATCACCCAGTCTTTGGCTAGGGTCTCACCCCCTACTAGCTCCACCACCACATCGATGTCTGGATTTAACACCACATCCATGCCATCGGTAGTAATTTGAACGTGATCGCCGACTAGCGCTTTGGCTTTTTCTACATCACGTACCGCCACTGCTGCGACTTCTATGCGACGGCCCGCACGGCGAGCAATCTCATCTGCATTTTGATTGAGGACTTTCCATGTACCGCCCCCCACTACGCCTAAACCAAGTAGGCCAACCTTGATTGGTTTCATTTAAGCAACCCATCCTTTCGGAACATATCTTTAATGCCGCGTACCGCTTGTCGGATACGC
>CANROS010000098.1 GCA_947632305.1 uncultured Paenalcaligenes sp. | reverse complement strand
TGAATTTGTTGTAGGACTAAGCGGGGCCGAGTAAAAACGACGCTGCTACGCGCTAACAGGGCGAAAAACAGACGCGCAAACGCACCCAGCGTCACAATGCTATGGCGACAGTATCGGCCTAGTGCGGAAATAGGAGTCGTAATAAAGGTCATGGTTTACGTTTTTTTAACCAGTTTTCAAACGCGGGCGTCACGGGGTAATTAAAAGCAATAGGGCCATCGGGTTTGCCTTTTAAGAATTGTTGGACGTATTCATCAGAAGATTCCATCAATTGATCCGGCGTACCGCTGGTGATTAATTTACCTTGGCCTACGATATAAACGTGATCGGCAATTTTAAAGGATTCGGGCACATCATGGGTAATAATGACGGACGCACAGTTTAGTTGATCGGATAGATTGCGAATTAGCTGAGCGGTAATGCCCAGCGAAATAGGGTCTAGGCCAGCAAAGGGCTCATCGTAGAGAATGAGTTCGGGTTCCAACACAATGGCGCGTGCCAAAGCGACCCGACGGGCCATGCCCCCTGAGATTTCAGAAATATATAAATGTGCGGCGGCACGTAAACCTACGGCTTCGAGTTTATCGAGCACAATTTGGGTGATTTCCGCTTCGGTTTTTTTGGTTTGTTCTCGTAGTGGAAAAGCGACGTTCTCGAATACATTCAGATCGGTAAACAGCGCACCATGCTGAAAAAGTACGCCCATTCGTGTACGTAAAGCTTGCAATTCGTGGAAATTAAGCGTTGCTATATTCGCGCCAAAGGCGGTAATGGTGCCGGATTGGGCGAAAATTTGGCCTGTGGCCGCCCGCAGTAAGGTGGTTTTACCTGAGCCAGACCCCCCCATTAACGCCACGACTTGGCCGGGTTGGACATTTAAGCTGATGTTTTTGAGAACGGTAAAGTCCCCATAGCCCAAGGCCACATCATGAAAATGCAAAACGGTGGATTGATCAGTGTCAGGTGTCATAAATACAAAATCGATAAAAGTCTATTGTAGCCTTTATAGCTTATTTCTTAAGGGGATGTTTAAAAAGCCTGTAGCCAATAGGGTGCCCAGCAGAACTAAAGCGGTACTAAAAAGCTCATTAAAACCAAATGGTTCATTTAATAGAAAGACGCCCCAAATAATACCAAAAGGTGGCACCAAAAATGTGACCGTTACACTTCTAGCGCCACCAATGGAGGCGACTAAACGATAAAAAATAATATAGGCAATGGCCGTACACAATAAGGCCAGCGTCAGGACTGAGCCCCACGCGCCCAATGAAACCGTGTGAGTGGGCCAGAACCAGATAGCAAAAGGCAGCACACAGAGGGTGGCCGAGCTAAAGCTGCCAGCGGTGACGGCAATAGGATCCGCCCCTTTGAGGTATTTAGTGCTGAAGCTGGCCGCAATACCGTAACTAACGGTAGCAGCTAACGAAGCTAAAACGGCTAAGCTTTGGTGGTGATCTTCGAAAAACAGTTTGTCATAAACCAAGCACACAATACCGCCAAAGCCAATGATTAAGCCAAGTATTCTAGAACCACTAAGGCGTTCGTCTAGCCAAAAACGTGCAATAACTGCCCCGAATAAGGGAGTCATGGCATTCACAACGACCATTGTGCCGGTGGCAAGGTGCTGAGACGCATAGGCGTAGAGGGTAAAAGGAATGGCCGCATTGACTACGCCTACAATAGCGATGGCCAGCCAGTATTGTTGAATGGCATGCCACTTTTTTTGCCAATACACCACCGCTAACATGGCGAGGGCCGCCACGCCGACTCGGACTAACATTAAAGGCCACGTCCCAAAGTCTTCTACTGCTAAGCGCATAAAGAGAAAGGAGCTTCCCCAAATAGCAGCTAAGAGAAAGAGTTGGCGTAGATCTTGAGCACTCATGTAGACGGCCTTGATAGGAGGTGAGCGGTGCCAGTGATTGTATCTGATTCAGGTATCAATAAGTGTATCGGGAGCCATGCTTCCTCCATAGAGACATGTTGGGCGTAATTCCATTACAATTTAAGTATGATAAGTAAAAAAACCCTTCCTTCCTTGGCTGATTTACAGCAACGTTATCAGCGCCTTGCTGATCAGGCCCATGATTTACCGCAGCCACAGAGCCGGCCGGTGACGGTGTGTCATCGATTATGTGGCTGGGCCACGGCTGAAGCCAGCGCTGCGCTTGAATCCATTCAAGGGGTACGCGTGACTCCAGAGGGGGTGCATATTGGTTGGGGCTCAGAACCGTGCCCCGAACTGAACGATTTATTCGCCCGCATTGCCCTACGTTTAGACGAGCAGGGCTTAGTCAAAGCGTGGCGTAACGAGCTATTAAACGTCATTGCTAATACTGAAATCATTGGAGCAGTAGAACGAGGTGCAGTGCGGCCTTTAGGTTTTTTAACTCAGGCGGTCCATTTAAATGCCTGGAGCCATGATGGCAAACTTTGGGTGGCTAAACGTGCGCCCAACAAGCCCACTGATCCTAACAAATGGGACACTTTAGTTGGGGGGCTAGCGTCTGCTTTTGAAGACCTAGACACTTCTTTACTGCGAGAAAGTGAAGAAGAGGCCGGCTTGTTGCCTCAGCACCTACAGCAACGGCAACCACAGCGTACCTTATTGCGTATGCATCGCCGGTTGCCCGAAGGCTACCAAGTCGAAGATGTGTTGGTGAGTGATTGTGTATTAAGCCCAGAAGTAATCCCTCAAAACCAAGACGGTGAAGTCAGTGAAACGCGTTTATTAGACATTGCGGATTGGTGGGAAATGATGCAAACCGATGTTTTTACATTGGAAGCAGAAATGGTGTTGATAGATAGTGTGCGCTTGCGATTGATGCAGGCATAATAGATAGGGTGTTGGATGATGAAACGTAAAGGAGACCGTGAATCATGAAAAACAATCCATTCGATATTCCTGGTTTAAGCGCTAACCCAGACAACCCTTTGCTGGCCAGCTTAAATATGATGCAGCAGATTTGGGGCAACATGGCCAAAGGGCCCATGGGTTTGTCTCCCCAAGCGAACCCTGTCCCCACCGTAGAAGAACTAAACAAGCGCATCGAAGAGCTGCAGGCGGTAGAAAGTTGGTTACGTTTAAATCTTTCTATGTTGTCCAGCACCATTCAAGGTCTAGAAATTCAACGCAGCACGCTGACGACCTTACAGTCTATGGCGAAAAGTGGTTTGGGTTCCATGCCGGATTTGGCTAACTTTATGGCGCAGGGCTCCCAAGCAGATAGCCAGCAGACTGAGTCTGATCAGGCAAAGCCAGAAGCACCAGAAGACCCAACCAATGAAAGCCTACGCGAAGCCGGTCAAGCGTGGTGGGACTTATTACAAAATCAATTTGATACTATTGCCTCGGCTACTGCACAAACCATGCAGCAGGCCCAGCATGTAGCGGAAAATATGTCTGCGAACGTGACAGCGCCTTCGGCAGACAGTACATTTAAAGCAGCCAAAAAAACCACCCAAGCAGCAAAGAAATCCACTGCAAAAAAAGCGAGTAAAACGGCCGATGCGGCTAAAGCTGCTAAAAAGGTCGCCAAAAAAGCCGCAAAAAAAACAGCCACTAGCAAAGCCAAGAAAACGTCCTAGCCCTTAACTTTAAAACGGAATAAATATGTTGAATGTAGTGATTCTTGCAGCGGGTAAAGGCACTCGGATGCAATCTGATTTACCCAAAGTGCTTCACCGTATCGCCGGTAAAACCATGTTGTCCCACGTTATTCAAAGCGCTCAAACTTTGCAGCCGGATAATATTGTGGTGGTAACAGGCCATGGCGCCGAGCAAGTTAAACACGCATTTAACGAGGTGGCGGACATTCAGTTTGTTTTACAACAACCACAGCTGGGCACAGGCCATGCCGTACAGCAAGCAGTGCCTGCCTTACAAGGCGATAATCCCGAAGACACCACCTTGATTTTGTATGGTGATGTGCCGTTGGTACAGCCAGAGACCATGCAAGCGCTGCTGCAGGCTAGAGGCCAAGGCATGGCGGTATTAACTGAATTTTTGGCCGACCCCACCGGTTATGGCCGTATTGTTCGAGACGAAGCGGGTACTATTCAACGTATTGTCGAGCACAAAGACGCGTCCGAAACAGAGCGGGCTATCACCGAGGTGAATACGGGCATTATTGCGGCGCCTACGGTGCAGCTCAAAGACTGGTTGGCGCGCTTGCAAAATAACAACGTGCAACAAGAGTATTATCTGACGGATATTATTGGTTTTGCCGTACAAGACGGTGTGCCCGTCAATGCCGCACATCCTCAACACGACTGGGAGACCTTAGGCGTCAATAGTCGTGTGCAACAAGCTCAACTAGAGCGAGCCTGGCAGCGTGAACAAGCCGAACGTCTCATGACAGCCGGAGTCACTTTGGCTGACCCCGATCGTATTGATATCCGAGGCAGCTTGCAATGCGGCCGTGATGTGTTCATTGATGTGGGGTGTGTGTTTGAGGGCGATGTGGTCCTTGATGACGGCGTACATATCAGTGCGCATTGTGTAATTAAAGAGGCCCGTCTGGGTCACAATACGGTGGTGCACCCGTTTAGTCACATAGACCAAAGCCAAGCCGCTGCACAGGTTTCTATAGGGCCTTTTGCGCGCTTACGACCAGGTACTCAGCTAGGCGACCAAACGCATATAGGTAATTTTGTCGAAATAAAAAATAGCCAATTTGCTCCGCAAGCCAAAGCCAGTCACCTTAGTTATATTGGTGATGCCCAAGTCGGTCAGCGTGTCAATATTGGTGCTGGCGTGATTACGTGTAATTACGATGGTGCTAATAAGTTTAAAACTGTCATTGGTGACGATGCGTTTATTGGATCTGATTCGCAGTTAGTGGCACCGGTGAACATAGGAAAAAATACCACGGTGGCCGCCGGCACGACGGTTACCCGTGATACTGAAGACAATGGTTTGGTATTGTCACGTACAGCTCAACAATACAAAGCAGATTGGCAGCGTCCTAAAAAAGTGAAATAAATTTGTCTAGTTCAGCTTCAACTTCTCGCACCCATGCGGCCCTGCCCGATGGGTTGCCGATGCCGCGTCGTAGGTACGCAGTTATTACCTTATTGCTGGCCATCATCATCACCGTATTGGACGCCAGCATGTCCAACGTGGCCTTGCCTGTGATTGCCCAAGAAATGGGCATAGATGCTTCTGCGGTGGTGTGGGTTTCTATTGCCTACAGCTTAACCATTGTAATGACCTTATTACCCTTGGCGGCCTTGGCCGAGCGCATTGGGTTGGGGCGTTTGTTTGCCGTAGGCATAGGCGTATTTTTGATTGCTTCGATTGCAGCCGTTTTTTCCTATGATTTCAAAACATTGCTTATAGCTCGTAGCGCCCAAGGTCTAGGCTCTTCGATGTTGATGTGTTTGTTTGGCGGCTTGATACGTAATATTTACCCGTTAAGCCGCTTGGCACTGGGGTTAAGCTTAAATGCTGTGATCGTGTCCCTAACGGCGGTGTTGGGGCCTTCTTTGGGTGCATTTATCCTAGAGTTCGGTTCGTGGCGTTGGATCTTCTTTTTGAATATTCCGTTTTGTATCGCTGCCTGGTTTGGGGTGCGTTTTTTACCGCGCGTGCCCCGTAACCCTAAACGCTTTGATTGGTTTGCGGCGATCCTGAGCTTTCCGGTGTTTGGTTTGTCTATCTTAGGCTTGGATTTAATCGCCACAGAGGTCATCTGGGCCATAGGCTGCATTGTGGTGGCGGCACTGTGTGCATGGATCTTAATCCGTCATACCTTAAAGCAAAGCGAGCCCTTGGTGCCTTTGGATTTAGTGCGGATTACACCTGTGGCTTATGCGGTAGCGGCTTCGGCCTTTATGTTTGGGGCTCAAATGGCCTCGGTGGTGGCGTTACCATTTTATTTTCAGCGCGTCTTGGACTATAGCTATAGTGAAATTGGCATTATGTTGGGGGTGTGGTCTCTAGGGGTGGGCATTATGGCACCCTTGTCCGCTTGGCTATCTAATCGTTTCTCCATAGCGCTTATGTGTGCCACGGGGGCGGGGACCATGGCAGCGAGCACCTTTGTGCTGGTGTTTTTAGACGCCAGTTCTCCCATTTACTGGGTGTACCTCTCCATGATCTGCAGTGGTTTTGGTTTTGGTTTGTTCCAGACCCCCAATAACCGCGCCATGCTAGCCGGGGTGCCGCGTCATCGTAGTGCCGCAGCGGGTGGTATGCAGGCTACCACACGCGTTTACGGTCAAAGCATGGGCACAGCCTTGGTGGCGATTGCTTTTGCTTTTAGCGTAGAACACGGCCCAGTGTGGGGGATTGCCGTAGCCGCTTTCTGCGCTTTAATGTCGTTTGGTATTAATATAGCGCGTCACTTTAATCCTGCTTCTGATCCGGGTTTTTAATCGTTGTTATGCGTGTTTTATTAATTAATTGTGAGCGGGGCTGGCGCGGTGGCGAGCGTCAGACCTTATTAACCGCCTTAGGCCTTAAAGAGCTGGGCTTTGAACCTACCGTTTTAGTGCGTCAGGGCGAACCTTTGGCACAGCGTCTGGCCGAGGCTCATATCCCTAGAGTCGCATGCACCTCGGCGTGGTCAGCCATTGGGTATTTGGTGCGGACGCGCCACGATTATGAGATCTATCATGCCCAGACCTCCGCCGCTTTAACGTGGTTAGCCGGT
>CANROS010000097.1 GCA_947632305.1 uncultured Paenalcaligenes sp. | reverse complement strand
CTCACTACGGCGGGGCTTAGTTCTTGCATGCTTAAACCATAGGCTTCGACCAAAGAGCGAGCATAGGGCAGACAAATGGTCAGGCCTAAGCCCGAGTTCACCAGGCTTAATGCCGTTGACATAAAATTTACTTGAGAAACAGGACGTAAATTGAGCTCGGGGCCGAATTCGGTGCTGTCTAAATCGCCAGAGAGCTTTTTAGTAAATTGGCCTTGGAGCAAAATCAAAGGCTGATCTTGTAAGCCGTGCCAAGCGATGGTGTGATGCTGATTAAATGGGTGCTCTTTGGGGCTAACCACACAAAAAGCGCTTTCAAATAGAAGTGTGGGGTGAATGTCTGTGCTGTGATCGCGTTCGGGGCTGATGCCTAAGTCCACTTCATTGGAGAGCACTTTGGTTTCTATTTGCTCCACACCGCAATCAATGAGCTGAACCTGGATTTCTGGGTAAAGCTGTTGAAAGGCAGCAATGCTTTGCGGCAAGAGCGTACACGCTAACAGCTGAGGCGCGGCGATGCGCACTAGGCCTTTTTTAAGGGCTTTGAGATTGGCGGCCTCTTCGAGCACATTGCCTAAATCAATCAAAATTTGATCAATATAAGGGTATAAGTCTTGTCCTACGTCAGTCAGACTGACATGACGAGTGCTGCGATCAAAAAGTGGCAAACCTAGGTTCAATTCCATTTGTTTAATCAAACTACTGAGCGCAGATTGAGTAATAAATAGGTTTTGGGCTGCTTGGGTGAAGTTTTGTGTTTTAGCGAGTTCTACAAAAGCACGAAGTTGTCGTAGGCGAATTTTCATAAATGAAGACCACGGGTTTATTTATTAAAAATATTAATGAATTAAACAAAAAAATCAATTTGAATAATAGGTTGTTTTGGTTTGTAATGGGTTTATTAGTTTTATTTAGTCGTCGCGTCAATACGTAAAACGACATACAGCAAGGAGACTGCTGCCATGATTAGTAAAATTCATCATGTGGCGTATCGCTGCAAAGATGCGTATGCCACTGCCAAATGGTACGAAAAAAATCTGGATATGAAGCTGGTTTTGGCTATTGCCGAAGACCATGTGCCCTCTACGGGCGAGTTCGATCCGTATATGCATATCTTCCTCGATTCAGGCATGGGCAACGTGTTAGCTTTTTTTGAGCTACCTAACCAGCCTGAAATGGGGCGTGATGAAAACACCCCTAAATGGACTCAGCATTTAGCCCTAGAGGTAGACTCGATGGAGACCTTATTGGCCGCTAAAGAACGTTTGCTTGCAAATGGTATTGAGGTCTTAGGGCCTACTGATCATGCTCTGTTTCAGTCTATTTATTTCTTTGACCCTAATGGCCATCGCTTAGAGTTAGCGGTTAATACGCCACTGCCTGGGATGGATAAAGCCTTGGACGAGGTGAAGTGGGCCATGCTCGAAGAATGGAGCCAAACTAAACGTGCCCCCAAACATGCCGCTTGGTTGCATGATGGTAGCTACAAGGAGATGTTTAAATGAAATTAGCCAGCTTAAAACAAGGCCGTGATGGCAGCTTAGCTGTGGTTAGCAAAGACTTAACCCGTTTTAAGGTGGTGGCAGACATTGCTCCAACCCTGCAACAGGCCTTAGATAACTGGGACCAGTGCGAGCCGCAACTTAAAGCCGTGTACGAGCAAATTAATGCCTCGGCGGATCACACTCAGGCTTTTGATGTGAGTTTATTTCATTCACCTTTACCACGGGCCTATCAGTGGGCAGATGGCTCAGCCTATATTAACCACGTAGAGTTGGTGCGCAAAGCCCGTAACGCCGAGGTGCCAGAGTCTTTCTATCACGACCCCCTGATGTATCAGGGTGCCTCGGATTGCTTTATTGCACCCACGGATCCAGTGGTGGCGGACCCAGCCTGGGGCATAGACTTTGAGGCTGAAGTGGCTGTGATCACGGGCGATTTGCCCCAAGGCGCTACGGTTGAGCAAGCAGAAAAATCGATCCGTTTAGTGATGTTGGTGAATGACGTTAGCATGCGGGGTTTGATTCCAGGTGAATTAGCCAAAGGCTTTGGTTTTTTACAAAGCAAACCCGCCAGTGCTTTTAGCCCCGTAGCAGTGACGCCGGACGAGTTAGGTGACAGCTGGCAAGACAACAAATTGCACCTGCCTTTATTGGTAGACCTTAACCACAAACCATTTGGCAAGCCCAATGCGGGTGTGGATATGACGTTTAACTTTGCCCAGTTGGTAGCGCACGTGGCCAAAACCCGCACGGTGTGTGCGGGTACCATTGTGGGGTCAGGCACCGTGTCTAATAAACAAGGCAATTTATGGGGTTCCTCTATAGAAAATGGTGGCGTAGGGTACTGCTGCTTGGCCGAGGTGCGCATGTATGAAACCATCGAGCAGGGCAAACCAGTGACCCCTTTTATGCAGCCCGGGGATGTGGTTCGTATTGATATGCAGGACAAAGACGGCCACAGCATTTTCGGTGTGATCGAAAACCAAGTGGAACTCTTTACCCCTTTGGCCTAAGTCCATCTCATTTTCTGTCAGTTTAGTTGCCGCCTTGTTTAGGCAAGGTTTGCGGCTGCCTGCGGTTTGAGCAAAGGAAAACACATGCAGTTATATACCTACTTTCGTAGTTCGGCGGCCTATCGTGTGCGCATTGTTTTAGGTTTAAAAGGCTTGGACTGGCAGGCGGTGCCCGTGCATTTGTTAAAAGAGGGCGGTCAGCAGAACAGTGCTTCGTACAAGGCGCTGAATCCTGCTGGTTTGGTACCTGTTTTGACCGATGGGACCGCGGTCTTAAAGCAGTCATTGGCGATTATTGAGTATTTAGAAGAACAGTATCCCGCTAGCCCCGTTTTACCTGGTAATGCCGTAGAGCGCGCGCACATCCGCGGTTTGGCTTATGACATTGCTTGTGATCTGCACCCCATTAATAATTTACGTATTTTAAAATACTTAGAAAACCCGTTGGCTTTAACGGCCGAGCAACGTAAAGAGTGGTATTTACACTGGGTGGCCGTAGGCTTAGAGGCTTTTGAGCAGCAATTAGTAGCGTATAATCAAGTAGGTGATTTTTGCTATGGTAGTACGCCAACCTTGGCGGATGTGTGCTTAATTCCTCAGGTTTTTAATGCACATCGTTTTGGTTATAGTACAGATCATCTGCCGCGGGTAACAAAGGCGATTCAGGCTTGTGCGCAGTTACCGGCGTTTATTCAAGCCGAACCCTCTAATCAACGTGATGCGGAATAATGCAATTCGAACCTCACTCTGAAGATCAAATTGTGCTGGTGCTTTCTACGGTGCCAGATGAGACGCTAGCTAAGCGTATTGCCCATATTGTCATAGAAGAAAATTTAGCGGCTTGTGTGAACCTTGGGCGGCCGAGCTTGTCTATGTATATGTGGCAAGGCTCGCTTGAAGGCACAGAAGAAGTGCCTCTCACTTTTAAAACAACGGGAGCCCGAGTGATGCAGCTGATGGAGCGCATCAAGGCTCTGCACCCGTATGATGTGCCCGAAATTCTCGTTGTACCTGTTATTGCTGGTTTAGACTCGTACGTGAATTGGGTAAAAGAACAAACATCAGCGTAGCCTTGGTTCATAACACCTGTTAACCAAAGGGTTTCCTATGTTGGGTATGTATCCCGCTTTGACTAAGCACTGGCTCATGCGAACAGTGCTTAGCTTGTTTATGCTGACTGGTTTAATGCTGGCTGCTTTGCCAAGTCAGGCGACAGAGTTTCTTGAGCCCGAGCAAGCTTTTCAGCTGCAGGTGGCAAACCACACTCCCACAGAAATCGATGTGTTTTTTGAGATCGCGCCCGACTACTATATGTATCAGTCGCGGTTTCAGTTCGCCTTGAATGGCCAGACCGAGGCCATAGGCGAGGTCAGCTTTCCCCCCGCTAAAGTGATTTATGACCCCACCTTTGACGAGGACATGGCGGTATATAGGCAGCAGGTCACGTTGCGTGTGCCACTGCAAGCGGGGCTGGGCGTGCCGGGTTTGCCTTTGACCTTTGATATTACCTATCAAGGTTGTGCCGACGCCGGTTTGTGTTATACGCCTATCACCGAGACGGTACAGTTGGTGCCGGTAGCGGCTGGGTATCAAGCCCAAGGAAAATGGGTGCAAGCCAGTGTGCCTGCCCCGTTGGATTCTATTCCAGAGGCCAATGCTACCACCGCGGAGATGCGCTTTAGCGATGCCTTTAGCCTAAGCGATACTGGCCTAGCAGGCTTTTTGGCCCAGGCCAGTTGGCCGCAAATGATGGCGTTGGCTTTTGTGTTTGGCTTGCTGTTGTCTTTTACGCCATGTGTTTTACCGATGGTACCTATTTTGCTCAGCATCATTGCCGGGCAAAGCACTACGGCACCGCTTTCACGCCAGCGTGGTCTTGCCTTAGCCGCGGTCTATGTGTTGGGTATGTCATTGGTGTATACCGCCTTAGGAGTCGCTGCAGGGTTGGCGGGCGCTAGTCTGGCTATTTGGTTGCAGACGCCTTGGGTACTCAGCATTTTTGCGTTGATATTGGCGGTATTAGCGTTGTCCTTGTTTGATGTATACCAGTTACAAGTCCCACGTGTTTTACAGTCGTCTTTACAACAACGCCTCACTAAAATTCCCGGTGGTAAATACGGTGGAGTGTTTGTCATGGGCATGGTTTCTGCTTTGATAGTCGGGCCTTGCGTGGCAGCGCCTTTAGCAGGCGTGTTGCTCTTTATTTCTCAAACCGGTGATGTGGTGCTTGGGGGCGCTACGCTTTTTGCTTTGGCATGGGGCTCAGGGGCGTTGCTGCTGTTGGTGGGCGTCTCGTCAGGGGCTTTGCTTCCTAAAGCCGGCGCTTGGATGAACGGGATTAAATACGGTTTTGGGGTTTTGCTGCTGGCCACAGCGTGGTGGATGCTGAACTCCGTGTTGCCTAGTTGGGTATCGATGCTAGGTTGGGCCGTTTTAGCCATGTGGTCCGCAGTCCTATTGGGTGCTTTCCGTTCTTTAGAGAGACAGGCCGGTGCGTTCCCGTCGCTTTTAAAAGGGGTGGGCGTACTGGTAGCCGTGTGGGCAGTGGTGCTGCTACTAGGTGTCGCCTCGGGCAGCCGTAGCCTCACCCAGCCTTTGGCTGGTTTAGGTGCAGGTCTAGGTGCACCCGCTGTGACTCAAGTTAGCGCACCTCCTTTTCAGCCAGTGCGTTCAGTGGCAGAGCTAGAGCAAGTTTTGGCTTCTACCGATCGCCCAGTCATGTTGGATTTTTACGCCGATTGGTGTGTGTCTTGCATAGAGATGGAGCGATTTACATTTACCAACCCAGACGTGGCCCAAAAGATGGGGCAGATGGTGTTATTGCAGGCCGATGTGACTAAAAATACAGCGGAGGATCGGGAACTCTTGAAACGGTTTCAGCTTTTTGGGCCACCTGGGATTATCTTTTTTAATGCCCAAGGTCAAGAGCTGGCAGATCCTCGTGTCATAGGTTTTATGGCCGCAGCACCTTTTCAAACAGAGCTCAACAAGGTTTTTTAAGACAGTTTGAGCACGTAGGTTGCAACTTAAGATAAAGACAAACAGGATTTATTGGGTATGACTAAACTTTTTACGCCGTTTCAACTGCAGGGGCAGAGCTTGAGCAATCGAGTGGTAATGGGGCCTTTGACTCGCTCCAGAGCTCCAGAGGATATAGCGACTGAACGCGTGGCTTTGTACTATACACAGCGTGCCACTGCAGGTTTGATCATTAGTGAAGGTACGCCGGTTTCTCGTGAAGGCCAAGGCTATTTGTTTAATCCAGGTATATTTACTGCCGCCCAGATTGAGGGCTGGAAATTGACCACCCAGTCCGTGCATGCGGTAGGTGGTAAGATCTTTGCTCAGTTATGGCATGTGGGCCGTGTTTCCCACGTCAGTATTCAAGAGCAAAACCAAGCCCCTGTGGCGCCTTCAGCCATTCAAGCGGTAGGCGCGATGTCTTATGGTTACCAAGCGGATGGTACCGCGGCTATGATTGAAGCCTCAATGCCACGCGCTTTAGACACAGCTGAGGTGGCTCGGGTTGTCGAGGACTTTGCCCAAGCCGCTGCCAATGCCGTAGAGGCCGGTTTTGATGGGGTGGAGATTCATGGGGCCAATGGGTATTTGATTGAGCAGTTTTTGAATCCCCATGTCAATACACGTACCGATCAGTACAGTGGCGCCACTCGTGCAGGAAGAATCCGTTTCGCTTTAGAGGTGGTCGATGCGGTAATCGCCAAAATAGGCAAGGAACGAGTGGGGATTCGCTTATCACCGTATAACCAAGTGTTTGATATGGCCCTGTACGAGGATTTAGCGCCGACCTATCAGGCCTTGCTTCAAGAGCTAGGTCAACGTGGTATTGCTTATGTGCATTTTAATGATCCCACGCGTAACGATCTAGAAAACGTGGATACGGCTCTAGCGGCGCAGTTTGATACGCTTTTAGAGCAAACGCGGTCTTGGTTGCCACAGACGGCTATTTTATTGGCAGGTAATTTAGACAAGGCCAGAGCCCAGCAGTTGATAAACGAAGAGCGGATTGATTTAGCCGTCTTTGGGCGTCCGTTTATATCGAACCCTGACCTGGTGGCACGGCTACAGCATGATTGGCCTTTAAGCCCTGCAGATCGAGAGACCTTTTATGGTGGTGATGGCAAAGGGTATATTGATTATCCGCCGTA
>CANROS010000096.1 GCA_947632305.1 uncultured Paenalcaligenes sp. | reverse complement strand
CAAACCATGTCGGAGGCCGCGACTTCGTGGGTGCGTAAACACACGGGTTCAGTAGAGCGGGTGATGACGGGCATACGTGAAGTGTTGAAAAAACAATACGTACGTAACGAGCATCGCTAAACTGCAGGTCTGCAGGGATTAATATTTGGCTTTATACGCCGGTGTATAGAAGCAACAGACGTAAAAAAACCCGCCTAAGCGGGTTTTTTCAATCAGACAAAAATTAAACTTTTTGTACAGATTTAGCTTGTGGACCTTTTTGGCCTTGAGCTGGCTCGTAAGAAACACGTTGGTTTTCTTCTAGAGATTTGTAGCCTGAACCAAGAATGTCGGAGTGGTGAACGAAAAGATCTTTACCACCGTTTTCTGGGGAGATGAAGCCGAAGCCTTTTTCGTTGTTGAACCACTTAACGGTGCCGTATTCTGTTTGCATGATATGCATTTCCTAAAATAAATGAGCAATGGTGCCCTAAGTAACCAGATTTTCAAGGGACAAAATTTTGCAATGCGATTTACTAGTAAAGCAAACAGTATTGAGCGAACTTCGACGAACTTGATAACCTACTTACATACTTTAATCGGTTTCCTATGGTGACGTCAAGGTATTTTATTAAGGGTTTGTGCTAGGTCGATCCTTTTATATTGCGAATTTTTAAACAAGTTACATGTTACACAATATAAGAAGATATTTTTTTTGCTGCCTCGATTAAATGGGGGACCACAGCGGCCTCGTACTTGGCTTTATCCAGAGAGTACGCGGGGTGGCTGACTGACAAAACATAGGGCATAGACCCGCTAAATGGGCATCTAATGGGATGCCGCACAGGCTAGCATTGTATTTTTAAATTGTTGCGAATTAATTAAAGATTTCGAGTGACTTGCTTTTTCTACTTTAATTAATAATTCATCTAAGTTTTTAAGCCTATTTTCATAAAATATTTTCCAATCAATGACGCCCTTATATTTGTCAGCTATTTCATTATTATTAAAAGAAGATAGCGGAAATTGACCGATAACAGTGGCATGGGCGGGCCAGAGCATGGGCTTTTTAGCTAGGGAACCAGCGCTGTGGTGCGCTAAGGTTGGCGCTCAGTAAAAAGAGCTGGAGCAGTTGCTCGCCAAAGACTTAGCCAGCTGAATAAGCAAATTATTTTGCTGAGTTCGGGCTGGTTATATCTAAAGGGGCCGTTCATCACCAATCAACCGTTATACCGGCGGAAATCCTTTTTATTTAACGCGGCATAGCTTAGATAATTAAGTGTAGCGACGAGCCTTGTTGGGTGTTTGAATTGTGAAAAAACAAAATAAGCCCCTTACTTGCTGGGGTAAAGCCACCTAAAGCGTCATTTTATCTAAACGTGTATGCGTTAGATCCAGCACCGACTCATGGTGTGACGTAAAACTCAGGAGAGCAACATGGCTAAAGTCACAGTAGGAGATGCGATTGTTCGCTTACTCGAAGCACATCACGTTAAAAACATGTACGGGGTGATCTCCATTCATAATTTGCCTATTGCAGATGCAGTGGGCCGACGGGAGCAAATTCATTTTGTGTGCGCCCGTGGGGAAGCCGGCGCTCTGTCTATGGCAGACGCCGAAGCGCGTTTTGCCGGCTTGGGGGTTGTTTTGACCAGCACGGGGGCAGGGGCGGGCAATGCGGGCGGCTCGTTGGTGGAGGCCTACAACGCGAGTAGCCCTGTATTGCATATTACGGGCCAGGTTGAGGCGGAGTACTTAGATCGTGATGTGGGTTTTACGCATGAGGCCAAAGATCAACTGAGCTTTTTACGTGCTGCCAGCAAAGCCGCTTATAGAATAATGAGTCCTGAGCATGCGGTAGGGGTGCTGCGCGAGGCCATTCGGGTAGCGACTACGGTTCCTATGGGACCTGTTAGCGTAGAAATTCCCAGTGATGTGCAAGCGGCAGAGATTGAGTTGCCAGCAGATTTGACGCCCGTGGCACCGATGAAAGTGCCCATGGCCGATGCAGCAGAGGTCAGCGCGTTGGCTCAGGCTTTAAAAATCGCCAGACGCCCCATGCTATGGGTAGGGGGCGGGGCTTTAGGGGCCACTAATGAAATTAAAGCATTGGCAGATCTAGGCATACCCGTGGTGTCATCTGCTCATGGGCGCGGTATTTTAGCTGATGAGCATCCCCGTAGTTTGGGTGCTTTTCATAATGCAGAGCAGGTGGAGCAATTAATAGCCGAGGCGGATGTATTAGTGGTAGTGGGGTCGCGGTTGCGCAGCAATGAGACCAAAACCTATGGTCTTCAATTATCGGATCACGTGATTCAAATTGATGCCAGCCCTATGGCTCAGCAACGAAATTATTTGGTGGATCAGTTTGTGTGTGGCGACAGCCAAGACATTTTAAGCCGAGTAGTCGCGCAGCTAGATGATCATCAGTGGCTAGATGCGGATTACGATCAGCGTGTTTTAGACGCTAAACAAGCTGCGGTGGATGCCTTAAGCGAGCAGTTAGGTGTGTATGCGGAGCTGTGTTTTGCGCTACGCGAAGCCATGCCCGAGGACGGAATTTTGGTGCGAGATATTACGATGTCTGGCAGCACGTGGGGCAGTCGTCTTTTCCCAGTACAAAAACCGTTGCAAAATATTCATTCTTTGGCTGGGGCGATTGGCTTGGGGCTGGCGCATAGTATAGGCGCTGCTGCCGCTAATCCAGATAAAAAAGTAGTGGCCTTGGTGGGCGATGGTGGCTTGATGTTGGGCCTAGGGGAAATCGCCACCCTGGTTCAAGAAAACAGCAATGTAATCGTGTTAGTGATGAACGATGGGGGCTATGGCATTATGCGGGGCATTCAGCGTCGTTATTTTGATGACAGACAGTATTTCAATCAACTGCATACACCAAGCTATGAGCAAATTGGCAAAGCCATGCAATGCGCCAGCTTTTTAGTACGTAGTATTGACGAGTTCAAAACGGTGATTGCTGAGGCGGTGGCTATAGACGGCCCTGCGGTGGTGGAGGTCGATATGCCTGCCTTAGGGCCTTTTCCAGCAGTAGGAACAGGCCACCCTCGTGATGGCTGGTAATCGGATTATGGACGTTTTCTACGTCTAAGGGCGAGCCATGCCCGCGATGGCAAGATCGTGACGGTGCAGGTAGGAAAAAAGCAGTTGGGCGCTGGGAGATAGGTCTTTTTTACGGCGTACGGCCAGCAACATATCACGTTGCGCCCAGTCATCTTGAAGCACAACAAAATGGGTATGGGGGATTTGAAACATATCCGTGCTTTGCTGGGGCAACACGCCGATCCCCATGCCTGCATTTACCAACAAGGCCAAGGTTTCATAACTATCAATTTCGGCACGAATTTTGATGTGCTGATTGACGGCCATCGCCGCTTTGGTAATGAGGTAATTGATTTGTGTGCCACTGCGCAAAACAATTTGGTCATAGCCCAAGCACTGCTCAAAATAAAGCTGCTGGTGCCGAGCCAGCTCATGATCAGCAGGCACCAGCAAACCCAATTGATCTTGCCTAAAGGCATAACTTTCAATTTTGGCATCATGCGGTAGAGCGGAGTAAATCCCAATATCTGCCTTGCCTTTTTCGATTTCATACACAATATTTTGACTGTTTTTTTCTTCTATTTTTAGATGAATAGAAGGATGTTGTTGCGTGAATTCTGCCAACAGACGAGGCAGGTTTTGCGATAAAGCCGAAATATTTGCCAAGATATGAATTTGGCTTTTTTGTTCCTGAGAAAAATCGTGCAAATGGTCTTTTAGCGCCTGAGCATTTTGCAGTAGGCTGCGCGCTCTATATAACAGCTCTAAGCCCGCCTCGGTAGGGGCTACGCCTTTGTTGGTGCGCTGTAAGAGCGTGGCATCTAATTGGCTTTCTAGCTCGCTAATCCGCCGACTGACCGCGGCGGCGGCAATATGCTCTTTTTGGGCGGCCTGACTAATCGTGCCTTCTTCGAGGACACGGACAAAAAGCTTCAAACTTAATAAATCTAAAGGCATAGACATCCTAGCTGCGGACTTTGGGCAGGGCCTGTTTATGGGCTGTTTTCACCGATTGGCCTCAAGTTTAAAGACACTGACTGCTTGTGTCAGTACCCTGGCTTGATCGTGTAAAGACTCAGAAGCCGCAGCGGCCTCTTCGACTAAGGCGGCGTTTTCTTGAGTGGCTTGATCCATTTGGCCGACGGCTCCGTTGACTTCTGCAATACCTGTGCTTTGTTCTGCACTGGCGGTAGCAATTTCGCTCATGATATCGGTCACACGGCCTACGCTTTCCACAATCGCTGTCATGGTGGAACCTGTTTGCACCATTAGCTCTGTGCCATTATTCACATTTACCACAGAATCATCAATCAGCGTCTTGATTTCTTTGGCAGCAGCAGCTGACTTTTGCGCTAAATGTTGCACCTCGGAAGCCACCACAGTGAAACCACGGCCTTGCTCACCGGCACGTGCGGCCTCAACCGCAGCATTTAGCGCCAGAATATTGGTTTGAAAAGCGATGGCGTCGATGACACGGATGATATCAACAATTTTTTTCGAAGACGTGCTAATGGCTGCAACGGTGGTCGTCATTTGGCTTACCATAGCGCCGCCTTGTTGAGCTGTTTCTGAAGCAGCGAGCGCTAGCTGGCGGGCCCGGTCAGCATTGTCGGCATTTTGTTTAACCGTAGCAGTGAGTTCTTCCATTGCACTCGCGGTTTCTGCCAAAGAGCTGGCTTGTTCCACCGTGCGTGCAGACAGATCTACGTTACCTACGGCAATCTGCGAAGAGCCTGTGCTGATGGATTCGGTGCTTGATCTAACCAAGGTAACGATGTCGGTCAGGCTTAAACTCATGTGTTGTAACGCTGACAGCAGTTGAGCCGTTTCGCCCCGTCCTTCTATGACAATAGGCGTGCTTAAATCGCCTGCCGCCACCGTCTCAGCGACTTTTACCGCTGCATTAATGGGACGTGTAATACTTTGAGCGATGCGATAGGCTAAAGCAATAGCTACGACAGCACTGAGGCTAAAAACAACCCCAAGCAGAGTCAGAGTCCGGTGATATTGGGCCGTGGCTGCCTGAGCTTGGCTGTCTTGTAGACGCTGTGACGTTTCTATAACGAACAACACTATGTCATCAATTTTTTCAGTGGGCAGTCTATCCATGCCTCGAACTTGCTGGTCAATGATTTGAGCCGTATTGGGTAGGCTGCTGTCATAGGCTTGCAGGGCATTGAGGTATTGTGGCTCTAGTGCAGAAATTGCGCTGCGCGCCTCCGCCAGCAGAGGTGTCTGAATAGCAAGACCCGTCAGCGTTTGTTGGAGCTGCCCTAAAGTGTCTTGGACTTCAGCGCTACTGGCGACAAAAGCCTCTTTATATCTATCGAAATCTTGCGGATCACTGCCCCGAATAAGAATGTTTTTCCATTCCTGGACCTGAGTTTTAAATACCACTTGAGCTGTTCTGGCTTGATCTACGGCTTGTTGCAACTGAGCTGCACTCTGTGAGGTGCTCAAAAGCCTAGCATGACTCAGAGAGATAGCTTGCCAGCCAGCGATGGCAACAACTAAGGTACAAAAAATTAAAAAAACGGACAGTATGGTTAACCGTGTGGATATTTTTAAATTGGGGAGAATCATGAAGGCAGCCAAGAGATTGACGTAGGTTCGGCAGTGAACTCGCACCACAGCTAAGGAAAAATCGGATAAATGCAGACAGCGACGAAGGCTAATGTGGACGGCTTACGCCAGCTGGAAGTGGCCGATTGATAAAGACAGATAGCCTTAATTGTACAGCAAAAGGCTGTGATGGCAGATTTAACCCGTAAAAAAGCAGGTAAATCAAGAGGGGTTAGCCCTTGCTTTTAATGAAGGGGGGAGGTGGTTTTTTTAGGGTTGATTCGCCCCTTATCGCTTACGGGGCGACAAGAAGTCGTGTGGTTCGCGAGCAATCGCATCTAAAAAGTGTAGGAGCCACCTCAAGGGTTGCTATGGAGGATTGAGCCCAAGAGAGCTCCTACGGGGTGTGATGTCTTTTTATTATTTCTATGTTCTTAAGCAAGTAGGCTCTTACATGGGGTGAGGTAAGAGCGGGTGTTTAGTGCCAGAGAACAGATAGATTAGATGGATTTTTTACCGGATAAAAGAAAACCTGCATCCGGTACACGGGTTTCTAAACCCAGTGTTTTTAGCATTTGGTATACGGTAGCTACTGAAGCCGATAGTACCGGTTTGCCAATGAGGTCTTCGGCGCGCTGAATAGCAGGCAAGGATGGCATTTGTACACATGCGGACAAGACCACGGCGTCTACGCCTTCGTGATCCAAACGTTGGACGTGCTCAAGTAGGTTTTCAGGATTGAGCAAACCGACTTCGAGGTTATCGGAGACTTCTAGGCTAATGGAGTCTTTGACTTCAATGCCCTCGGCTTCGATGTATTCCACCACGCGTTGGGTAAGAGGCTTCATGTAGGGCGTGATAATAGAGACTTTTTTGATGCCGAATTCTTTCATGCTATCCACCAAGGCACCTGCAGAGCTCAAAACTGGGATATCCACACCCGTGGTTTTCACTGCCGCTTCTAGGCGTTCTTGGGATTGACGGTGGTAGCCATTGCCTTGGGCCATAATCGCGACCAAGCACGCATACGCCATCACATCACAGCGAGCGTCTGCTAGCTCAACCACACAGCGATCACTGGCAGCATCCATCGCTTTCAA
>CANROS010000095.1 GCA_947632305.1 uncultured Paenalcaligenes sp. | reverse complement strand
TCGCTGTACCAAGTGATTTCAGGATTAATTAAAGCCAACAAAGCATCGCCCTGTTCGGACACATCGATCACGATGACCCGCTCGTGCACATCCACCTGTGTAGCCGCCAAGCCTATACCCGGGGCGTCGTACATGGTTTCAGCCATGTCTTTTATGAGCTGACGGATACGGTCATCCACCTGCTGCACGGGTTTAGCGACGGTATGCAAGCGTTCGTCTGGGTATTGAAGTATAGGTAATAGCGCCATAATATCTCGTGTTTTTCTTCCCACTTTTTTCAGCAGAAACGAAGCACAATCAAATAAATAAGAATGGCTTCATTTTACCACTATTGTAGGAGCGGTCCATGACCGCGATGTAATGATGATCGGGGCCATCTACGTATTTTCCGAGGTGGTCGCCGGTTCCGCTTCGAGCGTACAATTTAGGCATGACGACTCTCAGGATTCCACCCTCCGAGCTCTACGCGTGGTTACGCCTTTCTCTAGAGCCCAATCTCAACGCTAATACAGCTCGTTTGCTCTTAGCCAACTTCGGCTTGCCGCCCCATATCTATGACCAGTCCATCAGCAGTCTTAGCCGCTACGTAGACACCTCCTTAGCCACTCAATTGCGCACCCCACCGTCGCCTGAACTGGAACAACAGCTGCAATACACGCTGGAATGGGCTCAGGCCTCCGATCAACATATCCTCTGTCTGGCCGACCCACACTACCCCAGTGTTCTGCTCGAACTCCCCGACCCGCCTTTAGTGCTCTACGCCAAAGGCGACCTCACTCAACTGCAACACAGCGCGCTGGCCATTGTGGGCTCACGCAATGCCACGCCCCCCGGCCTAGAAACCGCCGCCCATTTTGCACACTTTTTAGCCGATCAGGGTTGGTGCATTATCAGTGGCTTAGCCACTGGCATTGATACAGCTGCCCATCGGGGTGCCTTAGCCGCCCATCAAACCAACAGTACTATTGCCATTCTGGGCACGGGCATGGACTTGGTTTATCCCGCACGCAACCGCGATTTGGCCCACCAAATTGCCGCACAGGGACTCTTGCTCTCCGAGTTCCCTCTCAAAACCAAAGCCTTGCCTTATCATTTTGTACGTCGCAACCGACTGGTCGCTGCGCTCTCTAGTGGCGTAATTGTGGTCGAGGCCGCTCTCAAAAGCGGCTCCCTCACCACGGCACGTCTTGCGGTTGAAATAGGACGCGAGGTCTATGCCATCCCCGGCTCCATCCACTCACCTTTACACAAAGGCTGTCATCAATTAATCCGCCAAGGGGCGAAACTGGTAGAATCAGCAGAGCACATACTCGAAGAACTCGGCCACCACATACGCCCTTCGACCAAAAGCACGCTACCGCTCGAACTGCACCCCATTCCCGAACACTTAGCGACCGAACAACAACAGGTTTTGCATGCCATGGGCTTTGATCCGGCCACCCCTGATCTCATCCAGCAACGTTGTGGTCTGACTACCGCAGCGATTGGAGGCGCACTAACACAGCTCGAACTGTTGGATTTGGTGGTAGCCCAAGGCGATGGGCGCTATCTACGTACCTAGGAGACTCCATGAACTTCCCCCTGTCAGTCAAAATTGTTGAAGTATCCCCTCGTGATGGCTTACAAAACGAAAAAAACTTTGTGCCCACTGCCATCAAGATTGAGCTCATCAACCGCTTGGCTCAGGCCGGTTTTCAAAACGTAGAGTCTGCTTCCTTTGTGTCACCTAAATGGGTGCCCCAAATGGCCGATGGTGCCGACGTCATGGCCGGCATAGAGCGCCGCCCTGGGGTAATTTATTCAGCCCTAACTCCAAACATGCGTGGTTTTGAGGCCGCTTTAGCCGCAGGCGCAGATGAAATCGTTATCTTTGGTGCCGCCAGCGAAGCCTTTTCCCAACGCAATATCAATTGCAGTATTGCCGAATCCATCGAACGCTTTGCCCCTGTTGCTCAGGCAGCGCAACAAGCCGGACTGCGTTTACGTGGCAGTATTAGCTGTGCCCTAGGCTGTCCCTACGAGGGCGAGACCCCCATCGCAACGGTCTTAGATGTGGTAGGCCGCATGCAGGCTTTGGGGGTCGAAGAATTCGACATTGCTGACACCATCGGGGTAGGTACGCCACTAAAAACAGCGCAGCTGATGCAAGCCGTGGCCGAAATCATCCCTATAGAGCGCATTGCGGGCCATTTTCACGATACCTATGGCCAAGCCCTTGCCAATATCTTGGCCTCTTTACAGGTTGGTGTTCATATTTTCCATAGTTCTGTGGCCGGCCTAGGCGGCTGCCCGTATGCCAAAGGCGCCACAGGCAACGTCGCCACCGAAGACGTGGTCTATATGTTGCACGGCATGGGTATTCATACCGGCCTAGACCTAAATGCCTTAGTCCAAACTGGCGCATGGATCTCAAGCCAAATTGGCAAACCTTCTACCAGTCGCGCTGGTCGCGCTTTATACCTAAAAGACACACTATGAGCTCTACTTTAAGCCCCGAGCAACAACAACTGCTGCAAAGTCTAAATCTACCTTTGCGTGGCAGATCTTGGCCTAAAAACATCGCTCTCTTGGCATGGTTTGTTATTTTTCTTTTAGGCCTACGCTTGGGCTTTATCGCTACTCAATATGGCAGTCAGGTCGCCACCGGCATTATTGCGTGTGTGGTGTTTGCCTATTTTGGCATGATAGTCGTCGCCTATTTCATGTGGGTTGGCCACACCACCATCACTCAAAAAGGCATCCAACAAGAATGGATACTTAAACGTGAACTGGACTGGGAAGAGCTAAAATTCGCCAAATTTGTGCCCCTGTTTTTCTCTAAGCGCTTGATCTGCTTTACCAAAAAAGGGCGTCCTATTGTGTTTCAAGGCGCCAGTCCAGAACTACAAATTGCGTTTGCCCAAATCGCTTTGGCCCACCGACGCACTATTTAATCTCTGGTCCCAAACAAAGCCGAACCCACTCGTACATCCGTGGCCCCTTCGGCAATGGCCAGCTCAAAATCACCACTCATGCCCATCGACAAACGCTGCACTGACTCAAAACCTTGCTCTAGGGCCTGATCACGCAGCTGACGCAATTGGGCAAAACAGCGTCGTACTTCGGTTTGATCCGTTGTTTGCGTGGCCATGGTCATTAAACCTTGGGGCAACAAACGGTCAAAACCGTTTAATTGTTGCAAAAAGCCTAATAGTTCGTCGGGCTCTAAACCTGACTTACTGACTTCTTGTGCGGTTTTAACTTGGATAAAAACAGGCAAGGTACGCTGTTCTAACTCTAAGCGCTGCTGCAAAGCCTGTGCCAACGACAAACGGTCTAATGACTGCAGCTCGCTGGCATAACGCGCAATGTCTTTGGCCTTATTCGTTTGTGCATGCCCAATCATCACCCAAGCTAACGTTGAGTCATTAAAGTGCTCTACCCGAGTTCTTATGTCTTGAACCCGGTTTTCACCAAAACGCGTCAAACCCAAATCAATCGCTTGCTGCACGCGCTCGTGCGCAAATGTTTTGCTGACAGGAAGCAGTCGAACCTCGGAGGCTGAGCGCCCAACGGCTACACAAGCCTCCGCAATGCGCTGCTGGATTCGTAATAATTGCTGCTGCATGGCTACCCACATTTAGAAACCAAAACGTCATTTTAACAAAGCCCACCCGTTCCTGTACTGCGCTCTAAATCCAAGCTAGCCTCTACAGCCTAAGGGAAGACGTGTACGAAATTTTAAGTTATGCTCAAACTTGACATAAAAGAGCCAGCTACTACAATTTGCGCCTTAATCGAAAAAATTAGCATTTTTTGGCCATAATGTAGCAATAAAACGTGACAATCAGGCTGAATTAACGTTAAATTTATTTTGCTATGCAGCATTCATAGCACTCTCTTTAAGGCGATTAATCGCGCGATTACGCACATCCATACATTCCAATGGATCTGTTTTGTGCCGGTTTTTTTGCTTCCCTTATACCTCCGCATAACCGCAAGAGGATTGATTGATGAATCAGCGAACTCAACACGAACTTCCCACTTATTTAAATCCAGACGACCTCGGTCCTTGGGGCATTTATTTAGAGCAGGTAGAGCGTGTCACCCCTTATTTGGGTAAGCTGGGGAAGTGGGTTGAAACCCTTAAACGTCCTAAACGTATTTTGACCGTCGATGTTCCCGTAGAACTCGATAACGGAACCATTGCTCATTTCGAGGGCTACCGCGTCCAACACAATATGGCTCGCGGCCCCGGAAAAGGTGGCGTACGTTATCACCACGATGTGACCTTATCAGAAGTCATGGCCCTATCAGCCTGGATGTCTGTTAAGTGTGCAGCAGTTGATGTGCCCTTTGGGGGCGCAAAAGGTGGTATTCGTATTAATCCTCGCAACTACTCTCAAAAAGAGTTAGAACGTGTCACGCGCCGATATATCAGCGAAATTAGCATGATTATCGGACCCGATCAGGACATTCCAGCTCCAGACGTTAATACCAATGGCCAAACTATGGCCTGGATGATGGACACCTATGCCATGAAAACCGGTCGCTTAGCCACTGGCGTAGTGACTGGAAAACCGATCTCTTTAGGTGGTAGCTTAGGTCGCGTTGAAGCGACGGGTCGTGGCTGCTTCACGGTAGGCGTAGAAGCCGCACGTGAGATAGGCTTAGATTTAGTGGGCGCACGGGTAGTGGTCCAAGGCTGTGGTAACGTGGGCGGTATTGCTGCCCTCCTATTCCATCAAGCCGGCGCCAAAGTCATTGCCATGCAAGACCATACGGGCAGCATTTACGCTGAAAATGGCTTAGATGTGCCCGCCATTCTTCAGTTAAACCAAAGCTCTCCTAGACGCTTCCTCGCAGATAGCAACCTAGGAGAAATAATCAGCCTCGATGAGTTCTGGGACTTAGAGTCAGACATTCTGATCCCTGCGGCTTTGGAAAACCAAATTACCGCCTCAAACGCCGATCGTTTACGCACCAAAATTGTGATCGAAGGTGCCAATGGCCCAACCACCCCCGAAGCCGATGATATTTTGGCTAGCAAAGGCGTTATTGTGATCCCTGATGTGATCGCCAATGCCGGTGGTGTGACGGTAAGCTATTTCGAATGGGCCCAAAACGTCTCTGGTTATTTCTGGGAAGAAGACGTCATTAATGCACGTTTAGCTAAGATAATGTGCGATGCGTACCAAGCCACGGCTGCTGTTGCCCAGCAGCATAACGTTACCTTACGTACCGCTGCCTTTATTTGTGCTTGTAGCCGTATTTTAGAAGCCCAAGAACTACGCGGTTTGTACCCATAACCCCGTAATTCGCGTATAAAACGTCGAAAACCGCTGTCTTGTCGGAATATTCCGCTCCAAGATGGCGGTTTTGACCGTAAAGCTGTTTATAATGTGTCTTTTAACTTTAAACCACGGCCAAAACAGTGACCGTTTCAACTGATTCTGCTGCTTGCGCTGTGCAGGTGCGTAATATTCACAAAGCCTTTGGTGATGTCCAAGTCCTAAAAGGCATTTCGTTTAGCGCACAGCAAGGTGATGTGCTTTCTATTATTGGTGCTTCCGGTTCAGGTAAAAGCACCTTGTTGCGCTGTATCAATCACTTAGTCATCCCCGACCAAGGCGAAGTCCAAATTGGTCACGATGTGTTGCGTACCCGCGTAAAACGCAATGGCCAAACTGTCAGCTCGGACCCCAAACTCCTCGAGCAAGTACGCGCCCGTTTAGGCATGGTGTTTCAAAATTTCAACTTGTGGTCCCATCGTTCCGTCTTACATAATGTGATCGAAGGCCCGGTTCACGTTAAAAAAGTCACCAAAGCCCAAGCCACTGAATACGCTTTGCATTTGTTAGACAAAGTGGGGCTAGCCCACAAAGCGGATGCCTATCCGTCCGAGCTTTCCGGTGGTCAACAGCAACGGGTAGCCATTGCCCGTGCCCTCGCCATGGACCCCGAAGTCATGCTTTTTGATGAGCCCACCTCCGCCCTAGATCCTGAAATGGTGGGCGAGGTCTTGCGAGTGATTCGTCAATTAGCCGAAGAAGGCCGCACCATGATCTTAGTTACCCACGAGATGCAATTTGCCCGTGAGGTATCTAACCACGCTATTTTTATGCATAACGGCATATGTGAAGAGACTGGTGCGCCAGCAGATCTCTTTGGTAACCCCCAATCGGCGCGTCTACAACAGTTTTTACAGCCTTTAGTCTAAGGTTTAGGAGACCCAAATGAACATCAAAAAAACCCTAATCGGGGCAGGTATCGCCCTGTTTAGCTTTGCGGCAGTGGCTTCCACCTCTTATAAGATCGGTACTGAAGGCGGTTACCCACCTTGGTCCATGGTGGATGCAGCCGGCACAGTCACCGGTTTTGATGCCGATGTAGGCGCTGCTCTCTGTGAAAAACTAGACGCTGACTGTCAGTTTACGGTACAGTCTTTCGATAGCTTGATTCCGTCTTTAAGCGCTAACCGTTTTGATCTCATCATTTCCGGTATGTCGTATACTCCTGAACGCGCTAAGCGCATTAACTTTAGCTTGCCTTACGCCGTAGAAGACGCCATCTTTATCTTAAACTCAGATGCTGACGGTATTAAAGCGGGTTCTGCAGACGACATCTACAACAGTCTCGAAGGCAAAACCATTGGTGTTCAAGGTGGTACCACTCATGGTGCGTTCCTCGCCAAAGTGGCTCCTGAAGTCACTATCCGCGACTACGAAACCCTAGACCAAATGCAAATCGACTT
>CANROS010000094.1 GCA_947632305.1 uncultured Paenalcaligenes sp. | reverse complement strand
GGAATATGTCTAGGTCGGCAGCAGGCACGGCTGATGCACCGGGGAGAAACGTTCGGGCCAAGTCCGGTCTGAATAAAGCCGTTCTGGATCAAGGTTGGTTCGAGTTCCGCCGTCAGCTAGACTACAAACTGGCGTGGACAGGGGGGTGGCTAGTTGCCGTGCCTCCGCAGAATACGAGCCGCACCTGTCCGTGCTGCGACCATGTGTCGAAAGACAACCGGCGTACGCAAGCCCAATTCAAGTGCGTGGACTGCGATTTCGAGGAAAACGCCGATCTGGTCGGCGCGATCAATATATTAAGGGCGGGACACGCCCGGTTCGCCTGTGAAGTGAGTGGTGCACTCAGACCGCCAGCAGCAGGAACCCATCGAAGTGACTCAGAGGCGGCTCAATGCCGCGCCTGAGCACCGTAGGAATCGCTGTCCTTTAGGGCGGGGAGGATGTCAATTGATTGGGCTTGCTCTAAAACTGGCGATTAATGAGAGAGGCGCTCTTCGTCGTCGGTCAGAAGCTCTTCGAAGACCAAATGATCGATTTCAGCTTCGTTGTTCCATAAAACCATTAAAGCAACGATTTTGATTTTGGTCAGAGACACGGGAGATTCGTTGAGGGCTTGAGCACGCTCTATGATGACCTCACGTAAGGTAGGAGGCAATACCCCTGAGTTTTCTAAAAAACAAATAAAACCAATGGCGGTTTGGCCTAAGGTTTGGTGCTCGTATTCGGTGAATATACGAGTGCTGTGCTCGTGATGCGGCTGACTGAGTGGCTCGTGTAGCGCAGCGGACTCGCTGAGACCATGGAGCCAGCTAAGGGCTTCGTTAATTTCCTCGTCTTCGAAGCCAACAGCCGCGAGTTTGTGGGCTAAGACCTCTGCTTTGGGGCAAGCTTGAGGGGTGTAGTAGGTTTCAAACAAGTAAACCAAAATATCAAACATGAATGTATTACCATCAAAAAAATACACGGCCAAGCGATGACCCTATACATGGTTTTAAGGTCAACTTTACGCTGATTTAGGCCGTGGTGCAAATTTAGCTGAGGTCTTTTTCGATGGCTAGCAAAGCGGTGCCTTCAGTGACTTGATCTCCTGAATTGAAAAACAGTTCGGTAACCACTCCAGAGTGAGGGGCCGTAATGGAGTGTTCCATTTTCATGGCCTCTAAGACTAGGAGTAATTGCCCTGCTTTGACTGGATCACCTTGTGCAACGGCTAAGGATAAGACTTTGCCAGGCATGGGCGCTGTGAGGCTGCCCCCTTGCTCGTCTTCCGCGCTTAGAGTGAGGGTTAGGGGGGCTTGGTAATGCAGTAGGCAGCGTTCTTGGCTAGAGCGAATTTCGAATAGCGGGCTATGGCCATAGACCAAAGCGTGTTTTGTATGCTCACCCCAAGTGACATGAACGCTCAGGGTGCCATTTGCGTCACGTTCAGTGTGCCAGTTTAAAGGCAGTGATTCTTCTTGGTATTGCATAAACCATTGATTGTGTTCTTTGGATAAGAAAACACCGTATTGTTGTGCATTGACCTCAAAATCAAAACGACGTTGCAGCAAATCATTGCTGCGCCAGTAGTCATTCATATCCCAGGGGTCTGAGGCCAAGGGGTAGTGGTTACTGTTGGGTAGACCAAAATCATGCAGCAAAGCCCCTAGGCCCAAGGCCAGACTAAGAGGAGCGACGCGAGGTGCGGGGGGGAACAGCTGCTCGTAGCGTCGCTCAATAAACCCCGTGTCCACATCACCGCTTTGAAACGCACTGTCGCTAGCTAAGCGGTACAGAAAATGCAGGTTGGTGTGTAAACCTGAAATGTAAGAGTGGGCCAAGACCGTGCGTAGTTGTTGTAAAGCCGCGGCTCGGTCGGGGCCGTGCACAATGACTTTGGCAATCATAGGGTCGTAAAAAGGGCTAATGCTATCGTCTTGGCCTATGCCGCTGTCTATGCGAACCGAGCTGAGGTTAAAGCTTTGATGGGCAGGCCAAACTAACTGTTTAATACGCCCTATAGAGGGCAGAAATTGGTTTTCTGGGTTTTCAGCATAAATGCGCGCTTCAAAGGCATGGCCAGAAATACGAAGTTGATCTTGGCTAACAGGCAGGGTTAAACCGGCGGCGACCTGAAGCTGCCATTCGACCAGATCATGCCCGGTAATTAATTCGGTAATGGGGTGTTCGACTTGGAGACGAGTATTCATTTCCATGAAATAAAAATCATCGCCTTCACAAATGAATTCGACGGTGCCAGCCCCCACGTAGTTGACGGCTTGAGCTGCCGCTACGGCGGCTGCACCCATGGCCTGACGACGTTCGGGTGTCATACCGGGGGCGGGGGCTTCTTCGATGACTTTTTGATGACGTCGTTGCACGGAGCAGTCACGTTCAAATAAATGCACGGTGTTGCCGTGTTGATCAGCAAACACTTGTATTTCTATGTGGCGCGGTTTTTGTAAATAGCGCTCGATTAAAACGTGGTCATCATTAAAACTGCTTTTGGCTTCGCGTTGACAAGAAGACAGCGCGTCTAGAAAGTGAGCTGAGCTTTCTACTATACGCATGCCTTTGCCACCACCGCCTGCACTGGCTTTAATCAGTACGGGGTAGCCCATGGCATCGGCTTGGGCAAGTAAAAAATCTGGCTCTTGGTTGCTGCCGTGGTAACCGGGCACCAGAGGCACTTGGGCTGCTTCCATGAGTTGTTTGGCGGCAGATTTGTGCCCCATGGCGGTAATGGCATGGGCAGAGGGGCCAATAAAAACTAACTGGTTGTCGGCACAAGCCTGCGCAAAGTCGGCATTTTCTGCTAGAAAGCCATAGCCGGGGTGGATGGCTTGGGCTCCAGTGCGTTTGGCGGCTTGAATAATGGCGTCTATATTAAGATAGCTGTGTTGAGGTTCAGCAGCGCCTACCCAAATGGCTTCATCCCCTGCTTTGACATGCAGCGCATCTTGATCTGCGCTGGAGTAAATCATAATGGTACGAATACCTAAACGTTGGCAGGTGGCGGCGATGCGGCAGGCAATTTCCCCACGATTGGCAATTAAAATGGTATCAAACATGATGGGCCTCTCGATTACATACGAAATACACCGAAGCGCGTGTCTTCGATGGGGGCATTTAAGGTCGCTGATAAAGCCAGAGCCAGTACACGGCGAGTTTGGGCGGGTTCAATGATGCCATCGTCCCATAAACGTGCCGAGGCATAATACGGGTGACCCTCGTGTTCGTATTGTTCACGTATCGGTTGTTTGAAGCTGTTTTCGTCCTCGGTAGACCAGGACTCCCCTGATTTTTCTAGGTTGTCGCGGCGAATGGTGGCCAAGACACTGGCTGCTTGTTCGCCGCCCATGACAGAAATACGGGCATTGGGCCACATGAATAATAGGCGGGGGTCGTAAGCGCGGCCACACATGCCATAGTTGCCAGCACCAAAAGAGCCACCGATGATCACGGTTAGTTTAGGCACGGCGGCGGTGGACACGGCTGTTACCATTTTGGCGCCATGACGGGCAATGCCTTCGTTTTCGTATTTGCGCCCCACCATAAAACCACTGATGTTTTGTAAAAATAGGAGGGGTATTTTGCGTTGGCAACACAGTTCAATAAAGTGAGTCCCTTTTTGGGCGGCTTCAGAAAAAAGAATGCCGTTGTTGGCCACAATGCCGATGGGCATACCATGCAAATGGGCAAAACCTGTGACTAAGGTGGTTCCAAAGCGGGCTTTAAACTCTTCGAACTCCGAGCCATCGACTAAGCGTGCGATCACTTCGCGTACGTCATAGGGCCTGCGCGTGTCGTTGGGAATGATTCCGTTAAGCTCTTCGGGATCGTAGAGTGGAGCTTGTACGGCTTTGAGCGGCCACGGAAATTTTTTTTGGTGGGTTAAGCGACTGATGGCTTCACGTACCAGTTGCAACGCATGGTCGTCATTTTCAGCAAGGTGATCCGCCACACCGGATAAGCGCGTATGCACATCGCCGCCGCCTAGGTCTTCAGCGCTGACTTCTTCGCCAGTAGCGGCTTTGACTAAAGGCGGGCCGGCTAAAAAGATGGTGCCTTGATCGCGCACAATGATGGATTCATCGCTCATGGCGGGCACATAGGCGCCTCCAGCGGTACAAGACCCCATCACTGCTGCAATTTGGGCA
The DNA here is from genome assembly GCA_947632305.1 of uncultured Paenalcaligenes sp. Classification (GTDB taxonomy): domain Bacteria; phylum Pseudomonadota; class Gammaproteobacteria; order Burkholderiales; family Burkholderiaceae_B; genus Paenalcaligenes. The sequence goes on along the minus strand of CANROS010000094.1, from coordinate 2,863 downwards.
ATGCCTTGGGCAGACATAGTTGCTTGATTAAAGAAAATACGGCCAAAGTGATCACGGTCAGGGAAGACTTCGTCTTGATTGGGCAAATTGGCCCCACCTGAATCAACTAAATAAACACAAGGTAAACGGTTTTGCTGTGCGATTTCTTGGGCGCGCAGGTGTTTTTTGACAGTAAGAGGGTAATAGGTGCCGCCTTTGACGGTGGCGTCATTACATACCACCATGCATTCTCTGCCTTGGATACGTCCAATGCCGGTAATGAGGCCGGCGTTGGGGGCTTCGTTGTTATAGATGTTGTAAGCCGCTAAAGGAGAGAGTTCTAAAAAAGGGCTGCCGGGGTCTAAAAGGCGTTCAACGCGCTCACGTGGTAGCAATTTACCGCGGGCTTGATGACGTTTACGGGCTTGATCGCTACCCCCTAAGGCGATGTGTTGTCGAATCTGGCGTAGCTCTTGAATCAGCGTTGCCATGGCTTGTGCGTTATCTTTAAAGCCTTCGGAACGGGGCTGTATTTTACTTTTAAGTCTGCTCATGTCTGTGTTTGCCACCCAATTTAATTTTATTTTATGCCGACAGGCTTGTGGCCTGTCGGGTCTACTACACAGAGTGTCAACGCGGGTTAGTCGACGAGTTCTACTGCTAAAGCAACGGCTTCACCGCCACCAATACATAAGGTAGCAATACCGCGCTTGCCACCGGTCTGTTGTAAGGCATTGATTAAGGTGGCGACGATACGGGCGCCAGAGGCACCAATGGGGTGACCTAGAGCGGTGGCACCACCGTAAATGTTGACCTTGTCATGAGGAATATTGAGTTCTTTCATGGCCGCCATGGTAACTACCGCAAAGGCTTCGTTGATCTCAAACAGGTCTACATCGGCGACGGTCCAATCCAGTTTGGTAAGTAGTTTTTGAATGGCGCCTACAGGAGCCGTAGTGAACCATTCGGGCTCATGGGCGTGCTGGGTGTGGCCCATGATTTTGGCAATGGGTTTGAGGTTGTGTTCATCGGCCGTGGACTGCAAGCTGATAACTAAGGCCGCGGCGCCATCTGAAATAGAGGAGGCATTCGCTGCTGTGATGGTGCCGTCTTTTTTGAAAGCAGGGCGTAGGCTAGGGATTTTGTCGGGCATTGCACGAGTCGGTGCCTCGTCGGTGTCAATGACCGTGTCCCCTTTGCGCCCACTAATGGTAACGGGTGCGATTTCAGCTTTGAAATAGCCTTTTTCCGTGGCTTCACGTGCGCGGCGTAAAGATTCAATGGCAAATTCGTCTTGTGCTTCGCGGGTAAAAGCGTATTTATCTGCACAACTTTCGGCCAACACCCCCATGGCAGAGCCAGAGTATGGGTCTTCGAGGCCATCTAAGGCCATGTGGTCATACACGGTGGAATGACCATAACGGTAGCCTTGGCGGCCTTTTAAAAGCAAATAGGGTGCGTTACTCATGCTTTCTTGACCGCCAGCCACCACTATTTTAGCGCTACCTGCTTTGAGCATGTCGTGGGCTAACATAGCCGCTTTTAAGCCAGAACCACATACTTTATGTACGGTAGTACACGGCGCGTTGGGAGATAAACCAGCACCAATCGCGGCTTGTCGAGCTGGGGCTTGGCCTTGGCCAGCTTGTAAGACGTTGCCCATGAGTACTTCGTCGACTAATTCGGGGTTAACTGCAGCACGTTCTAAGGCTGCTTTGATAGCAATTGAGCCTAATTCATGTGCAGCTAGACTAGATAAGTTACCCGTCATAGCACCCATAGGGGTGCGAGTGGCCGATAGAATGACAACTGGATCTGACATTTTTGACTCCTAATGCGGAAAATCCGTATTGAGATGGCCTACCCGACGATGGGGCAGGCGTTTAGTTAAATCGTAGGGATAAATATTTTCCAAGCGCCCTTTAATAACGCGTTTTTTACAGTTATCCCACCATTCAGCACTAAGCAATTCGGCATGGTATTTCATAAAAGCGGCACGAATACGGGGGTCGCTTAGTAAAAACCAGCGGAATTCCTCGGGAAATACATCATTAGCAGCAATGGGATACCAAGGCTCGCTTGCTAACTCGGCTTCTTCGTTCGGGGCAGGAGGAATAGTGCGAAAATTCATTTCCGTCATGGTTTGAATTTCATCGTAATCATAAAAAACCAAACGTCCTAAACGAGTTAAACCAAAATTTTTATAAAGCATGTCACCCGGAAATATATTATTTGCTGCTAATTCTTTTATAGCATCTCCATATTGCCTGATAGCCATTTCTAAATTATTTCCAGAGGCTCGGCTGAGATATATATTAAGCGGTAACATGCGTCGTTCAATGTAAACATGGCGCAATATAATAAGGCTGCCTGTTTCTTCAATTTGCTGGGGGACCGCAGTACGGAGTTCGTCGAGTAATTTTGCCGAGAAACGTCGTTTAGGTAAGGCGACTTGGGAATACTCCCAAGTGTCCGCCATACGGCCGGCTCGGTCATGTTTTTTGACCAGTAGGTAGCGATTTTTGACAGTGGCGTGGTCCATGCCCTTTTTACGAATACGATCACGAATCATTTTAAATACATAAGGATAGGAGGGTAGCGTGAAGACGCTCATGACCATGCCTTCTATACCTGGGGCTAATTCAAACTGATCCGAGGAGTGTCCTAGATGATGCAAAAAGTCGCGGTAAAATAAATTTTTCCCTTGTTTTTGTAGGCCGATGGCGTTGTAGAATTCGGCCGCGGATTTATGTGATAAAAGGGATTGCAAAAAATGCACGTAGGCCGAGGGCACATCCATATCAACTAAAAAATAGGCCCGCGTAAAACTAAACAAGGTAGTGAAGTCATCTGTATTATCTAAAAGGGCATCGATTTCAATATG
>CANROS010000093.1 GCA_947632305.1 uncultured Paenalcaligenes sp. | reverse complement strand
AATCATGAACACACAAAATCAACCTCTTACCAGAAAAATACTCGTCGTCGATGACGATCCTCGTTTACGCGATTTATTGCGACGCTACCTGACGGAACAAGGCTTTAATGTCTTCGTGGCCGAAGATGGAAAGGAAATGTCTAAACTCTGGCAACGCGAACACTTTGACTTACTTATCCTTGATCTAATGCTGCCAGGCGAAGATGGACTATCAATTTGTCGTCGTTTACGTGGAGGTCACGATAACACACCTATTATTATGCTGACAGCTAAAGCGGAAGAAATTGACCGCATTGTTGGCTTGGAAATGGGTGCAGACGATTATTTAGTAAAGCCATTCAATCCACGCGAGCTTCTCGCCCGAGTGAATGCCATTTTACGTCGTCGTGGCACAGAAGAACACCCTGGCGCCCCTAGCCAAGAAAACGAAGCCATTGAATTTGGCCCCTATTCGTTAAATCTGTCCACCCGCACCCTAACCAAAGGAGACGAGGTCGTTCCTATTACTACCGGCGAATTTTCTGTACTTAAGGTTTTTGCCCGTCATCCTAAAATCCCTCTATCACGCGATAAGCTAATGGAGTTAGCACGCGGCCGAGAATACGAAGCCTTTGATCGTAGCCTAGACGTACAAATTTCACGTTTACGCAAACTCATTGAGCCCAATCCTTCCAAGCCCGTTTTTATCCAAACAGTTTGGGGACTAGGTTATGTTTTTGTGCCGGATGGTGGACATTAAAGGTATTATAGGGGCATGAGTACCTCTGCCCCTCCTACCGCTGCTAAAGCATTACCCAAGCCCCCTTTTAAAATGGGGCTTTTTAGTCGTACCTTTTTTCTTCTGCTCGGTCTGATGGGCATGAGTTTTGGCATTTGGCTCCAAATCTTTTTCTCCATTGAGTCAGGCCCTAGGGCCTTGCAAATGGCTCAACGGGTCTCCACCTCCGTCAGCATCACGCGCTCCGCCCTCTTTTACGCCCCCCTAGAACAACGCTCTGCCTTACTCTTAGATCTAGCCACCAAAGAAGGCCTACGGGTTCAACCACGTGAACCAGACGATATCCTAGAGCCTATTCAAAACTCGACTTACTGGACCAAAGTCTCCGAACAAGTCCGCCAAGACTTAGGCAGTAATACTTTGATTATGTGGTCGGTCAATAACGTGCCTGGCGTTTGGGTTTCTTTCGAGCTAGACAATGCTAAATATTGGCTCGTTTTCAATCGAGAACAGCTCAGCCTAATTGCCGGCGCTGAATGGATAGGCTGGCTCTTATCGGCGCTACTGCTGTCATTTTTAGGGGCTGCTATTAGCGTACGTTTTGTCAATCGGCCGTTAGCTCGTCTAGCTCAAGTAACCCATCAACTCGCTCGCGGTGAGACCCCGTCTCCGCTACCTGAACATGGGCCTGCCGAAATCCGAGACATGAATGTGGCCTTTAATCGCATGACTCGCGATATTCGTCAAACCGAAGCCGACAGAGAAATCATGCTAGCGGGTATTTCACATGATTTACGCACTCCCCTCGCGCGGATGCGGCTGGAAATCGAGCTTTCTAATGTTAGCGATGCCACTCGCCAAGCCATTGATGAAGACTTAGCACAGATTGATCACAGCATCGATCAGCTGATGGAGTATGCACGCCCTGCTGCCAAAGCCCCCGAGCAAGGTATTGATATTAGCCATGCGTTAAACTCTCTCTATGAACGTGAACGCAGCCATACTGAAAGCTTAGGTGGCGAGCTGGTCGCCGACATTGCCCCAAATCTATTTGGACGCATTGATAAAAATGACTTAAAACGTGTGGTCAGCAATTTGATTGAAAATGCTCGCCGCTACGGCCGTAGTGTTTCTGATGACAAAGCCTATATCCGTTTAACAGCCCAACCCAAAGGCAATTTCATTGAGATCAAAGTCCAAGACCAAGGCATTGGCATTGAAGAACACGAAGTGCAACGTCTGTTGAGACCTTTCTCCAGGGGCGAGCTGGCTCGTACCGGTGTCAATGGGGCAGGCCTAGGCTTAGCTATAGTCGAGCGCTTGTTACTCCAAGTTGGCGGGCAGTTAGAGCTTATTTCCCCACCAGGTCAAGGTCTCACTGCACGTATCGAAATCCCTAAGCTAAAAGTCCGTTCAACAGCTAGGAAAAACGATTAATTCGGGTAGAATTAATCTGATTCATATACTGAAAGGAACTTTATGAAAACGGTTGGCGATCGACTCGAACCTTTTAAGGTCACAGGGGTAAAACCTGGCTTTAACGAGGCTCTGGAAAACGGCATCACGGCTTTTGAGGACATTACAGAAAGCTCTTTTCCACACAAGTGGAAAATTATTTATTTTTACCCCAAAGACTTTACTACTGTTTGCCCTACAGAAATTGCCGACTTTGGGCGTTTACAGCCAGACTTCACAGAGCGAAATACCATCGTCATGGGCGGCTCCAGTGACAACGAATTCGTTAAACTGGCATGGCGACGCGAGCACCCCGCTCTAAACCAACTACAACACTACCAGTTTGCTGACACCAATGGCTCACTGATCGATCAGCTGGGCATTCGTGATAAAACTGAAGGGGTAGCATTACGTGCCACGTTAATTGTAGACCCTGAAAATATCATCCAGCATATTTCAGTCAACAATCTAAACGTAGGCCGCAACCCCGAAGAAATCTTACGTTTGCTAGATGCTATCCAAACCGATGCTTTGTGCCCTAGCAATCGCCAAATAGGCGGCCCGACTTTAGACTAAAGGTCTAACGACAGAGCCACCTTAATTAGGGGCTCTGTTTTATACGTCTGGTTTGCGTAATAACACCACTACATTGGCCGCAATCCCCTCTTTACGTCCTAAATGCCCCAAACCCTCGTTAGTTTTGGCTTTAATATTAAGACGATCCAGGCTTAGCCCTAGATCTTCGGCAATATTCGCAGCCATTTGTGGAGCATGCGGCCCGATCTTAGGGGCTTGGGCATGAATCGTGGCATCCACATTGATCAACAGCCAACCTTGTGCTTGGACCAAAGCATACGCATCACGCAATAAAACCCGGCTGTCTGCGCCCTTGTAGCGCGGATCCGTATCAGGAAAATGTCGCCCTATATCGCCCAAAGCCGCGGCACCTAACAAAGCATCTGTTAATGCATGCAGTAACACATCCGCATCAGAATGCCCCAAAAGCCCGTGCGAATGAGGAATAGTCACCCCACCAATAATTAAAGGGCGACCTTCCACCAAGGCATGTACATCAAAGCCTTGACCTACGCGCAAATTCATAACCATTTCTCCAGTATTTGAAAATCTCCCGGCCACGTTACCTTGAAATTTTGCGGAGCACCTCGAATTAATAAAGAGCTATGCCCTGCTTGTTCCATGGCCGATGACTCGTCAGTAACGAGCCACTGTTCTTGTTCAGCTTGTTCTAGGGCTTGCAGCAGCTCGGTCGCCTTGTACATTTGTGGCGTTTGAGCTAACCATAAGTCCTCGCGAGGCACCGTATGCTGCACCTGTACGGGATCGTTGCCAACCCCTTTCTTCACCGTATCCGGTACAGGCAACGCCAAAATACCGCCTTGATTTTGTGTTAAACACGTATCAATTAATCGAGTTAACGCCTCGGCTGGCAAACCTGGACGGGCCGCATCATGAACGGCCACCCATTGCCCTGCCACAGGCACCAAATCCTTTAAGCCATTACGTACTGTTTCAGCACGCGTTGCTCCACCTACAGCACGCCACGTTGTGCGCTCTAAACCCGCCAATACATCATTTACCCAACCATCGGTCGGGCTTACAATAACTCGCACATGATCTATGCGGGGATCGGCTAACATAGCCATTACAGAGAGTCGCAACATTGGCAGCCCATTTACCAACTCGTATTGTTTAGGTAAATCAGGTTTTAATAATGCTGCTGTAGTTTGTCGTCTTGCTCGTGCACCTATTCCTGCAGCGGGCACTAAAGCAATTATTTTCTTTGACATAAAACGTATTCCCATGAGCAAAACCAAAAGCCCTACTCCAACTCGCCTTTATCTTAGCAGCACAGCCACCCTTTTACAGGCGCTTAAAGTTGGGCAGCGTTTCCAGCAGCCCTTGCCCCCGGGCTCTGGAGATGCATTGCTACTGGCAGACTTAGCACACCAGACCCCTAACAGTGTAATCGTCTTTTGTGCCGACCCGCTAGATGCACAACGCCTAAGCCATGAAATAAAACTATTTGGCCCTGACCTTAATGTGCAGCAATTTCCAGACTGGGAAACACTCGCTTATGACATCTTCTCTCCACATGAAGACTTAATCTCAGCACGTCTTAAAGCCTTAAACGCCCTCATTCATAAAGAGGTGGATGTATTAACCATTCCAGTTAGCACCGCTCTTTATCGTCTCGCCCCCCCAGCCTTCTTAGCAGCGCATAGTTTCAGTTTCAAACAAGGCGAGCCGCTCAACGAAAAACAACTCAAAGAGCAAATGGTTCTGGCCAATTACAATCACGTCACCCAGGTCACAGCGCCAGGTGAGTTTTCTATCCGGGGTGGCTTAATCGATCTTTTCCCCATGGGCTCAGTGGTACCTTATCGCCTAGATCTCTTTGATGATGAAATTGAATCCATTCGTGCCTTTGATGCCGACACGCAGCGTAGTCTCTACCCGGTAAAAAAGATTGACTTGCTGCCTGGTCGAGAATTTCCTTTTGACGAAGAAGCACGCCATACCTTCAGAGCCAATTTTCGTGAACAGTTTGAGGGAGATCCTTCACGGGCCCTCCCCTACAAAGAAGTCGGTAGCGGCTTAGCTTTTGCTGGGGTGGAATATTACTTACCCTTGTTTTTTGAACAAACGGCCACTATTTTTGATTATTTACCTGCTAATAGCATTACCGTAACCCATGGCCTTGTTCCCTCCGCCATCCAAAGCTTCCAACAAGACACAAATCAGCGCTATCAGTTTTTAAAAAGTGACTTTGAACGCCCTGTCTTAGCGCCAGATCAGCTGTTTTTAGACGAAGATAACTTTTTCCATGCCCTGAAAAACTTTACCCGTTTAGATTTACAAGCCAACGGCCTACATCCTGATTTTATTCCTGTACCAGACGTTGCCGTCACTAGACGAGTAGAAGACCCTCTATCTGCTCTACGCACAGAGGTACGTGATCCCACTCGCAGAACCTTGCTCTGTGCCGAGTCTGCAGGCCGTAGAGAAACCTTGGCACAAATGCTCGCCGAGCACCACTTAGCGCCTGACCCTAACTGCCTAGAACTAGAAGCCTTCCTCTATGGCAACAGTACTTTTTCTTTAGTCACCGCCTCGCTGTCTCAAGGCTTTGCTCTTCAAGACGCGGCCATCACGCTCTTAACAGAAAACGATCTTTACCCGCACCAAGTTCGCACCACCCAGCGCTCTCGTCGTAATCAACGTACTAATGTAGAAGCCATGGTACGTGATTTGTCTGAGCTACGTACAGGTGACCCGGTGGTACATGCCGAACACGGCATAGGGCGCTATCAAGGCTTAATCGAAATGGACTTAGGCGAAGGTCCCGTAGAGCTACTGCATTTAGAATACGCCAATGAGGCCACGCTATATGTTCCTGTTTCTCAGCTGCATGTGATTTCACGCTATAGCGGCACCGATGCCGAAGCGGCTCCTTTGCATCAACTCGGTTCCGGTCAATGGGAAAAAGCCCGTCAAAAAGCTGCTAAACAAGCCCGTGACACTGCAGCCGAGTTACTCGCCCTCTACGCCCAACGTGCCTTACGACAAGGTCAACAATACAAAGTCCCTCTCAGTGACTATGAGGCTTTTGCAGCAGGTTTTGGCTTTGAGCCCACCCCTGACCAAGCGGCTGCCATTGAAGCCGTCTTAGATGATATGAAATCAGGCCAGCCCATGGATAGGCTGATTTGTGGTGATGTGGGCTTTGGTAAAACCGAAGTCGCCCTACGCGCCGCGTTTGTAGCAGTCGCCAATGGCAAGCAAGTCGCTATTTTGTGCCCCACTACCTTACTGGCAGAACAACACGCCCAAAACTTTGCAGATCGTTTTGCTGATTGGCCTATTCGCGTCGCAGAACTCTCTCGTTTCAGAACTAGCAAAGAAACCAAAGCCGCCATCGAAGGGTTAGCTAACGGTCAGGTGGATATTGTAATTGGCACCCACAAACTGCTTTCCAAAGACGTCAAATTTAAAGAGTTAGGACTGGTAATTATTGACGAAGAACACCGCTTTGGCGTGCGTCAAAAAGAAGCCTTTAAAGCCTTACGCGCCGAAGTCGACATGCTGACCTTAACAGCCACTCCCATTCCTCGCACTTTAGGTATGTCCCTAGAGGGCATTCGAGACTTTTCTATTATTGCGACGGCGCCTGAAAAACGCTTAGCGATTAAAACGTTTGTGCGCCGTGAGGACAATGGCACCATCCGTGAAGCCTTATTGCGCGAGCTAAAACGCGGTGGTCAGGTTTACTTTTTACACAACGAAGTAGAAACCATTGAAAACCGTCATGCTCGTCTGCAAGAACTCGTTCCTGAAGCTCGTATTGCGGTAGCTCATGGCCAAATGCCCGAGCGAGAACTCGAAAGCGTCATGAAAGACTTTTATCAAAAGCGCTTCAACGTTTTGCTATGTACCACCATTATTGAAACAGGCATTGATGTTCCAAGCGCCAATACCATTGTGATTCAGCGTGCCGATAAGCTTGGCCTTGCTCAATTACATCAACTGCGTGGTCGGGTTGGCCGCTCTCACCATCAAGCCTATGCGTATTTATTAACTCCCGGCGAGGACGCCATCACCAAAAATGCTAAAAAACGCCTTGAAGCCATTCAAGCCATGGATGAATTAGGTGCCGGGTTTTTCTTGGCGATGAATGATTTAGAAATTCGTGGTGCAGGTGAAGTCTTAGGCGAGCACCAATCAGGTAATATTCATGAAATCGGTTTTTCTATGTATTCCGATATGCTAAATAAGGCTGTCAAAGCCTTAAAAGCAGGTGAAGAGCCCGACCTGTTATCTCCTTTTGATACTCAGTGTGAAGT
>CANROS010000092.1 GCA_947632305.1 uncultured Paenalcaligenes sp. | reverse complement strand
TTCGCGCGATGTTAGAGCGCGCCTGGGCAGGCTCTGCGCCGCAAACTGACGCCTAAAGGAGCATCACCGTGTCTGCTTATTTCACCGAACAAAATTCTGCCAATGTCGTTAACGAGCGCATGGCCCCCGATGCTAACCCACGTTTGCAGCACGTCATGGGCGCGCTAGTCTCGCACCTGCACGCGTTCATTAAAGAAGTCCAGTTACGCCCCGAAGAATGGGAAAGCGCCATTCGCTTCTTAACTGAAACGGGAAAAATGTGTAATGAGGAGCGCCAAGAGTTCATCTTGCTCAGCGACTGTCTAGGACTGTCTATGTTGGTGGATGCCATTCACCATCGTCGCCCCACCGGCGCCACAGAAAATACCGTATTTGGCCCTTTTTTTGTGGCTGGTGCCCCAGAAAAAAACATGGGCGACTGCATTTCTTTGGATAAAAAAGGCGAACTCTGTCTCTACGAAGGCCAAGTCAAAGAGTTAAACGGACAACCCATAGCCAACGCCCGTATTCACGCTTGGTCAGACAATGACGAAGGATTCTATGATGTACAACAGCCTGAGGCTCAACCCAAATGGAATAATCGCGGTGTGTTTACCACGGGAGCAGATGGTCGCTATCAGTTCCTAGGTATCAAACCCGTGTCCTACCCCATTCCAGATGACGGGCCCGTAGGCAAGCTGCTACAACAATTAGGCCGCCATCCTTATAGACCTGCCCACATGCACTTTATGGTGGAGGCCCCTGGCTATGAGAAAGTGATCACACACACCTTTGTTAAAGGCGATAGCTATCTAGAGTCTGACACCGTCTTTGGGGTCAAACAAAGTTTAATTGTGGAATTTGAAGAAATAGAACACGAACAGGCCACATGGCGCTCTGCTTTTGATTTTGTGCTTGTATAGGCGCTGCAATGCAAATCGGGGCCTAAGGCCCCGATCTGTAGCCCCTACAAAGGGGCTAGCCATGCCGGCGATAAAGGCTTGATCGCGGCATGGCTCGTTCATACAACAGTTAGCCGAATCGTTGCACCAAGATCAGCGAGATGCTTGGGAACATAACTAGGATAACAATACGGACCACATCCCAAGTTAAGAAAGGGACAATACCGCGGAAAATGGTGCCTGGTGAAATATCCCGTGCAATATTATGAATAATAAAGACGTTCATCCCCACAGGCGGAGTAATTAACCCCATCTCCATCACCACTAAGGCCAAAATACCGAACCAAATGGCTTTTTCATCAATGCCTAGGCCCCAGAACTCCAGACCTAAAATGACTGGCAAGAAGATAGGCACTGTGAGCAAAATCATAGACAAGCTGTCCATGACACAACCTAATAAGATATAAACAATTAGGATTGCAAATAAAACGCTTAATGGACTGAGACCTAAACCTTGAACCCACTCGGCAAAGTTAGCAGGAATCTGGCTAACAGCGAAGAAAGAGTTCAACATGTCGGCACCGACCAAGATCAGGAACATCATCCCGGTACCAATAGCAGTACCTTGCATACAACGTTTTAGGCCGCCGTTTTTCAAACCACCGGTGTACCACGCCATTAAGCCAGTAGCGACCGTACCCACCGCTGCCGCCTCGGTAGGGGTAAAGATCCCAGTATAAATACCGAAGATCACCGCACCGAAAATCAAGATCACAGGCCAAGTCGCTGCCAGTGTTTTAAGACGAACAGACCAGCTTTGAGCTTTGGATTTAGGACCAGCTAGCTCGGGTTTGAAATGCACCATCAAACCCACTACGACGATATAACCCACAATGGCTAGAACACCGGGCAAGAAGGAAGCAATAAAGACCTTAGCAATGTTTTGCTCAGCCAAAATAGCGTAGATAACCAATGGCACTGAAGGCGGGATCAGCATGCCCAACGTACCGCCCACAGCCAATGAGGCACCTGCTAAGCTAGGCGCATATTGATGACGACGTAACTCGGGTAAGACCACGTGCGACATAGTCGCAGCAGTGGCCAAGGAAGAACCACAAATTGCACCAAAACCCGCACACGATGCGATCCCAGCCATCGCCATCCCACCGCGCCAGTGCCCAATAAAGGAATTAGCGGCACGGAATAAAGCCTGTGACAAACCACCTTGGGTCGCAAACTGACCCATCATCAAGAACAGCGGCACAACGGACAGGTCATACACAGAATAACGCGCATACACCGCATGCTTCAAATGCGCCATTAGGGGATCAACACCACTAATCCACGCATAACCCAACGCGCCTGCCAAGAACATGGCCACACCGATGTGGACACGAATAATCAGTAATAAAAATAAAAAGCCTATGATAATTAGGCCAATAGTGGTTCCTGTCATACTAACACCTCTTCATCAGAGGCACTTTTTTGCCAACCGAATCTCATGGTATATAAAGCAGCTAAGCCAAAAATAATAAAGGAAGGAATAATAGGTAAATAGCCCCACCACATGGGCAAACCTAACACCATAGAGCCTTCTTGGTATTCGAGCATATCCCACATGCCGTCCCAGCTACGCCATGCCAATAAGAAAGCGGTTAATGCCAAAAGCAAACACGCAAACGCATCCATCACACGCTTTAAGGATTGGGGTGCCCAGAGCGTAAAAAAGTCAACAAACACATGACCATGACGCATCTGACAGTAAGGCATACACAAGGTAATACCAATAGCTGAAAACAGTTGAATAAGCTCATAGTCACCAGGGATAGGCGCTGAGAAAAAAGTACGCCCAATCACACTGATTACCGACATGACTGCTTCGATAATAAATAAAGAGCCGCCTACATAAGCCAAAATCCTACATAGGTGCTCTAGAATTGTTCCGACCGGGCCAATTGCCACTTGAGTATCTGAAGTCGACATAATAATACTACTCACGCAAACCTTGGGCAGACACTGCCCAAGGTATACTGCGACATAAAGTTAAAAGAAATTAGTTCGCGGCTTCGTCAGTGTATTTCTTCACTAAAGCACGTGCCTCGTCAACCAATTCTTGACTGTCTTTCTTTGTCTTGCTCTTCATCTCTTTTACCCACTCTTCAACCACAGATTTGGACGCTTCGTCCCATTTAGAGGTTTCTTCAGGGGACAGAACGATGACCTCATTACCACGGCTTTCAGCAGCTTGTTGACCTACCGCATCCGCTTCACGGAACTGCGTGGAAATCCAAGCAGACACATCACGACCACTGTTGTCATCAATCACTTTTTTGAGGTGATCTGGCAAGCTGTTGTAACGCTTGTCGTTCATGACATACACCATCGTAGCGGTGGTCATGGAGCGCTCTGGGTCAGTCGCAGTGTGGTATTTAGTGAGCTCGTGCGCTTTGGTGGAAGGTAGAACTTCCCAAGGCACCAAGGCACCATCAATCACACCACGCGACAAACTTTCTGCCATTTGTGGTACAGGCATACCTACAGGCGTAGCACCCAAAGAGGACAACAAACGATTACCTAAACGGGAAGGCGCACGCACTTTTAGACCTTTAAGGTCTTCCAGGCTATTCACTGGCTTGTCGCGCATGTGCAATTGGTTTGCACCATTGACCCAAGCACCTAGCAATTTCACGCCACGGTATTCGTTCATGGCATTTTCATTAACGAAATCCCACAAAGCCATAGAAGACGGCTCGTGCGTTGTCGTAATGAAAGGTAGCTCGAAAACTTCAGTCACAGGGAAACGACCTGCGGTGTAACCAGGTAGCGTCCAAACAATGTCTGCTACGCCATCACGGGCTTGGTTGAACAACTGAGCGGGCGTACCGCCTAGCTGCATAGCAGGATAGATCTGGCACTCGAGTTCGCCATTCGATTCTTCATTGATCTTGGCACACCAAGGCTCAATAAACTGGCTATGTGCTGGTGAGCTAGGTGGCAAAAAGTGCGCCACTTTTAAGGTGGTGGTTTCGGCATGAACGCTGACTGCGGACAAAGATGCTGCAGCCACAAATGCTGCGGATACTACGTTTTTGAGTAACATAACTCCAGCCTCCAAAAGTATTTTTATTTTAAAAACAAATACCTTAGGTTAATGAAAGTGTCAAAAGAGTGATAAAGCACGAGCGATTAATGTATAGATTTGTACATTAATCGCATTTTGATACATATCAACCGCTACTAATCGACTAGATTTCCTCTGTGTCGATTTCTTTTAGGGTTGCTTTGGGGTAACGATTTCCAGCTATTGTTTGCTGGTTAATCAGCTCTCCTGCTTGCTTAACTACCTCTGCACTCAATTTTACATGAGCGGCTTGAATGTTTTCTTTGAGGTGTTCTACAGAACGAGTCCCAGGAATAGGAATCACACATGGACTCTGGGCAAGCAACCATGCTAGGGCCAATTGAGCGGGTGTACAACCTGCTTGTTGAGCCAAAGCTTCAAATTTTTGCAGCGCTTTCAAGTTATGACTAAAGTTAGGCTCTTGAAAACGAGGCATATTTAAGCGAATGTCTTTTTCGACCAACTGATCTAAATGGCGTAGCGTGCCCGTTAGAAAACCACGCGCTACTGGACTAAATGCCACTAGATTAGCACCTATCTCTTCACACGCCTCGAGAGCACCGTACTCTGCATTGCGTGACCATAAAGAGTATTCATTTTGTACTGCGGTGATGGGATGCACCTGATGCGCTTTATGAATAGTGGCAGCAGAGACTTCTGATAAGCCAATATAACGCACCTTGCCTGCTGCGACTAGGTCAGCTAAGGCCCCAACACTGTCTTCGATGGGCACAGATTTGTCCCAACGATGTAAATAATATAAATCGATCGCATCAGTCTGTAGACGCTGCAACGACGCATCACATTGTGCTTTGATGGTTTCAGGTCTGCCATCAATCACGCGCTTGCCATCGACTCCGGCCATGCCGCATTTGCTGGCCAAAAAGATTTGGTCGCGATGATTCTTTAATACTGAACCCACTAAGGTTTCGTTTTTACCAAAACCATACAAAGTGGCGGTATCAAAATGATTGACACCTAGCTCTAGAGCCTGCTCAAGTAAGCGTACACCTTCGGCTTCGGAAAGAGGTTCACCATAGGCATGGCTTAAATTCATACAACCCAAACCAATGGGAAATACTGACTCGTTGGCAATGGTTCTGGTCATCTGTAGTCTCCTATGGCAATTTCCCCTAAGGCTGGTAGCCCTAGGGGAAAGAGTCTAATTACGCTAATTGCTGCTCAAGCTCTTGCAAAGTGCGATAGCACTCGAATACTGAAGCTACGCTGGAGTTAGGCTCGCGGCCTTCAACGATAGCGGCAATAAACTCACGATCTTGGAGCTCAATACCGTCCATGGAAACGTCAACCTTGGAAACGTCAATAACTTCGTCTTTACCGGTGTACAAGTCGTCGTAACGAGCCAAGTAAGTCCCGTTATCGCAAATGTAACGGAAGAACGTACCAAAAGGACCTTCGTTATTGAACGACAAGGATAAAGTACAAATCGCACCGCTTTCAGTTAGCAACTGAATGGACATATCCATCGCAATACCTAGGTCTGGATGGATAGGGCCTTGGATAGCATTGGCTTTAACTACCTTAGAACCCGTTTGGTACTGGAACAAATCCACAGTATGCGCCGCATGGTGCCACAACAAATGATCCGTCCAAGAACGCGCGTTACCTAGTGCATTGGTATTAGTGCGACGGAAAAAGTAGGTCTGCACATCCATTTGTTGGATGTTAAGCTCGCCTGCTTTGATTTTGCTATGAAGCCACTGGTGGCTAGGATTAAAGCGACGTGTATGACCTACCATCGCCACCAAACCGGTTTCCTTTTGTAAAGCGACGACTTCTTCGGCATCCGCCAAGTTGTCAGCCAAAGGAATTTCCACCTGCACATGTTTGCCGGCTTTTAAACACGCAAGTGTTTGTGAAGCGTGCATTTGTGTAGGCGTACACAAAATAACGGCGTCTACGTCAGGGCTGTTTAGCGCGTCTTCGAGGTTTCCAGAAGCGTTAGGCACACCGTATTTATCGGCGACTGCTTGGGCTTTTTCCTTGGTGCTAGAAATAACATAAGTGACTTCTGCATTAGGAATACGTGCTAAACCGTCTAAGTGCTTGATACCAAATGCACCAGCACCAACTAGGGCAACTTTAACTTTTTTCATATGTGTTCTATTTTAATCCAGAGTGAGAAAAACACAGTGAGTGCGTTAGTCTTTGTTTTCTAGAATCAAGTGGCCTACTGCTGTATTGGAAGCAGGTACATGATAGAAACGATGTATAAGATCGACATCGGCATCCATCGCGCCACGAGCGATGAGCCACATAACGAGCTCGATCCCTTCGGAACCAGCTTCGCGTACGTATTCAATGTGTGACACTTCGGCTAGTTCGGCGGGCTCTTCGATTAGGCGGTCTAGGAATTTGTTATCCCATTCGGCGTTAATCAAACCAGCACGTGGACCTTGGAGCTGATGGCTCATGCCACCTGTACCCCAGATCTGTACATTAAGATCGCCATCAAAGGAATCCACTGCGCGACGAATAGCGCGACCCAGTTCGTAACAGCGTTTGCCGGACGGTACAGGGTACTGCACTACGTTGACGTGCAAAGGAATCACGGGACAAGGCCACTCTTCGGGCTGACCAAACATCAAAGATAGCGGCACAGTCAAACCGTGGTCCACTTCCATTTCGTTACATAAGGTCAGGTCGAAACCGTCTTGAATGACGGAATGCGCAATATGAGAAGCTAGCTCGGGATGTCCGACCACATCAGGTACAGGACGCTTGCCCCAACCTTCGTCGCTGGTGGGGAAATGCTCGCCCGTACCCAACGCAAAAGTAGGAATTAAGTTTAGACCGAAGTTATTCGCATGGTCGTTATAAACCAAGATGATCACATCCGGTTTATTGTCCTTTTCCCATTGTTTGGAGAACTCGTAACCATCAAAAACCTTTTTCCAATACGGTTCTTGGTCTTTGCCTAAATCAATTGCGGCCCCAATCGCAGGAACATGGGAGGTATAAACAGAATGTTTAATTTTTGCCATGAGTTAGCCCTTTTTCTCTTGTTCGTGAGTATAGCGATTACCTTCGGGTGAACGCCCCCCCTTGAGCATCATGTCGCGGTATTCTTCTTCGCTCATACCGGTCATGCTGCCAGCCATTTGCTGGAAGGAGTGGCCGTCGGTTGCACCGATTTTGGCCAAAAAGTAAATATTGCCACCTAATTCCATACAACGGTTTAGGTCACGATCGATTACCGCTTGCTTCTGCTCTTCGGTCATGGGCCATTCGTTTAGGTAGGCCCGCTCGTCGGCTTTGAAGCGTTCGCGGTTTTCGGTTGTCATCAGGGACATACAGAACTGATTTAAATGATAGCCTTTGCGAGATTGCTCGGCATCAAAAATAATTGTCCCTGGAACATCTTTGTAAGGTTT
>CANROS010000091.1 GCA_947632305.1 uncultured Paenalcaligenes sp. | reverse complement strand
CTGAAAGCGGGCAAGAAATATTTCGATGGCCCTATCGAGCACCTGAACCCTCAGTTGTTAAATGATTTGTATGGGTCAAGCGAGGATCAAAACCTGTTCTTTAGTGACTTAGGTAGCAAAAAAATGCCAGTCGATGATGGGCAGTTGAGCTTTATGGCTGCCTAACTTTATCTATTTTTAGAGAGAAATCTGATCGTGAAAAACTTTTCTAAGTTATTGGGAACGTCTTTGTTCTTGGGCGTATTAGCGTCTGGTGGTGTGGTTGCACAAGAAAAACAAGAAATTAATTTTGGCATTATTTCTACTGAGTCATCGCAAAACCTCAGACAGATTTGGGAGCCATTTTTGGAAGATATGTCCGAAATAACTGGCTACCAAGTAAATGCTTTTTTTGCCTCAGATTATGCGGGCATTATTCAAGCCATGCGTTTTGATAAAGTGGATATTGCTTGGTTAGGTAATAAGTCTGCCATGGAGGCGGTGGATCGTGCCGGTGGTGAGGTGATTTATCAAACCATTGATAGTAATGGTGATGGTGGGTATTGGAGTTTATTAATTGCTCACAAAGACAGTCCTTTGAATAGTGTGGAAGACGTATTGGCTCAAGCCAAAGACTTGAATTTTGGTAATGGAGATCCTAATTCGACTTCAGGCTTTTTAGTGCCAGGGTATTACGTATTTGCCCAGAATAATGTGGATCCCAGCAAAGCCTTTAAGCGCACGGTGAATGCTAGCCATGAGGTCAATGCTCTGTCAGTAGCAAATAAGCAAGTGGATGTAGCAACCAGCAATACCGAAGCCATTGATCGTTTACAACGTACGAATGCAGGGAAAGCGGCTGAAATTAAAGAAATTTGGCGCTCTCCATTGATTCCGTCTGATCCTATTGTTTGGCGTCAAAACTTACCTCAAGACGTAAAAGTCACGTTTGATGCCTTTTTTGAGAACTATGGTGACGAGCCAGAGCAGGCGGAGGTGTTAAAGGCGTTGCAGTGGAGCAAGTTTAAAAAATCCAGTAACGATCAGTTATTGCCTATTCGTCAGTTAGAGCTTTTTAAAGCACGTAGTGAAATAGAGCACGATACAAGAATGTCTGCTGCGGATAAGGAAAGCAAATTGCAAGAGCTTGATGCCCAGTTAGCTGAGCTAGAGAAAAAATTAGCCAGTTTGAGCTAGTTGAATTACGCCTAAAACTACGAGAGAGCAAACACCTCTGCCTAAGAAACAGGCAGGGGTGGTGCCAAATGAATTATGACTACACTTGCATCATCTATTGCTTTGCAAAAACCCAGTAAAAACAATTGGCTTCGGCTGTTGGGTTGGGGGCTATTTATTTACTTCCTTGCTTGGTCGTGGGAAGGGGCGGAGATGAATCCACTGCAGTTGTGGAAGGACTCAGCCAATATGGGGACTTTTGCGGCTGACTTTTTTCCTCCCAACTTTAGTGATTGGCGTCTTTATTTAAAAGAAATGGTAGTGACTGTGCAAATTGCGGTTTGGGGCACGGTACTAGCGGTAATTTTTGGCGTGCCCTTAGGAATTATGTCCTCTGCCAATATCGTACCTTGGTGGGTATACCAACCTGTGCGCCGGTTGATGGATGCACTGCGCTCTATTAATGAAATGGTCTTTGCCATGCTGTTTGTGGTGGCGGTGGGCTTGGGTCCTTTTGCGGGTGTGTTAGCGCTATTTGTGGGCACAACGGGTGTATTAGCCAAGTTGTTTGCGGAAGCGGTGGAGTCCATTGATAAAGGTCCGGTAGAAGGGATACGCACGACAGGTGCTAGCTCTTTACAAGAGATTATCTTTGGTGTGATTCCACAGGTACTGCCTTTATGGATTTCCTATGTGCTGTACCGCTTTGAGTCCAATGTGCGTTCTGCCACGGTGGTGGGGATGGTAGGTGCTGGGGGAATTGGAGTCATGCTTTGGGAGTCCATTCGTGGGTTTCAGTTTCAGCAAGGCGCTGCAATTTTATTAATCATTATTGTGGTGGTGAGCGTCATTGATGTGGTGTCTCAACATTTGCGTCGCATTTTTATTTAGTCACTTAATTAGGCAGGGCGCTGCCCTTTTTAAATCATGAACTTGTCTAGACAAGCTGAGCCGGTTTATTTGCAAATAGTCGCTAGGTTAAAAGCAGAGTTGCTGGATTATGCCGCAGGTGATTTATTGCCCGGAGAGCTACCGTTGGCCAAGCGTTTTGGTGTGAATAGGCATACGGTACGGCGTGCTTTGGATGTATTAGCCCAAGAAGGGTACGTGGTGCGACGCCAAGGTAAAGGCACTCAGGTCTTAGAGGCCCCATTGCGTTACCCCATGGTGGAGCACAGCGCGTATAGCGATTGGTTTAATGCGACTGGCTATAGCACGCAGGCTAGGTTGTTGGGTGTGGCGCAGCGTCCAGCTGAGCACATAGAACGCGAGCATTTAGAGTTAGCAGTAGAAGCCGAGGTGATCGAGTACCGCACCTTACGTTTTATTAAGGACAGTCCTATTAGCGTGATTCGTCACGTGTTTGCAATAGAACATGCGGCGTTATTAAAGGCGTATCGCAAAGGGTCTATGCGGCAGTATTTGCGTGCTCAGGGACAGGTGTTAACGCGAGTTTTTAGTTTGATTGGGGCCAGAATGCCGACCTCTCAAGAAAGCTCTCGCTTGATGTTGCCGGAAAACAGACCGGTGTTAACCGTACAAACTGTTTCTCAGAACCAAGAGGGCAAAGCATTTGAGTTGGCTCTGTCTATTAGCCGAGCCGATCGATTTCAATATCACGTGGTGATGTAAGGGAGTTTAGTAATGACAGAGCTGTCAGCAGTGACAAAACGTCAGAAATGGATGCAGGTGTTAGCGAGAGCGGGTCATGATTTGCAGCAGTTCGAGGCCGAGTTAGCGCCTTATGAGTACCGTTATATTCGTAGCCCTGAAACCGGGATGGTGATGGCACGGGGTGCTGCCGGTGGAACCGGTCAGGCATTTAACGTGGGCGAAGTCACTGTGACTCGTTGTGTGGTGCGTTTGGCGGATGGGGCTATGGGGTATAGCTACGTGTTGGGACGTAATTTACGTCATGCGGAGTTAGCGGCAGTGGTGGATGGGTTGTTGCAAGGTTCTGCCGCAGAGCATTGGTTTGAAAAAATCATTGTGCCTTTAGAGCGAATTCAGCAGCAGCGCCGCACAGCACGAGCCCAAGAAGTCGTGGGCTCTAAGGTGAACTTTTTTACGATGGTACGTGGAGACTAACTATGCAGTCTGATGATTTGATACCGGCTTTTTCAGATCCCGTAGCCGATTCTCAGCAGGTATTTAGAGTGTTATTAACGGCTTTGTCAGAGCCGGGTTTAACTCACACCCTTAACGTAGCGGAACCCTTGGCTGAGTTAAGTCAGGCGGGGTATAGCATTGCTCTGACTTTATTGGATAGTAGCACTGCCGTCTGGTTAAGCCCGGCTTTTGCCTCCAGTCAAATCCGACAAAATTTAGCCTTTCATACGGGGTGTCATTTTGTGGAGCAGCCAGAGGCCGCACAGTTTGCTTTTTTCACTGACACAGAATTAGAGGTTTTGGCCCGTTTACACGTGGGTACCGATCGAGATCCTGAGTTTTCATGTACCGCGATTGTGCAAAAGGCAGCGTTAGAGGGGGGGCCTGAATCAGTGTGGTCTGGTCCAGGAATTGAGACACAGCGGGTAGTCAAGTTGGATTTGCCCACGCAGTTTTGGCATTTGCGTTCCCAAAAAAATCAGTTTCCTAGAGGTATTGATGTGTTGTTGGTAGCACAGAATCGCTTATTAGGATTACCACGTACTACACAAGTACAACCTGGCATTGAGGGCTAAGTTATGTATGTAGCAGTTAAAGGTGGTGAAAAAGCGATTGATCATGCCCATGATCTATTGGCTCAAAAACGCCGTGGGGATGTCAGTATTCCAGAGCTAAGTGTTAAGCAAATCCAAGAGCAACTGCCCTTAGCCGTCGCCCGCGTGATGACTGAAGGTGCCTTGTATGATCCGCAGCTGGCGGCTTTAGCGATTAAGCAATCGGCGGGAGATGTGCTGGAAGCTATTTTCTTATTACGTGCGTATCGCACTACGTTGCCGCGTTTTGTGGACTCGTTGCCTTTAGATACCGAAACGATGCGTATTGAGCGCCGTATTTCTGCCACGTATAAAGATTTGCCAGGCGGCCAGCTATTAGGCCCGACGTTTGATTATACGCATCGTCTATTGGATTTCAGTTTGTTAGACATCGACGACACACCGCTGCAAGCGGTAGCGCAGACGGCTGAGCCTATGGAAGCCTGCCCTCGTGTTTTGGGTTTATTGGAAAAAGAAGGCTTGATGCAGTTAGAAAAGCAGAGTGAAGCCCCCGTGGCGGATATCACCCGTGAGCCTTTGGATTTTCCTACCAACCGCCAACAACGCTTACAAATGTTGGCACGCGGTGATGAAGGATTTTTGATGGCCTTAGCGTATTCCACGCAGCGTGGCTATGGGCGCAATCATCCGTTTGCAGGTGAAATTCGTATTGGCTTTGTTGATTTGTGGATAGAACCTGAAGAGCTTGGCTTTCCCATTGCGTTGGGTGAATTGGAACTGACAGAGTGCGAGATGATTAACCAGTTTGTGGGCTCTAAAACAGAACCTGCACAGTTTACGCGTGGTTATGGGTTGGCTTTTGGCTATAACGAGCGCAAAGCCATGAGCATGGCTTTGGTGGATCGTGCCTTGTGTAGCACAGAGTTAGGGGAGGAAATTATTTCTCCGGCCCAGCAAGAAGAGTTCGTGCTCATGCATTGTGACAACGTAGAAGCGGCGGGTTTTGTGTCCCATCTCAAGCTGCCTCATTATGTGGATTTTCAAGCCGAGCTAGAGCTAATCAGAAAAATGCGTGAAGACGCAAAAAATGCGAATGCAGCAAAAGAGGTGGAGTTATGAATGCCAGTGTAGTAGAGCAAAATTACAGTGGAGAAACAGGCTATAACTTTGCCTATTTAGATGAGCAAACCAAGCGTATGTTGCGTAGAGGTTTATTAAAAGCAGTGGCTATTCCGGGGTATCAAGTCCCTTTTGGCGGCCGAGAAATGCCGTTGCCTTATGGTTGGGGCACAGGTGGCATTCAAATTACTGCGGCCGTGGTGGGTCAAGACGACGTCTTGAAAGTGACTGATCAAGGTGCAGATGACACGACCAATGCGGTATCTATTCGACGGTTTTTCTCTAAAACAGCCGGAGTGGCGACGACTGAACGCACGCCCGAGGCCACTATTATTCAAACGCGTCACCGTATCCCTGAGTTTGATTTACAGCCCGGGCAAATTTTAGTGTATCAGGTGCCCATTCCTGAGCCTTTGCGATTTATTGAGCCGTCTGACTCTGAAACCAAGGCCATGCATGCGTTGAATGACTATGGCGTGATGCATGTAAAGCTCTACGAAGACATCGCTAAATATGGCTATATTGCGACGGCTTATGCGTATCCGGTGTTGGTGAATAATCGTTATGTGATGGATCCATCACCTATTCCTAAGTTTGATAATCCTAAATTGGATATGAGCCCGGCTTTAATGTTGTTTGGGGCGGGGCGTGAAAAACGCTTATATGCGGTACCGCCTTATACCAAAGTGGAGAGCTTGGATTTCGAGGACCATCCTTTTGAGATTCAAAAATGGGATCAATCCTGCGTGATTTGTGGTAGTGAGCACTCGTTTTTAGATGAAATTATTACGGATGACGAGGGCAGCAGAGCATTGGTGTGTTCCGATACCGATTATTGTGCGCAGCGTGTTGCCGCACAGGAGGCCTCCGCATGAACGCTTTGTTAGAACCCCCTTTCTTGGATGTGGCCGTGAATAAACCATTATTAAGTGTAAAAGACGTAGGACTGTTATTTGGCCCAGAAAAAGGCTGCCAAGAGGTTTCTTTTGATTTGTATCCCGGTGAGGTGTTGGGCATTGTAGGCGAGTCCGGCTCAGGTAAATCGACGTTATTGAGTGTATTGGCTGGGCGTAGCTTACCCCAAACGGGCGGCGTGACCTATGGCACTAAAACGCAGCAAACCGTGGATTTATACAGTTGCACCGAAGCAGAACGGCGTACCTTATTGCGTACTGAATGGGGTTTTGTCGAGCAAAACCCACGTGATGGGCTAAGGATGGGAGTGTCAGCGGGCGCTAACATTGGTGAGCGCTTGATGGCGCAAGGGCAACGTAATTATGCTCAGTTACGTCGCACAGGGTTGGAGTGGTTGGAGCAGGTGGAAATTGATACGCAGCGCATCGATGATTTGCCCCGGACTTTTTCTGGTGGGATGCAGCAGCGTTTACAAATCGCCCGTAATTTAGTTTCTAGTCCGCGTTTGGTGTTTATGGATGAGCCTACTGGCGGTTTAGATGTGTCGGTGCAGGCGCGTTTATTGGATCTATTACGTCGTTTAGTGCGTGAGCTTAATTTAGCGGTAGTGATTGTGACACATGACTTAGCGGTGGCGCGTTTATTGGCGGATCGATTGATCGTGATGCGTCGTTCACGAGTGGTGGAAACTGGGTTAACGGATCAAGTCTTAGATGATCCGCAACATCCTTATACTCAATTGCTGGTTTCTTCCGTCTTGCAGCCCTAGGAGATTGTCATGCAAAGCCTAATCCGAGTTAAAAATTTACACAAAACATTTACCTTGCATCAGCAGCAAGGAGTGGTGCTGCGGGTCCTAGAAGACATTAGTTTTGAGGTGGCTGCGGGTGAGTGTGTGATTTTACATGGACAATCTGGAGCCGGTAAATCCACGTTGATTCGTACTTTATATGGCAATTATTTACCAGCGGGTGGCAGCATTCAGGTGCTGAGCCACGGTGAGTACATAGAACTGGTGGGGGCGCAGCCTCGTACCATTATGGCCCTACGTAAAGAGGTGATGGGCTACGTAAGCCAGTTTTTACGGGTGATTCCACGGGTGTCATGTTTGGATGTGGTGATGGAGCCAGCCTTGGCTCGTGGTTGGAGCCGTGCAGACGCTCAGGCCCGAGCTGAGCAGTTATTGACACGCTTAGGCATCCCCAAACGGCTGTGGGGACTAGCGCCGGGTACGTTTTCAGGTGGAGAACAACAGCGTGTCAATATTGCACGGGGCTTTATTGTGAGCTGGCCTATTTTATTGTTGGATGAGCCCACCGCGTCGCTGGACGATAAAAATCGTCAAGTGGTGTTAGAGCTGATCCAGGAAGCCAAAGCAGCTGGTTCCGCCATTATTGGTATTTTTCATGATGCGATTGCCCGCGAAGCGGTGATGGACCGTCGTATAGCGTTGACCTCTTTGGAGTTAAGTGATGTTGCCTGAACAAGTCTTTACAAATGCCAAGTTGGTATTGGCCGATGAAGTGATACACGGTACGGTGGTGTTAAACAATGGGGTGATTAGCGATATCAGTACAGGTAATAGCGCTGTTACCCAAGC
>CANROS010000090.1 GCA_947632305.1 uncultured Paenalcaligenes sp. | reverse complement strand
ACGTATTGTTGATTTTTTTCTGAGTCATGGGCAGCAGAATAGTGATGACTACTCACCACGCCCAAGGCCACATCGCCAATGCCCCCCATTAAATCATCATCTAAAACATCGCCCGTACAGATTAACTGTATACCGTCTTCGGCTAAGCCTCGCTCGTGAAACTGCTTAATAAAAGCAGCTCCTTCACCAGCAGGCACAAACACAAATAACACTTCAGGTTTGTTGTCTTTGACGCGTTTAAGAAAAGGCGAATAATCTGGATTCATTAACGGAGCACGGATGCTTTCTATAATCTCACCACCCCCAGCTTCAAAATTTTTCACAAATACTTTCTCAGCATCAAGACCTGGACCATAATCACTGACAAAAGTCATGGCTTTTGTCAGCCCTTGGTCTGAAGCCCACTCGCTAAGAGGCTGTGTCACCTGCGGCAAGGTAAAGCCAGTACGCACCACAAAAGGAGAACGCTCCACCACAGCAGAAGTGGCTGCCGCCATCACGACCATCGGGGTTTTAGATTGGGTTGCAATGGGCGCTGCCGCATACGCCAACGGGGTTAAAGCAAATCCCGCCAACACATCCACCTTTTCTCGTGTCACTAACTCTTGAGCTATACGCCGTGTTGCATCAGGTGCTACGCCACCATCATCACGTACAATCACCTGCACCTCACGACCGCCTGCCATCGTGCCGTGTTGTTTTTGATAAAGCTCTATGGCTGCTGCCACCTGTTTACCCGTGGAAGCGAACTGCCCCGACATGGAAATAATGACACCGATTTTGACTGGGTCCTTGGTGGCAGAAAAAGCAGTGAGGGGCATCATGCCACCCGTGGCGGCTAAAGCCACCCCCGCCAAAACCACCTGTCTTCTACGTGGATCATATCGTTGGTCCATTCGTGTCTCCTACCTTTGGTTAGTTTTATAAATCTAAGGTCAAACTAGAACTACGTGCCCGCGAGCAACATACCGCCATCTGGTTATTGGCAGCCCTTTCTTCTTCTGTTAAATACACATCACGGTGCTCGATCTCCCCTTTGAGCACCCCCGTTAAGCAAGTACCGCACACACCCTCTTCACACGATACCGGCACAAACACGCCATTCGCCTCTAAAACCTGAGTGATGCTTTGACCGGCCTCTACAGTAAACTCAGCGCCTGTACTGGCTATGCGTATTTGAAAAGACGCCTCTGCGCCTGTCGCTACCGTGTCATTATGAAAGTACTCTCGGTGCACCCGCTCTGGGGCTACCTCAGCAGCAGTACTTTGCTGTACTACTGCATCAATGAGTGAACTAGGCCCGCAAACATAAATATGAGCATCGTCTTGGGCCCAAGCAATAAGCTGAGACAGATTAAACTCTGCTCCCCCAGCCTCATCACTGTGATAAAGATAAACGCGATCCGCAAAAGCACTGTTTTGCAAAGCCTCGTAAAAGGCCATGCGAGGCCGAGTACGAGCCACATAATGCAAAGCAAAATCCCTATTCTGCTCGGATAAACACCGCGCCATCGCCAATAAAGGCGTAATCCCTATACCACCGGCAATCAACATAAAACGGGGTGCAGAAACCAATTCAAAATGGTTACGAGGCGGGCTAATCAGCAACCGCTGACCTGCTTGTATGTACTGATGCACCCCCACAGAGCCGCCCCGTGAGTGTGGGTCTTGCTGTACAGCAATCACATAACGGTTTGTTTCATGTGGATCATTCACTAAGGAATATTGCCGCACCAACCCCACCACAGGCACATGCACATCTATGTGTGCTCCCGCTGTAAAAGGAGGCAGCGGTGCATTCGTCACTGGCACCAGTTCCAGACTAATAATGCCTTCGGCCTCTTGCTGACGACGCTGTACTAAAACCTCTATTGTTTGAGTCATGCTATTTGAACCTTACTGGACTGCTTTTTCTTGCTCGATTTGTTTGTCTAGAATGCGTCGCGCTTGGACCCCGCCTGCATCGATATTTAACATCAACAAACGGCGCTCGGGATTTTGCTCTATGTTTTTTTGTTGAGCTTCAAGGATGGCGAGATCTTCAGAAAATATCTTGCCCTGACCTGCTCGGATCGAGTCTGTTAACGCAGCGTCCTCGGGTTTAAAGTTGCGTGCCATCCCCCAAAAATACCAATGACTACTCTCGGTTTCGGGCGTCATAAAATCAACCACAGTGGCTCGCACCCGCTTATCGGCCGGTGCATCTTTGCCACCGTGCCCCTCTAAAGCTACCCCCACATCAATCAACACATGAGCGGGCGCATGAAAACAAGAAATCTGCCAGCGGTCTACGGTCTGCTCGGGGTCTAAACCCGCCGCTTGCATCGCCGCTTGCCAAAAAGGCGGAGCAATAATTTTCTCCATGTAACGACTGGTTTTAACTATGCCGTCTTCTACCGCGGTTTTTACTGGAGTTTCATCAATCTCATCTTGACCAATGCTGTCCGTGTGCACATAGGTTTCGTGAGTTAAATCCATAAGATTATCAATCATGAGACGGTAATCGCTCTTGACGTGATACAAACCACCCCCAAATGCCCAATCGGGATGATTAGCCCAATGCAGCTCAGGAATCAGCGTCTCATCGGCTTGCTCAGCATCCCCAGGCCACACCCAAATAAAACCATGGCGCTCGACCACAGGGTAATGTTTTATACAAGGAAAACCTCCCACACGCTGCATAGGCATAGAAACCACCTTGCCATCGCAACCCATCACCAAACCGTGATAACCACAGACTAAATTACCGTCTTGAACATAGCCCAAAGATAAGGCTGCGCCACGATGAGGACAAAAATCCTCTACAGCCGCAACCACACCATTTTGGCCGCGGAAAAATGCAATTTTTTCATTGCAAATAGTACGCCCTAACGGCTTAGTCTCAATCTCATCAGGTGTACAGGCCACATACCACGTATTTTTCGGAAACATTTTTCGCCTCGCTATCGCATTAACCAATATTCAGCACACTGAATGATAAAAATAATAGCGCTTTTTTTATCATTGAAACCACTAAGGTTTACCCTTGAAGTTAAGGCCTAAATAATAATTAAAGTGCTAAGCCGTCAATCAATGTGTGCTTTACGGTATGCAAATGAGCGCGCATATTCTCGGCTGCTTGACGTGGGTCACGCGCTTGAATAGCAGTCAAAATAGCAGCATGTTGTTCACTGTAATAATGCTGATTTTTAGAGTTTAACGATTGCTGCCGCAGACGCCCCCACTCGGTTTGAGCACGTGCAGCAGAAAGTACTTGATAAAAATATTGCAAAAGCTGGTTACGGGTTGCATCCCCAATCAGTTGATGAAAAGCACTATCCCACCTTTCCCATTCTTGGGGGCTTTTTGCTTGGCGCCCCAGCTCTACATACTCCAACATTTTCTGAATATCTTGGCTGGAAGCTCGCATAGCCGCTGCCGCCGCTAATGCAGGCTCCAATACCAAACGCGCATCCATTAACTCCAAAGGGCTACTGCCCAAAAGCGCAGCATCTGAAGTCTGAGAAGTAGTAAAATCGCTAAAAGAAGAGATCGTTGAAGGAGACTCCAGCGCCAGATCTGGCGTTGTTAAATCTAATACTATGGTGCCTAGGCCAGGTGTTCGTGCGACTCGCCCCTGCATTTCTAAATGAGCGAGCGCTTCTCGGATCACACGACGACTAACCCCAAACTGAAGAGCTAACTCCCGTTCAGGTTTTAACTTTCCTCCTACAGGAGTTTGCTCTAAAAGCTCCAAGAGCAAGGCCAAAGCGAAATCAACCCGACGAGAGCCTGTTGCAGTAGATGTCGTCATAACAACCCTATAAATAAAATGTTTATAATGCAGTGATCAGCATATTGACGGCATTAAAAATCAAAAAGCCCGCAAAGGCATAACGCAAATATTTAGGATTAATGGCATGCGCTATCTTTGATCCTATAGGGGCAAAATAGCCGGTAACAGGAATCAAAATAACAAAAGCTAACAGATTCACATAACCGAAGCTAAAAGGAGGTAGGTTAGGATTTCCCAAACCTGAAAGAAAGGCACCAATGGTACCAGGCAAAGCAATAATCAAACCAACAGCCGCTGCAGTGCCCACCGCCCGACGAATAGGGTAATGATAATATGTCAACAAAGGCACGCTTAAGCTACCTCCCCCGATTCCCATGATAGAAGACATACCAGCCACCACCAGACCGTAGATTCCCCTTAATACCCCCTTTGGGAACAAGGACTCACTACCTTCCTCGTGTTGAGGTGCAAGCAACATATAGATAGCTAATAAAAAAGTAACTATAGAAAAAATAAAGGTTAAGGTAATGGATTTAATAGAGCTAAAAAATACCATTCCAACGATTGCTCCTAGGAACAACCACACGCCCCAACCCTTTAAAAGCGCTATATCTACCGCCCCTTTCTTATAGTGCGCTCTGGACGAAGACCAGGCTGTCACAATAATGGTAGACAAAGAGGTACCTACTGCCAAATGCATGCGGACCTCTGGGCTCACATCCATTAAGGTAAACAGATAAAACATAGCGGGAACCAATACTATGCCTCCGCCCACTCCAAGTAAACCCGCAATAATGCCAGCCACCACACCTGCAACAAGCATGGCTCCTGAAAAAAGTAGAATTGTCTCCGTTGTCATATCCATTTGGTATCTCTTTTTGGTCTCGTAAATAGACCAATGATACCAAAACAAAACAAAGAAATGAAATGACTTGATCTGTAGACTAAATTTATTTGAATCAGCAGAAACCTTACACCACAAATAACTCTAATTTGACATCACTTCCACCGTTTCAATCGCATCAACGGGGCTCGGCTTAATTCGTTATTATTATCTACCATTTTTTTTAGCAAGCTCATGAACGACTGGGCTTCTGCTGCCGTCAAACCAGAAAAAATACGATTTTCTAAGCGGTAAATACCGTCCTTCGCGTCTTCTATAAGAGCCAGCCCGGCTGCAGTTAAAAATAACTGGCGCTGGCGTCTGTTATTAGGGTCTACGCTGCGTGTTAATAAGCCTTTTTCCTCAAGGCGGATCGCTACACTGGCTGCCGTTGAGGTATCAATGGCGACTAGGCCTGCTAGCGTGACTTGATCAATCCCTTGGTGCTCTTTTAAAATGCGCAACACCGCGTATTGAATAGGTGTAATTTGAGAGCCTAATTCATCATGAAAAATAGAGGCCGCAATTTGATGTGCCCGACGCAATAAATGCCCCGGTTGACTATATAGATGAGTCAATTGTTCTGGGTCTATTTTTTCTTCACTCATGGCTTCTATAAAAAGCAGATTAAGCGGCTAAGCCTAATCTGCTTTTGTCTCCTTTAGGCTCGTACCTGAGCAATAAGCTCATCAAGCATCGCTAAACACGTATCCAAGTCTTCTTTGGAAATATTCAAAGCCGGCATAAAACGTAATAGATTGGGACGAGGTGAGTTCAACAACATACCCTCTGGATTACGGCTGCTGGCTGCAGCCACAATCGCAGGGCCATCATCACGGTCTAGAATCAAAGCGCGTAATAAGCCTTGGCCACGCTCCCCTTTCATACCCCATTTATCGCTAATTGCCATTAAGCCAGTAGACAGTTGCTGACTGCGCTCGTTGACGGTTTCCATAAAACCAGGAGCGGTCAAAGTACGCATCACCTCTACGCCTGCAGCAGTGACCACAGGATTACCGTTATAGGTACCACCTTGATCGCCATGCTCAAAACATGACACGGACTCTTTTGCACACAAAGCAGATAAAGGAACTCCTGCTCCGATGCCTTTACCTAAGGTCATAATATCTGGCTCAATCCCATAATGCTGATACGCAAACAAAGAGCCGGTACGACCCATGCCGCTTTGTACCTCATCGACAATCAGCAAAACCCCTTTTTCATCACACAAAGCTCGTAAGCCTTGCATAAATTGAGCTTGGGCTGGAATCACACCGCCCTCGCCTTGGATGGGCTCCAGCATAACGGCCACAGTTTGCTCATCGATCAAGGCACGCACGGAATCCAAGTCGTTTAATTGAGCTTTGGGAAAACCATCTACTTGCGGTGCAAAAATCGTATCCCAACCTTTTTTACCAGAAGCTGACATAGTCGCCAAAGTACGGCCATGAAAGGAATGATCAAAGGTAATGATTTTAAACGCGCCTTTGCGATGCTTTTGACCCCATTTACGCGCTAATTTAATGGCACCCTCGTTAGCCTCACCACCACTGTTTGCAAAAAACACACGGTCAAAACAGGAGTTTTGCGTAATCAGTTTCGCCAGTTCCATCATGGGCGCATTATAAAAAGCAGGTGATGGATTCATCAATGTCGCTGCTTGCTTGGAAATGGCTTCCACTACATTGGGAGGGCAATGGCCTAGGGCATTGACAGCCCAACCTTGAACCATATCGAGGTATCGCTTGCCATTGTGATCTTCAAGCCAAGAACCTTGGCCACGCACAAACACCAATTCTGGACGAGAGGTAATTTCCATCAGTGCCTTAGCACCAGCCTGATCAAATTGCATAACAGCGAACCCTGTAAAAAAGAAAACGTACAAGCATTTTATGTAATAATTTTAGCGCATCAGCTCTGCTTTTGTACTTATCTAGAGCAATCCCTCTAAATTCAATTGCTCAGGTGTGGTATCCAACGCATAACACTCGGTTTCTGCTATCAATTTAGTTGCTCTAACCCCCACTAAACGCAACCGCCTTTGCTTGATTTGAGTCCGTCGCAAGTTCAAACGTGCCGCATGAATAATATCCACAGCACAAATCACGGGTCTATCTACGGTGACATCACGGGTCAAAATAGAAAAATCATCAAAGCGTAATTTAATGCCTATGGTTTGGGCTCTGTAACCTTTTTGACGTAAGTCCTGCTCTAGCTGCCTACAAATCGTTTCTAAAATAGCAGTTAGTTCAGATCGATGCTGTTGCACATGCAAATCCCGCTCAAAAGTACGCTCTCTGCTGATGGATTTGGGCTCAGAGCTCAATATCACTGGACGATTATCTATGCCTTGGGCTACGTCTTTAAGCCATTGCGCATAATTAAGACCAAACTCTCGTTGTAATTGAGCAGGATCCACCTTAGCTAAATCTCCAATGCTATGAATAGACAACTGCTTGAGTTTAGTTTGTGACTTGGGGCCAATACCATTTACCTTAGAAACATCTAAAGGCCAAACCACATGCTGCAAATCACTGGGCTCAATAACACATATCCCATTCGGTTTATTTAAATCTGACGCGATCTTGGACAGCAGCTTGTTTGGGCTAATTCCAATCGAACAAGTTAATCCAGTGGCTTTCAAAACCACTTGCTGTAATTCCGCCCCCAACTCAAAACTGCTTTTTTCCAGATGAGACAGGTCTATATATATTTCGTCAATGCCCCGATTCTCTATTTGATTAGATATTTGAGTTACTGCTTTTTTAAACAAACGGGAATAATACCTATAGGCATTAAAGTCTGCAGGCAACAAAATAGCATG
>CANROS010000089.1 GCA_947632305.1 uncultured Paenalcaligenes sp. | reverse complement strand
TACGGTTTGGTGGGGGGATTACCAGGGGTGGGAGCCTGTTCTCGGTTGGGGTGGCGGTGCTGCGCTATAGCTTGCACAAAATGAGTCAAAACAGAGCTTGAGCAGTTCATCGTCCGTAATAGGCCGGTATCGTCGTCTAGCTGAGGAATATCCGCTTTCTCTAATAAAATTTGCCCCGAACCGATAGCAAGCAGAGGTTTTAGGTGGCGAAACGAATCTCGTATGAACTCTAAGGCATAGCCGTTTTGACTTAGGGCATCAATGGCGGACTTACCATCTGGAATCACGATAGCATCAAATAAAACAGAAGGGCTATTAGCAAAATAGGCATCTGCATCCAAGACAGTACCATTTTCAGCCTGAAATAATCCCAAGTGCGGCCCAACCAAACGGACCACAGCGCCTTCGTCCATTAAGGTTTGAGCTATAGTCTGCACGGTTACCGCATTGACGCCTTCGGCCACCATAATGGCCACTTTTCGGGTTTTAATACCACCCTGACCGGGGCGAGCGCTTAACGATAAAAAGGCAGAACGAGTAATTTCAGGTGGTTGAGCCTGGGGGCAGGCATTGGGTAAGGGTTCTGGCATGTGTTCCATACCCAAATCTTGAGCCACGGCGTGGGCTAAGGGTTCAGAGACATTCCGCAGCAACGCTATGGTCCGTTCCCTAATCGCAGCTACCGTGACTTTACTGAGCTCAAAAGCAAACGCTTCTTGAATATGACGTTGCTCGGCAGGAGTTTGGCTGTTGTAGAACAAGGTGGCTTGATGGTAGTGCTCAGCAAATTTTTCGGGCTTGCCGCGTAGTTCCACATCAGCAACCGGTTCGGGAAAAGACCTATAGCCGGACGCTCCTGCTTGAAAAGGACAGCCGCCAGCTAATGAATTGGGTTCATAGGCCACGCGGCCTCGGTGAATGGCCTGGCGGTGCATGCCGTCACGTTGATTATTATGCACCGGCGCAAGGGGGGCATTAATAGGGATTTCATGAAAATTAGGCCCACCTAAGCGCACAAGCTGGGTGTCTACATAGGAATGAATGCGGCCAGCTAAAAGGGGATCATTGCTGAAGTCTATGCCAGGCACCACATGGGCCGTGCAAAAAGCCACCTGTTCGGTTTCTGCAAAGAAATTGTCAGGATTACGATTAAGTACCATGCGCCCAATAGGAGTGACTGGAACCAGTTCTTCGGGGATGATTTTGGTTGCATCTAGCACATCAAAACTGAAGCTAGCCGCTTGCTCTTCGTCAAAAATTTGCACGCCTAATTCCCATTCGGGATAAAAGCCAGACTCAATGGCTTCCCATAAATCGCGTCGATGAAAATCTGGGTCAGCGCCTGAGATTTTAACGGCTTCATCCCAGACATGGGCATGAGTTCCCAATAAAGGGGTCCAGTGAAATTTCACAAATTTAGCGACGCCTTTGGCATTCACAAAGCGAAAGGTATGCACACCAAAGCCTTGCATCATGCGGTAGCTGCGGGGGATACCCCGGCCCGACATAGCCCACGTCACGGTGTGAATGCTTTCAGGCATCAGTGAAATAAAATCCCAAAAGGTATCGTGGGCTGAAGCGGCTTGCGGCATACCATGGTGTGGCTCGGGCTTGAGGGCATGCACCAAATCAGGAAATTTCATCGCATCTTGTATAAAGAAGACGGGGATATTATTGCCCACCAAGTCCCAATTTCCTTCATCTGTATAAAATTTGACAGCAAAGCCACGTACATCCCGGGCGGTATCTTTAGAGCCACGTTCACCCGCTACCGTGGAGAAACGAGCAAAGACAGGGGTGCGTTTACCTACTTGGGCAAATAACGAAGCACATGTGAGCTCTGTGAGCGCTTCATAAGATTCAAAATAGCCATGCGCAGCAGAGCCTCGTGCATGCACAATCCGTTCAGGAATACGCTCATGATCAAAGTGCGTGAGCTTTTCCCGCAAAATAAAATCTTTTAATAAGGCGGGGCCGCCCAAACCAGCCGTTAAAGAATGCTGGTTGTCGGCAACGGGCACACCTTGATTGGTGGTGAGTTGTTGTTGGCTACTGTCCGCTCGGACTCGCTGTAAATGACCGTCTGTGGCATTGAGGCCGGGCGGCGCAGGCTGATTGGTTTTGGTGGAGGCGTTGTGCTCAGAAAGGGTGCTGGCCGTGGCGCTGGGGTCAGGGGGCAATGAGCTAGGGCCTTGGGGAGGCGTAGCGGCGTCTTTCCCATACTCCAACGGTTTGTTTTTGTTATGCGTAAAGCTGGCGCTTAAGTCACTGACGGCGCGCGCTTGCTGCAAAGCAGGATGGGACCTATCGGGATCAGGAGGCAAAGCAGGGCCACTGTCACTAGGAAAGTAGGCGCTATCTAAGGCAGGTTGAGACGTAGAGGACGGTTTATTGGTTTTACCAGCTGACATACTCGGCTCCTTGTAGGGGATAAATAGCTAGAGCTATCCTCTACAGCACATAGTGTGCTCGGAGTATGTCGAGTGGCCTAGGACCGCGCTAAGCGATCGCTAGCAGAGGTAATGAATAAAGCGCAAATAGGGTTAATGTGATCTTGACGATTAAAACGACGTGTAAATATACTCAGGGAGGTTATATAAAAAAACCATAAAATGTAAAGAGCTAAATGATTAGCTTAATTGTCAGTAATGACTAAGGAGAGGAGTACAGATGAAAGCAAAAAAAATGATTATGCGTTTTACAACGGCTAGTATTGTATCCATGTGTGCAATTTTTAGCTCTGCGCAGGCTGCGCGTATTGCGATTGGACCTCCCGCTAGTGAGACTAACTCTGTATCTAAAGTAATTCTAGATGCATACGGCATAACGGATTACCAGGCTTTTCAAGAAAGTTTTGGTAATGCTGCTGACTTAGTCCAAGATGGCAACATTGATATCTCTTTTGGAATTCTAGGCGTGCCGGCAGGTAGTATTGAAAGTTTAAATGCTTCTACGGGTGATGTAATCATGCTTGGCCTCACTGATGAAGTAATTGCCAAGGCCGAAGAAGCCAATGGTTATCAAAGCTATACGATTCCTAGCGATGCCTATGCCTTCCTCGATGCAGATGTACCTACTATTGCGGCTTTTGCCATTATGGTAGCCAATAATGACACTATTGACGAAGAGCTAGGCTATCAGCTTGCTAAAGTTATGGTGGAAAACTCCAAAGAAATCACTCATGCCCAAGGTGTTCAGCTTAGTTTAGAAAACGCACTTAATGGGGCTGCGGGTCTTCCTATTCATCCTGGAGCAAAGCGTTACTACGAGGAGCAAGGTCTGGTTGTTGAGGGCCCTGTTGCCGAACTCAAGGCTAATGCAGACAACCGTAAATCTGAGTTTACACTTGGTACAGGCAGCCAAGGGGGGACTTATTATCCTCTAGGGGGTGAAATTGCCAATATTTGGAATCAACACACAGAAGGCAACTTCACTAATGTAGAAACAGGCGCTTCTTTGGAAAATCTAGCTAGCATTAGCCGTGGGCGTATGGACGTTGGTATGTCTGTGCATGTTCCGGCCATTGATGCGGTGAATGGTGAAGGTCAGTTCCAAGGTAGGAAGGTTGAGAACGTTTCCTTTATCGGTCATGTTTACCCAGAGGTAGTGCAAATTGTGACTCGAAAAAGAACGGGTATTACTAGCTTAGAAGATCTGGCTAAGTAACTAAAAAATAAACAAGAAGGACTGTTAAAGTCCTTTTTGTTTATACATTGTGCTTTTGCCTTGAGAAAGCACATCCAAACTGTTTGTATAGTGGATCGGGGTTGAAACGTATCTCTTCGGAGCTATAACTAAAAGTGGTGTTTCTATGGTTGATAACAATAACAAGCTAGCCCATGCTGAACAAATTGCAAAAGCAGAGCAAGATGTAAAGGTTTTATTACAAAAATACGATCGCGAAAGTAACTTTCGCGAAGCGCTTGGGGTTTGGGCTTGGGTGGTAGCTTTTTTAGGAATCTCACTCACCGTATTTCATGTTTATACGGGGTACTTTGGAACTTTCCCTTCGCAAAAGCAGGGGGCCGTACACTTAGGGACCGCTCTAGGCCTTATTTTTCTTTTATTCCCACTGAAAAAAGGCCAGCAAGTTTTTCAGAAAACAGTGCCTTGGTATGATTTGATATTGGCCTTTTTGGCCATGTATGTCACTTATTATAAAATAATCCATTTTGATGATTTACTTCAAGGCATCACTTGGGGGTATGGCACGTACGATACGTGCTTATCCGTTGTGGGGGTCTTGCTTCTCTTGGAAGCAACGCGCAGAACCGTCGGGATTCCTATAGTCATTGTCGCTAGCGTAATGATTGGCTATGCTTTGTATGGGAACTTCATTCCCACCGCAACACTTTCACATCAGGGTTACGACTTTACTGAGATTACGACTCGACTTTGGTACCGAGACAGTGGAGTGTTTGGAACGCCATTACAAATTTCCGCCAAATATATTTATTTATTCTTATTTTTTGGTGTGATTTTAGTTAATACTCGCATTGGTCAGTTTTTTAATGATCTAGCTTATGGTCTGACGGGGCGTTTTACCGGAGGTACCGCTAAAGCTGCAGTAGTAGCCAGCGCTTTGCAAGGGATGGTTTCAGGCAGCTCTGTAGGGAATACCGTTGCCTCAGGCTCTTTTACCATTCCTATGATGAAAAACTCTGGCTTCAAACCTGAGTTTGCCGCTGGAACCGAAGCCTCTGCCTCCACCGGAGGACAGATTATGCCACCCATTATGGGCGCGGCCGCATTTATCATGATGGAGTATTTAGGAGTATCCTATGCTGTGATTATGGCGGCAGCAGTTATCCCTGCGAGCTTGTATTTCCTGGGTATTTTTATTGGCACGCATTTTGAGGCTAAGCGCCTTGGCATTTTGGGTTTGCCCAAGTCTGAACTGCCCGATGTGAAGCAACAGATGAAACAGTATGGCTATATGCTGTTGCCTTTAATTGTCATCATAGGCACGGTCATGATAGGTTATACCCCTCAGCGAGCCGTTATTTATGGTATTGCTACCGCTTTTTTAGTTAGTTTTGTACGTAAAGAGACCCGACTAAACATTAGAAAGTTCTTTTATGTGCTCGAGCAGGGGGCTCGTGTTGCTTTACCCGTTATTGCTGCAGTAGCCACAGCAGGTATTATTGCTGGTGTAGTCAGTATGACCGGCTTAGGAGGCAAGTTCGCCTCCAGTATTATTGCTCTTTCAGATGGCCATTTATTCCTAGCTTTATTTTTTACCATGATAGCGTGCTTAATATTGGGTATGGGTTTACCTACTACTGCTAACTACGTGGTAACGGCTACTATTGCAGCACCGGCTTTAATTAATGGGTTTGACTTAGCACCTATTGCTGTCCACATGTTTGTTTTTTATTTTGGTATTGTGGCTGATATCACGCCTCCCGTGTGTTTGGCCGCTTATGCCGGCGCTGGCATTGCGCACGCTAACCCCTTTAAGAGCGGTGTGACTGCAGTAAAACTGGCTATTGCGGCATTTATTGTGCCTTATGTTTTTATTTATAGCCCCATACTGGTCATGGATAACGTAACAGTTCTACCGCTTATCACCACCGTTGTTACTGCTGTTTTAGGAATGGTAGCCGTAAGTAGTGCGATGATCGGCTTTTATATTAGGTACTCAAGGTTTTATGAACGCATCTTGCTGTTTATTGCTGGTGTTGTACTGATTATTCCTAATATGCTGGGTGCTGTGATTGGGATCCCCTTGATGGCAGCTATTTGGTTTTTGCAAAAACAGCGACCAGATGATAGCGGCTCAGTTAAAGAAAGTGTAGTTTCTAGCTGATTGGGGCAGTACAAGATTGCCATAGCCCTTAGCTAAGGATAGAAAAATTCAGGCTAAGGGCTTTGGGTCTATTAAATAAATAATGAAAAGAAATGGTTAATTTAGATGGTTTTTTTCAATAGAAATAAATCTTAATAACCAGTTAGTTATTTTCGTCCTAGCGCCTCACGGCGCTTTTTTATTTGGAGCAGTCAAAAGTTGGGATATCTTGGTTAGGGTTAAACATCGCTTAAATAGGAGGACGACCATTTAGATAGTTGGTGATTTGCTAGAGAGGAGGCTTGCTAATGCATGATCTTCTTTTAGTGAGCGACCACTAATACCTAAGCCACCGATCAGGAGGGTATCTAAATAAAGAGGAATGCCCCCAGGTAAAGAACAAAGTTGAGAGTCAACAAAATCTTGTAGTTGTAGGTTTTCGACTTGCAGTCGTTTTTGAAATGCAAGAGTGCTGGTGCCCATACGAGTGGCGGTATAAGCCTTGGCTTGTGCTATAGCAATAGTACGCAGGGGGGCATGATCTTGACGTAAAAAGTATTGTAAAGCTCCTTCGGGATTAGTAATCGCTAAACAAACAGGGTTGAGCTTATCTTTTTTTGTGTATTGTGTTAACCAGCGTCCTAGTGCTTGGCAATGCTGTGCCGTGAGAATTGGCGTTTTCATAGCTAGAGCAGTCCCATGGAAATAGAGGGGATAAACGTAATAAGAAGGAGCATAAGGATCATTATGAGTAGGAAGGGTAGGGTGGCTTTAGCGATTTTCTCTATGCCTACTTTAGCAATACTACTAGCAACGAAAAGGTTAACGCCTACAGGGGGGGTTATAAAGCCAATAGCTAACCCTACTACCATAATGATTCCAAAATGGATTGGGTCTATGCCAATGCTGATGGCTAAAGGAAGTAGGACAGGAGTGATAATCACGATGGCTGCTAAAGCCTCCATAAATACTCCAATAATTAAGAGCAAGGCGAGGATCAGTAGTAATATCAGGGTCTTACTGTCAGTAATAGAGAGCACATATTTAGCAACTGTTTCAGGAATTTGCTCTATTGTCATAAGATTACCGAAAATAGTAGCCATTGCCATAAGAACTATAATAATAGATGACGTGGCGGCCGCTTCGATTGTTGCGTTCCATAGTTTTTGCAAGTTTAGTTCTTTGTAAACAAACATCCCTATGATAAGACCGTAGAGGGCAGCAACGGCTGCTGACTCTGTAGGAGTCATAAGGCCGCCATAGATCCCTCCTAAAATAATAATAGGAACTAAGAGTGCCCATTTTGCGTCGTAGATGGCTTTAAGGATGGCGCGAGGAGAGCGGTCTCCTGACTCCCCACGCCAACCTTGTTTTTTAGATACTAGATAGGCGACTAACATTAAAGCTAAGCCCATTAGAATCCCTGGTAATATTCCTGCAATGAACAGCTTGCCAATAGAGGCTTGAGCAGAAACACCATATACGACAAAAGGGTTGCTAGGGGGGATAATAACGCCAATAGCTCCAGCACATGCGACTAGAGAGGCCGAAAAATAAATGTTATAGCCCCGTTTGGTCATAGCTGGGATAGTAATAGCACCAATGGCAGCAACAGTAGCTGGGCCAGACCCACTAATGGCAGAAAAAAACATACAGGTCATAACACTGGCTAGAGCTAGTCCTCCTGGTAGAGCCCCGACAAACTTATCAGCTACATTAAGTAGGCGTTCGGAG
>CANROS010000088.1 GCA_947632305.1 uncultured Paenalcaligenes sp. | reverse complement strand
AGAGTATGAGAACGATCAAACATGAAAGATCCTAACTTAAAAAGAGGGCATTAAAGTCAGCATTTTACCGCTTTAGCAGCGTTAAAGCTGAAAAAAACCACTACTGTATAAAAAAACTCAAAAAACGGATGGAATCCCAAGTCCAGCGGGCTTAATTTGCTTGGGTAAACAGCAGGAATATACGCTTAAGTGAGTAGCCTAGCGTTAAGCGTATAAGTCCCTGTGATCGATGCTTGGGCCAGAATATGGGCTTGGATGGCCTCAAGTACCTGCGCACCCGTAAATTTGCCCTCTAGGGGCACACGCTCTATGTCTAAGGCATACACAGTAAAATGGTAGTGATGCACCAAAGAGTCATTCCAAGGCGGGCACGGGCCATCGTAGCCAAAATAATCACCATTCATATCACGATCGTGGGCAAACCAACTGGTAAAGTCATTTAAGCCCTGACGCGTGCCGTCTAAAGACAAGGGCCCCGATTTACCACGAGGTGTGATGCCTTGGGCATAACTGCCTTCGGCTATTTCGGTCACATTAGGAGCGATATCAACTAAAACCCAATGGTAAAACTGGGTGCGGGGCAAGTTAGATGGCACTTCACGGTCAGTTTGATTCACATCATCTGGCTGCGTTGGGACATCAGTATCCACACATAAAATCACAAACGATTTGGTTTTATCTGGCGCCTGGCTCCAGACCAAATGCGGATTGATATTATCTGCCAAAGCCACTTTATTCTGAGCGTCGTATTTACCAAAGGCATAACGCTCTGGAATCACGGCCTGATCGGGAAAAGAATCACTGTGCAGTTTCATCACTTGCTCCTAATAAAAGTCGTTAGCTTAAGGTTACACGAGCAAAGCGCCGTTTACCAACCTGAACCACGTAAGTCCCTGCAGCCAGTTCGGTGGCGCGGTCTTCGATACGGTTGCCATCGACACGGACCCCACCCTGAGTGATATTACGCTGGGCTTCGCCACCAGAAGACACTAAGCCAGCTTCACGCAATACTTTGCCGATCCCCATGGGAGCTCCGACCAAGGTAATTTCCGTGATGTCTTCAGGAATTTCCCCGTGTTTGAAACGAGCCTCAAAGCGTTGTAAGGCGGCTTCTGCATCAGCTTGACTATGAAAACGCGCAACGATTTCTTGGGCCAAGGCGACTTTGATATCTCGTGGGTTTTTACCCGCAGCAATTTCGTCTTTAAAGCCTTGAATTTCAGCCAAGCTACGGAAAGACAGCAATTCGAAGTACGACCACATCAAGGTATCGGAAATGGACATGAGCTTGCCAAACATGGAGTCTGGGTTTTCCGTCACACCAATGTAATTGTTTTTAGACTTGGACATTTTTTCTACGCCATCCAACCCGACCAAAAGCGGCATAGTCAAAATACATTGGGGTTCCTGACCGTATTCTTTCTGTAACTCGCGGCCTACCAACAAGTTAAATTTCTGATCTGTACCCCCTAGCTCTAGGTCAGCTTTCAACTGCACCGAGTCGTAACCTTGTAAAAGAGGATAGATGAATTCGTGAACAGAAATAGGGGTATTGGAAGCAAAGCGTTTAGTGAAATCATCCCGCTCCATCATGCGGGCTACGGTATAGCGTGAGGCCAACTGAATCAAACCACGTGAGCCCAACTGATCTAACCAAGCCGAGTTATAAAGCACTTCTGTTTTGGATTGATCCAAAATTAAATTGGCCTGATCGCAGTAGGTTTGCGCATTGGCAATGACCTGCTCGGGAGTTAGTGGGGGGCGAGTGGTATTGCGCCCACTAGGATCTCCAATAGTAGAAGTAAAGTCACCAATTAAGAAAACAACTTGGTGCCCTAAGTCTTGAAGTTGGCGCATTTTGTTAAGCACTACAGTATGACCCAAATGAATATCGGGTGCCGTAG
This sequence comes from uncultured Paenalcaligenes sp., assembly GCA_947632305.1. Taxonomy (GTDB): domain Bacteria; phylum Pseudomonadota; class Gammaproteobacteria; order Burkholderiales; family Burkholderiaceae_B; genus Paenalcaligenes. The sequence continues at coordinate 5,664 of CANROS010000088.1, read as the reverse complement.
GATCCAAGCCTAATTTAATACGCAAAGGCTGGCCAGTCGCGTGGCTACGTGCGAGTTTACGAATAAACTCAGACTCCACGAGCAGCTCTTCACAGCCACGCTTAACAATGGCCAAATCGGCTTCTACTGCAGGAGTAATAGGGGCGTCTTGTACTGACATAAGTAGACCTGATGAAAACTTTTTCTAAAAGGGTCGAAAAACCGGCGTAAATAAGCTAGGATAACGCTTGGGCTAATAATATGCATCTAATTATGCATCCAGCCCACGTCACTTCTTTCAAAACATTTTCCACGAAACTTAGGTTTCGAGGAGAAGTGTTTTTTTCTCATTTTTAGCTTATCCGTTTAGATTGTAAACCGTTCTGTGTATTCCCACACACAAAGGTCTTTCTAAACCCAACATCGTACAAGGTTTTGGTCACATGCTTAACGAAGGGAATCACGGCTCCACTACCGCTCCCCAGCACACCAGCCCCAAAAAAAGTCAGATAGTCACAAAGACGCTGCTCGTTCTCGCCTTTGGCTTGTTCGCAGGCGCCGCTGCTATTGCCGTGGTACAGCCCACCGAGGAACCCATCATATACCAAGCTTCCGAAGCGCTAGAGCTCCCTGCCGGAGTGACACCGCTAGGTCTAAAAAGCACAGAGCCCTATATCCAAGAAACCCGTATTCGCCGTGGCGACACATTAGCCGCTTTGTTACAGCGCCTACACGTCTCTGCTCCCGGGTTACAAGCATTTTTAACCCATGATGAAAATGCGCGCTCTATTTACAAGTTATATCCAGGCCGAAGCATCCAAGCTGCTCTTTCTGACACTAATGATTTATTGTGGCTCCGCTATTACCACACCCCTAATGACAATCAAGCCGGTCAGAGCCTATCCAAATGGCTAGAAGTTCGTCCTGACGGCGACGGTGGCTACTTGGCTACCGAACAAGCTGACGCGACCTTAACGCACATTCAAATGGCCGAGGGCACGATCAACAGTTCACTTTTCGGCGCTACTGATGCGGCGAATATCCCTGACTCTATTGCCATTCAAATCCCCGAGCTCCTCAGCTCCAAGATGGATTTCATGAAAGACATACGTAAAGGCGATCGTTTCCGCGTTATTTACGAAACGCATAGTCATAATGGTCAACGCGTCGGCTCAGGCAAAATTCTCGCGCTAGAATTTGAAAATCAAGGCAAAACTCACGACGCTCTCTGGTTTAGTGCCGACGGCCAAACAGGCAGTTACTACGATTTCCAAGGACAAAGCTCTCAAGGTGCTTTTTTACGTAACGCGTTAAAGTTCACCCGCATTAGCTCTACCTTTGGTGGTCGTCGTCACCCTATACACGGCAATTGGCGCGCTCACAACGGGGTTGACTATGCTGCACCGACGGGCACACCTATTCATGCCACTGCTGATGGCGTAGTCAAGTCCATTGGCAACCAAAACGGCTATGGCAAAACCATTGTGCTCGAACATCACAGTGGCTACAGCACACTTTATGCCCACCAAAACAAATTTGCTGCGGGCCTAAAACGTGGTGACAAAGTCTCCCAAGGCCAGCTAATTGGCTACGTAGGTTCAACCGGTTGGGCTACGGGACCTCATTTACATTACGAGTTCCGTATCAATAACAAACCGGTAGACCCTCTGGCGGTTGAGCTTCCTGTGGCTAGAACACTAGACAGCAACCAACAAGCTGCTTTTGACCTTGCCGCCAAACAATACCGTCTGCAGTTGGCTGTGCTAAAGGGCTTAGACGAACCGATGGTTGCGTCACTAGCCGACTAACATGCATTACATAGGCTTAATGTCTGGCACCAGTACAGACGGCGTGGATGCGGTTATCTGCCGCATACTCGCCCCGAATGACGTTCAGGTGCTAGCCCATCAAGCCATTGCCATGCCAGCAGCGCTCAGGGCCGAGTTTCTAGCCCTAAACACAGCTGGCCCCAACGAGCTCCAACGTGCTGCCTTGGCAGCACAGGAGCTCGCTCGTCTTTATGCCCATAGCTGCATGCAGCTTTTAGCACAAACTGGGCTGCAGCCCCAGGCTATTCAAGCCATCGGTGCCCATGGCCAAACCGTGCGCCATGCCCCTGAACTCGGCTATAGCTGGCAACTGAATGCCCCTGCTTTATTAGCAGAATTGACTGGCATAGATGTGATTGCCGATTTTCGTAGTCGAGATATTGCCGCCAGCGGTCAAGGCGCGCCCTTAGTTCCCATGTTTCACCAAGCCGTCTTTGCCAATACAGAGCCGCGCGTCGTTTTAAATTTAGGGGGTATCGCTAATATCAGCGTACTACATCCTCATAGCCCCCCTATAGGCTTTGACACAGGTCCCGCCAATGCATTATTAGACGAGTGGATCTTTAAGCACCAAGGCTTGCGTTACGATGATGGTGGCCAATGGGCGGCTTCGGGACACATTCATCAGGGCTTATTAAGCGCTTTGCTGAGTGAGCCTTGGTTACAGCTTCCCCCGCCAAAATCGACGGGACGCGACCTGTTTAATCAAGCCTGGCTAACACCCCACCTAGCGCGCTATCCCGCACTAAGCGCGGTAGATGTACAAAGCACCTTAACCGCTTTTACGGCCCATACCGTCTGCACGGCGATCCAAACCTACGCACCAAATACAGAAGAGGTCATGGTCTGTGGGGGTGGAGCTTACAACTCCCACTTAATCGATCTCATTCAAACTGAATTAAAAAAACCCGTCCAGTTAAGTGACGGGTTTGGTATAGGCGCCCAAGAAGTGGAGGCCGCCGCTTTTGCGTGGCTGGCTTATGCCTATTTACATGACATCAAAGCCAGCCATCCTGCGATTACAGGCGCTACACACAGTCGTATATTGGGCGCTTGGTACAAAGCCTAATTCGATTAGATCGTAAACGAGGAACCACAGCCACACGTGGTGCTGGCGTTGGGGTTGCGGATAACGAACTGAGCGCCTTCTAGGTCATCTTTAAAATCAATTTCTGCGCCTACCAAGTACTGGAAGCTCATGGGGTCTACCAGTAACTGCACGCCACCTTTTTCAATAACGGTATCGTCTTCATCCGTTACGTCATCAAAAGTGAAACCATACTGGAACCCAGAACAACCGCCGCCCTGGACAAAAACACGCAATTTTAAATCGGGATTGCCTTCTTCGAGTAATAGCTCGCGAACCTTGTCAACCGCAGGATCAGTAAAGCTCAAAGGAGCTGGCGGAGCCTGTAGATCAACCGTTTCAGTTAGGGTATTCATAGGAAACTCCTGCAACGAATAAATAATAAACTCTAGTAGTTTAAGCCTTAATGATTTTCCGCAGCGGCAGAAACAGGCACTAGATCAATTTTGTGGGTGGCACGCAACTGCTTGCCTTCGTAGATATGTAAGGTCACCGTCTCTACGTTCAAGCCATTGGGCAACTGCAATAAGCCAGTAGTACGTAAAAACTGATCGAACTCAATCTCTGTGGGGGCACTGGACTCATCGCCAGTGCTAGTTAATACTATGTTAACTGAATCTGCGTCTTGCTGCCCATGAGCCGTAAATTGTATGTGCCCATTAAAACGCGGCAAACCAGAAGAACGCTGTAATAATAGTTTGTAATGCAAGGCCTGAGCTTGAGGCTCTAGCTCTAGCGCTCTGACTTGTACCGAACCCGCTCCAGACAAAGGCAGCAAATGCTCATAAAAAGCCAATTGCTCTTGGAAATGCCCTAGTTCTTGTTGTTTTTGTGCTAGGCTTTGCTGCAAAGCGTCTTGTGTAGCAAGCTCTAAAGTCAATTGAGTTTGTAGGCTTTGATTATGCAGCCGAATCTGCTCTAGGTCGTGTTGGGTTTGCAGCCATTGCTGCTGCAAAGCAGATGAGGACTGCAACGTTTTATACTGCCACCACCCCATTAGACCGGCCCCCAAGGCCATGCCCAACAGTATAGCCAAAAGCAACCGTCGCCACGCAAAAGTAGAGGGAGATGTTTTCATTTAAAGTTAGATTAGCAAAATGAAAACATGTTCCCACTATTTACGTTTTTACACAATTAGGGCAGAATGGCCACCTGCTCTAACCCGGTTTGCTCGGGCAAGCCAAACATCAAATTCATATTTTGAATAGCTTGACCTGAAGCGCCCTTAACGAGATTGTCTTGGGCAGCCATAATAATCAGCTGATCATCGTGGCGCTGTAACGCAATACGGATTTTATTAGAAGCCCGTACTGAACGAGTTTCTGGGATCACCCCAGCTGGCATCACATCCACGAAATACTCATCGGCGTAGAACTTTTCATATAAGGCTTGGAAGTCAGTATCCATGGCCTCAGGGGTAATACGCACGTAGATGGTAGAAAACATACCGCGAATCATGGGCACCAAATGTGGCACAAACGTTAGATTCACCTCTGTGCCCTGATTCATCAGTTTTAGCTGAGCGGAGATTTCAGGGTGATGCCTGTGCCCGCCCACACCATAGGCTTTGAAGTTATCGCTGGACTCGGAAAACAAGCTGCCTACCGCGGCCTTGCGCCCGGCCCCAGACACGCCTGATTTACAATCAGCCACCACTCGCGGCTCGACCAATGGCGTCGCATGACCCCACAAAGGAGCCGTGCCAAGCAAAACGGTAACTGGGTAACACCCTGGATTACCCACCACCTGAGCTTGAGCAATTTTATCGCGATTTATTTCCACCAAGCCATAAACTGACTGCGCTAAGATATCCGGGCAAGCATGTGGCATTTTGTACCATTTTTCAAATACCTGCGTGTCTTGCAGACGAAAATCAGCTGCTAAATCGATAATTTTAACGCCTTTATCAAGCAAGGCTTGGGCCTCGTTCATGGCCACGCCATGTGGTGTAGCAAAGAAAACCACATCACACTGATCTAAGTGGGCTTCGTCTGGGGTTTGGAAAACAGCATCTACATGACCACGTAAGCTAGGAAACATATCGGCTACGGGCATGCCTGATTCTTGGCGTGAGGTCACAGCAGCCACGTGAGCCTGCGGATGCTGAGCCAATAAACGCAACAACTCCACCCCGGTGTACCCCGTTGCACCCACAATACCGACTCGAATAGGTTTATCCTGTGCTAGCGTAGACATATGTCCCCTTTATGTGTAGCAAATAATCAAGTAGAGAAACTATTAATATAAATGAAATGCACCCGCTTGGGGAGCGATAAACGATGATTGGGGGCATAGGCCCCTTTTGCAGGGCTACACCAAACCATACTCTATAAAAAAACCCCAGCCAAGGCTGGGGTTTTTGCGAGCACCACAAGGGCCGTGAAACAATTAGCGTTTGCTGAACTGTTTGCGACGACGGGCTTTGTGGAAACCCACTTTTTTACGCTCAACTTCACGAGCATCGCGAGTCACTAGACCAGCTTGTTTCAACGCTGATTTCAGTGTTTCGTCGAAGTCGATCAACGCACGAGTGATACCGTGACGTACCGCACCAGCTTGGCCGCTTTCGCCGCCGCCGTGTACGTTTACTTTGATATCAAAAGACTCGAGGTGCTCGGTTAGAGCCAAAGGCTGACGCACAATCATGCGGCCTGTTTCGCGAGCGAAGTATTCGTCAACTGGCTTGCCATTTACAACAATAGCGCCTGTGCCTTTTTTGATGAATACACGTGCCACCGAAGATTTGCGGCGGCCTGTACCGTAATTCCA
>CANROS010000087.1 GCA_947632305.1 uncultured Paenalcaligenes sp. | reverse complement strand
GCTTTTGCAATGGTTTGGGAAAGAGCTAATTCGAATTACTGTACACCAGAAAATAATTTTTAAACGGTAATTTAATTCCTCTTAGCAAGCTAATCCATTGAATATTTAAGGTTTTTTGCATATGGAAATCACTAGATTCAGACTAATCGCGTGAAGTAAACCAAGTATTCATTTTTTAGTTTAGCTAACCGTGCTGACTACGCCTATATAGCAAGTCGTTTTCAAAAAATAGATCCTAGAGACAAAAACATTCAATCAAGAGTAATCGCGTTTTATTAAGCCACAAATTAAGCTATTTAAGCGAATAATGATTGACGTTATGGGGAAACCTGGCTCATTATGATTTCATATTTATCAAATGAAACAGGAAGTCATAAGAATGAACAAAAAGCTCTTGGTAATGCTCTTAGCAACTGTCAGTGGTGGACTGTCAGCTCAAAGCGTAAATTCTATTTATTTTATTGGTGATAGCTTAACGGACGCAGGTCAGTTTGGGGCGCGTTTTACTACAAACCCAGGTCTGGTCTGGTCACAAGATTTAGCTCATCAATTCGGTGTAGAGGCACTACCAAGCAACCAGGGGGGAACAAATTTTGCGGTGGGTGGATCTCGTGTTGTGGAGAGTTCCCGGCTTGATCCATCCCAGCCGTTGGGCCTAATGAATCCTGCCGTGCCTTCGATGACAGAGCAACTTAGTCAGATGATGGCTGTTAGCGGTGGCCAGCTGGACTCGGATGCGTTGTATGCGGTGTGGGGTGGTGCTAATGATTTGTTTGCCGTCACAGAAGACATCAACGCAGGCCCAGCGATTATTCAGCAGTCCATTATGGGGCAAGCCGGTATTATCAACACCCTACATGAGCAAGGTGCCCAGTACATAATGGTGGCGGATATCCCCGACTTGGGCCAAACGCCTGATTTCGCTGGTTCGCCTATGATGTCAGCCATTGCCTCTGATCTGACAAAGACCTACAACCAAGGACTCGCAGCGGCGCTAGAGTCCAGCCCAGCAAACATTATTCCTCTAAATATTTCAGGCTTGCTGAACGAGGTCATGATTGATCCTCAAGCCTATGGTTTTACGAATGTCACAGACACAGCGTGTACAGTCAGTACTTCTTTATTATGTGGTCCTGAACAGCTAGTCGCGCCTGATGCGGCACAGACGTATTTGTATGCTGATGGTGTTCACCCAACCTCTGGGGCGCACGCTGCTATTGCTGATTATGCAATGTCTGTAGCTTCTGCGGGTACAGTGATGGGACAGTTGGGCGCCATAGCCAGTCAAGCCGGCTTAAGTCAGATGCAGCGTATTGATCGTCGTTTAACTATGACACCGTCTACGGCAGAGCAAGGCTTACATGTTTGGGCTGAAGGGGCTGCTGTGTTTGCAAATGGTAGCCAAGGAAATAGTAAACTAGATGGCACCAATGGCGCGGGTAGCATCGGTCTTAGTCAGCAACTAAACCAATGGACACTTGGTGCTTATTTTCAGTATGACAAGCAAAACTCCCATTTACGTTCCAGCCATGATCTAAAACAAAAGCGCACGGCGGGTGGTCTTTATGGTCGTTGGGAACAGGATAATATCTGGGTCAATACACAGGTTTATTATGCAAATCTAGACAGCAAGGTCAATCGGTATGTAGGGCTGGCAGCTGGACAACGTGAGCATCATTCTAAAGCAGATGGTTATCAGTTTGGCGGTCGAGTCAGTGCCGGTTACGCTTGGCAGCATGGCTCAATTACGCACGGCCCCTTGGTGGCATTATCTATGCAAAAAACCAAAGTTAAAACGTTGAATGAACAAGGCATTAACTCCTCTGCTATGCATTTTGATGCGCAAACACACAATTCAGTGCAAAGTAGCTTGGGGTATCAGTTATCCGTAGCTGTCAATCCAGCTTGGTCTGTTTATGCATCAGGTCAGTGGTTGCATGAATTTAAAAAACCCAAGACCCAGTTAGGAGCCAGTCTGCAAACCGGTAATTATGCAGGTCGTCAATTTAACTTAGCCACACAAGCAAACACCGTTAAAAATACGGGTTTGTTTGAGTTAGGTAGCTCAGGCCAGCTTAGCAAGCATTGGCAGTTAAATGCGGGTGTAACAGTAGAGACTGCTAATACAATTAATGCTCAGAATACGGTATATGTTGGTACAGCCTATCGCTTTTAGGTGACCTTGAAACATTAGAGTTGGCATAAAACCATTGTTTTTTGCACTACACCTCAAAGGTTAGGTTGCTCCCTGGTCCTTGGGGTGTTTTTGATGAAATAGCGGTTTATCTTTATGGTTATATTAAAAAAGCTAAAAGAAACACAAAAGGAATTACAAGATCTGAGAGCTGCTCTAAACGAGCATGCAATTGTTGCAGTCACTGACAGTCACGGCAACATTATTCAGATTAACGAAAAATTCTGCCAAATATCCAAATACTCAAAAAAGGAGTTATTGGGCAAAACGCATCGGATCATCAACTCTGGCTATCACCCAAGAGCCTTCTTTGAAAAGCTCTGGCAGACTATCTCATCGGGAAAGGTCTGGAAAGGTGAAATTTGCAATCGTGCCAAGGACGGTGAGCTTTACTGGGTGGCGACCACTATTTATCCGATCATAGGCATTCAGGGCACTCCTCTCCAATATATCGCTATCCGCACCGACATTACACAGCGTAAGCAATCGGAAAGAAAAGCCAAGAAAATGGCCTTCTATGACCCACTGACCAATCTGCCGAATCGCCGTTTATTGAAAGACCGGCTCCATCAGGCCATCCTCAATCAATCTAAGGGAAGAGGGGGCTGCGCAGTGCTGCTCCTGGACCTGGATAACTTCAAAGAAACCAACGACTCATTAGGCCATAACATAGGCGACGACCTACTACGCCTTATCGCTGACCGTTTGATTCATAGCGTACGCGCTACCGACACCGTTGCACGCCTCGGTGGAGATGAGTTCATCATCTTGCTGGAAAATCTGGATACCGATCTAGAGCTCGCAGGCCAGCAAACGATGAAATTTGCCGAAAAGATACGTAGCGCTTTGGCTGCTGGCTTTTTCCTTAGCGGGCGTCACGTGATCTCGTCTGCCAGTATCGGCGTCGCCCCATTCAATATGGAAACGCCTATCAACGAAGTCCTCAAGCAGGCAGATATTGCTATGTACCAGGCAAAATCCCTTGGGCGTGATCAAGTTTGTCTGTTTAGACCTGTCATGCTCGCCGAAGTCGAGGCCCAGGCTCAACGGATGGTTGATTTGCGTCGAGCCAGCCACTGCGACGAATTTAAACTGTTTTACCAGCCCATAGTCAGCTCCACAGGAACGATACAAGGCTATGAGGCTTTGATGCGTTGGCAAAACCCTAGTTTGGGGATGATCTCACCAGCCGACTTTATTCCCCTGCTTGAGCAGTCTGGCTTAATCGTGGTGGTAGGAAGGCGGGTGCTTAAGAAGGCGCTAAAAAAACTGGCATTATGGGGACAAAACCCAAAGACTCAACACCTAACCCTGTCCGTCAATATCAGTCCGATACAATTCGCGAACGATAAATTCGTGAGCAGCGTAGAGGCCGATCTGGAGGCTACGGGAGCCCCTGCCAACCAGCTGTTTCTGGAGCTTACCGAGAACACCTTCCACCGCAATACCAAACAGCTTATAGAGCGAATGAATCGCCTGAAACGGCTCGGTATCCGTTTTTCACTAGATGACTTTGGGACAGGTTATTCATCTTTGAGTTATTTGAAAAGCCTGCCATTGGATACATTAAAAATAGACCGGTCATTTATCAAACCGATAATGACAGACTCAAAGAGCGCAGCAATTACACAAACGATCCTAACACTAGCCCAAACCCTAAACATCAGCACTGTAGCTGAAGGGGTGGAAACCGTTGAACAAGCGGATTTCCTAAGAGCGAGTGGATGTGATGCCTTGCAAGGCTATTTATTTGGCAAACCACAGCCCATCGAGTCGTTTCCTCCCGCGGATTACCAGTTGAACGAATAATATGTCGCTAGGTGGCATCTCCCTCAAACACTCAGAATTATGCTTATACAGCCTTTGCGCGCTATGTACCTTGACATGGCACGTTTAGGCCGTTATGTATTTGAAATATAACTACTATTTAATGTGTTGTTAAATATCAACGCAAACATTAACATATATGAAAATAAATCCTAGAATGTTTCAACAGTAACTGGCTTATTTAATTATTATTTTTCTGAAATTTGTCACTTATTGCGGTAATTATTTATTAGTCTAGTGTGATTTACTGCATTCATTTTCAATGAAAGATAAAAAATAAAATAGCGTCTAGAAAGCAGTTGTTAATAACAATTAACACAAAGGGGCAAGCAAATGAAGAAAGCACTCACTTCCATCACACTGCTTATGGGCGCTTCTCTGGTTCAGGCAGAAACTTCGGTAACCCTATATGGTACTGTCGATACGGGCGTAGGCTATCAGTCCTTTAAAAACCGTAATAACGGTGCAAAGATGTCACAGACTGGTCTTTTTAGCGGAGTCTGGTCTAGTAACTCCTGGGGGGTAAAAGGGACTGAGGATTTGGGCAATGGTTTACAAGCAATCTTTAAGCTAGAAAGTGGTTTTAACGTACTGACGGGTCAATCCTCTGATGACCGCTTATTTAAAACGACCACGTTGGGACTAAGTAGTGACGACTGGGGTAGTATAAAAGTTGGCCGTATGGGCAATGCTATTCAAAACTACGCTAGCTATATTGCTGGTTTAGACGATGAAGAAAATTTGTCTGATATTACAAATACCTTTAGTGCGGCGGCTTCTAATAAGGCCGACAACACTATTGTGTATGAGTCGCCTACTTTTGGTGGTGTCAATTTTGCTATTGGTTATTCCTTTAATACTAACGGCCCCCAAAGCTGGAACAGCAGCGAAAACACCAAGCTCGTTACCTCTGCGCTAGCCTATTCCAATGGCCCACTTAGCTTGTCTCTGGGTTATGACCGTTTGCAATCAAAGGATTGGGATAAAAAAGTACATTCATGGGTTGCTATCGGTGGTTACGATTTCAAAGCAGTGCAACTTGGCGTGGCGGTAGGTCAGGATATTAATGGCCGACAATCCGGCTATGGTTCTTATGGCCCAGCTCCTGAGTTTACCTATTGGAATTCTGGATACATTAAAAATTTCAAAACCACGAGCTTCACCATCAACGCCACTGTGCCTATCACTCCAGAGTCCAGTGCAATGCTAGGGTGGAGTGTTTCACGTGCCAGCAGTGCTTTCAACAACACCTATAACTTAGATAAGAGACTGCAAAATATTTATAGTGCGGGCTATTCATACAATCTATCTAAACGTACAACTCTCTATGCCTTGGCAGGTTACGCAACCGGGTTTGCTTTCCAAAACGTTAGGGGACAGCAAGCAATCGTGGGATTTGATCATAGTTTCTAGCCGTTATTGCCTCATGTATTTCGGGGCTGACATGAAAAACAAATTAGCCTGGTCTCATGGTAAGGAGTAGGCTGTCATGAATACACATCAAACCGGATTTTCTCGTCGGGATTTCATCAAATTAGGTACGGTAGGCGGTATCACTTTACTTCTTGGACGTTTACCAACAGCACACGCTTTGGAGGTTAACTCTGGTGCTAGCTCAACGGCTTGGGTTGATCGCGATGGTAAAGCCAAATTTCGTTGGGATGCTATACGTAAAGTAACAGGTCAAAAGAACTTTGCTTTTGATTTCCGCTCTAAAGACCTGCCGGATTGGCCTCAACAGCAAGGCTATGCTTTTATGTTGAAAGCGAGTAATGCAGAGCATCGCTTTGAAGGTGTAGACATTTCCATACTCGGTGACGAATTACAGCCAGATAGTATACTGCTACAACAAGACTTAGCGGAGCATGGCCTAGAAGCCCCTAAGAGTATGGGTACGGGTTTCTATGGTGAGCATATTTTGTTGCCAGTGGGTGAAACGGCTCCGCTTTTAGGGCATCCGGTGGCAATCCTATTCTACAAAGACTACGACCGTTTTCAAACTGCCAAACGCAAGCTGCGTTTTGATACTACGGTTGTTAAATACGGTGAGTTTACCGGACCTAAACCCCCAGCTAATTACGGTGCTGGTCGTTTTGTACGTATAGGCGGGGTAACTCCTTCCGACCCGCCTGAGTTTGCCCCTTTCCAAAATGGTGCCATTAAGGGGGGCTTTCATGGTAACGACGTCGTCTGGCCACCCTTTGAACCTGATAATGCGCTTTTCATTCCAGAAGTCATTAAGCGTAAACGAGGCAGTGGTTTTGAGGCGTCCTTACATGCTGCTAACTTAGATCCTACTGTGCCAGAACAAGCCATGGATGCTGCCATGCTCATTGAAGAAGAGCTAAATCAAGCACGGCACAACCCTGATAAAATTGTGCTAGAGCGTCATGGTTTTTCACAGTCCATAGACCCATGTGCAATGGAACCCGATAACTGTACGGCTTGGTATGATGCGCAGACTCGTAGCCTGCATATTATGACTGCTACACAATCGCCAGCAGGTATAGCCAGTGCAGCGGCAGCGATGGTTAAAGACAATACGAAAGTTCCGGTAGAGCGTATTATTTTATTGACCGGTTCTACAGTGGGCTATGGCTCTAAAGATTACTCCGTATTCCCCTATTATGCGATCGTAGCCTGCTTATACAGTGATGGGGTCCCAGTCCGGATTGCCAATGATCGCTATGAGCAGTTCCAACTGGGTATGAAGCGCCATTCCATTGCAATGGATGTCGCCATCACAGCTGATCGCAAGACAGGTCAATTTGAAATACTAAAAGGGTTTTATAACTGTAACGGCGGAGGCAGAGAAAACCTGTCAGTTGCCGTTTCGCACGTTGCAGCTCGTGGGGCACAGTCTATCTATTATTTTCCCAAATCTGATTTGGCCACGACAGCTATGGCCACACAGGCGGTAGAAGCGGGCTCAATGCGCGGCTTTGGCTCGCTGCAGTCCATGTCCATCACCGAAATCATGGTGGATGAAATGGCCAACGAGCTAGGTATAGATGCGATCGAGCTACGCCGCCGTAATGCCCTACGAGAAGGGGCACAAAATACACAGGGCGGTGTACAAGCTGGCGACCCTCGTATAGAGGAAATGTTGAATCTAGCCGCTAAACATACTTTGTGGGCTAATCGTGATAAAGCAAAAGCAGAATACGATGCGGCCAACCCTGGCAAAGGTTATGGCGTCGGTTTTGCCCAAGTCCAGCAGGTTTATGGTTCTAGTGGTGACCCTAGTCTCTTAGTACTAGAGTTTGATAGCGACGGTAAATTGGCCATGCGTCACTGTGTCCAAGAAATTGGTACAGGTGCCACCACTGCGCAACAGGTTATGGTATGGCAAGCCCTGGGGAAAGCGCCGGATCACGTAGAGTTTGGCGTCACCGAGTTTCCAGAGCTGCCCTTGACTAGCTCTTGGGCTGATCAGAAGCTGCAAGACGAATACTCTAAACATAACCCCTACTGGGTACCATCTATTATTCCAGATATGAGTTCCTCTTCCAGTGTGTATTACATTGGTTTTGCGACTCGTCAAGCCGCACGCTTTTTACTGGAGTTCACCCTTTGGCCAGCAGCGCGTGCTATCTGGAGTCAAGGCGCAGGTGGCGGTCCTATTTCTAGTTTCAATGTGCAGTTTTCTGATCTACGCATCGGACCTGATGGCTTGGGTGGTGGTGGCATGAAGCCTATTCCTTTTGAGCAGCTTGCTAAAAAAGCACATGAAATGGGATTGATCACAGGCGTGGCTTTGCATACGTTTAGCAGTTGGGAATGGGCGCGCGCAGAGTTCGATATTCCTGGTGTTGGCGTACGCACTTTGCCTATTGATGCATTGGCGATACGCTATGGTGACGGAGCTCCGGACTCACTTAAACAGCGAATGACCACAGAGGGTTACGACTTCATCAAGCGCAATAGTGCCACCTATCCGCCAACACAACGTAGCAGTGCAGGTCCCACTACGTATACACCAGCCGCTTGCCTCGTAGAGCTGAATGTGAACACCTTCACTGGACAGGTTGAAATCATGAGCCATCACTCGTTAATGGATCCTGGCACAATGATTGTTCCAGAACTGGT
>CANROS010000086.1 GCA_947632305.1 uncultured Paenalcaligenes sp. | reverse complement strand
GACGAAGGCGGTTTGATTCCCGCCGAAGTCTCTGCCGAAAAAGCGCAGGGGGCACGCTTTATTTATGCGCTGCCTAATTTCCAAAACCCGACCGGACGTACGTTAAACGCCGAGCGTCGCCAAGACCTAGTCGAACGGTGTGCGGCAGCCAATATTCCTGTGGTGGAAGACGATCCCTACGGAGAACTCCGTTATGCGGGCTCGCCACAACCCAGTCTGTTACACCTAGGTCGTAAAGCAGGGGCGACGGTGATTCATTTGGGCACCTTCTCCAAAGTCTTAGCTCCTGGTTTGCGCTTGGGTTATATCGTGGCTCCCACGGAGATCATCGATAAATTGGTCCAAATCAAACAAGCCACTGATTTGCATTCGTCTACCGTTACGCAAATGGCCATTTACGAGGCCATCCAAAGTAACTTCCTCGAGCAACACTTACCTACAGTACGTGATCTTTACCAACGTCAGTGCAATTACATGCTAGACGCGATGGCAGAACACTTCCCCGCTGAACTGCAGTGGACTCGTCCCGAGGGCGGCATGTTTTTATGGGTGACTCTGCCCGAACATATGAACGCCCAAGATTTGCTTAACAAAGCCATCGAGCGCCATGTTGCTTTTGTACCCGGCGAGCCTTTTTATGCCTCAGGGGCAGCTAAAGTTAACACTTTCCGTCTTAGCTTCGTGACAGTTAGCGAGGCCCGTATCCAAGAGGGCATTGCCATCTTAGGCAAGCTCATTCGCGAAGAAATGTAATGAACATCTAATGGTTTACTAGCCTACAGCCGTGCGTGTCACGGCTGTTTGTCTTTGAGTACATTATGCATACACCTACCTCTACTCCTCGTCCTGATCTAGCTGATATGCGCCCCAATGATTGGGTCGCACGCTATTTGCCAGATTCTTGGGGCCCTTATGCGCGGTTATGTCGTTTAGATCGACCTGTGGGAACGTGGCTCACACTTTTGCCTTGTATTGCGGCTCTGATACAGGCCGCAGGGGGCTGGCCTGATCTGTGGCGCTTGGTGATTTTTTCTTTTGGCGCCCTCTTAATGCGCGGGGTAGGGTGCTGTTTTAATGATATTTTTGATCGTAATTTTGATCATCAGGTGGAACGAACCCGTTTTAGGCCTCTAACCAGTGGCCAGCTTAGTCTGCGTAACGCGTTAATCTTTGTATTGATACAGCTGTTGATAGGGGCCAGTTTGCTTTTTGCTATCAACGAATTTAGCCGTTGGTTGGCTTTACTATTAGTGCCCCTGATTGTGATTTATCCGCTATGCAAGCGTTTTACGCATTGGCCTCAGGCTGTTTTGGGCATTGCCTTTAATTGGGGCATGCTTATGGCTTGGTCTGATACGCAAAATAGTTTGCCTTTGGCTGCCATTGCGATGTGGGCGGGGGCGGTGACATGGCAAATTGCCTACGATGCTATTTATGGTTATATAGACATGGAAGACGACCTAAAACTGGGCTTAAAGTCGGCTGCTATTCGTTTTGGGGACAAAGGCAAACAGTGGTTAGGCGGATTTTATGCGCTAACGATGGTGCTTTGGGTCTGGGCTGGCTATGCCATGGGCATGAGTTGGGCCTATTTTGTGATTATGGTTGCCATCGGGCTGCATCTGGCTTGGCAAATTAAACAGTTTGACCCCCAAAGACGCGAACTTGGGCTGCCTCTTTTCCGCGCCAATATGACGGTAGGGGTGTTGTTGGTTTTGGCTGCTTTAGTGGGCACATTACTATAAAACTGGTTCTAAATAATTAGGCGCAGGCGCTGGTCCGTGTAAAATAGCCCCTGTTTTGTTTGTTCGCTGTGACTTAAGGGTTAAATCTGCTTAAGTTATAGACGTTATAAAAAAAGGAGCATTATGCCAACCACAATGGAAATTCTTGCAACGACTCTGTTTGCAATAGCTATTGTTCATACTTTTTCGGTGCCGGTGTTTGCACGTTTGGCAAACAAGGGGGGGGCGCACTCTGGGCTGTGGCATTTATTGTCTGAAGTCGAAGCTGTTTTTGGGGTGTGGGCATTTGTGTTAGTGGTCAGTGTGGCGGTCTTTATTGGTTTAGACCAAGCCGTCGACTACATGAATACGCGTAACTTTACCGAGCCGGCTTTTGTTTTTGCCATTATGGTGGTGGCTGCCAGCCGTCCTATTTTGGAGATGGTGTCTAGCATTGTGAAAGGGGTGGCTCGTGCGATGCCTCTGCGCAACGAGTACGCCATGTTCTTTGTTACCATGTCTTTGGTGCCTTTGGCAGGATCGCTTATCACTGAGCCGGCTGCCATGACGTTGGCTGCCTTATTATTGCGTGATCAGTACTTCAAACGTAGCGGCCGGGCTGGTTTTAAATACCTCACTATAGGTGTGTTGTTTGTAAACATATCTATTGGGGGGGTGCTTACCGCTTATGCGGCCCCACCGGTATTAATGGTTGCACAAACTTTTGGTTGGGATACGGCCTTTATGGCAACCCATTTTGGTTGGCGTGCTGTCATTGCTGTGCTTTTAAATGCAGCGTTGCTTACTATTGTGTGTAGAGCGGCGTTAAATGAAGTCCCTAGCTCTATTCCCGAGCAAGACGTAGCTAACAAGCGTCCTAAAGTACCTGTAGTGGTGATGGCAATTCATTTAGGATTTTTGCTGTGTATTGTGTTGGCGGCACATTATCCCGTCATTTTCCTTAGCTTCTTAATGATGTTTATTGGTTATGCGACGGCTTACAGCCGCTATCAAAACCCGTTGATGATTCGCGAAGGTCTGATGGTTGGCTTTTTCTTGGCCGGGCTGGTGGTTTTGGGTGGCTTACAAAAATGGTGGCTCCAAGACCTCTTGGGGGGTATGTCGCCATATGCATTATTTGTTGGCTCTACAGCACTGACAGCGCTTACAGACAATGCGGCCTTAACGTATCTGGGGTCCTTGGTCGAAGGCACCAGCGATTTATGGCGTTATATGTTGGTGGCGGGTGCCGTAACCGGTGGGGGTTTAACCGTGATTGCTAACGCACCCAACCCTGCTGGTTTTTCTATATTAAAGGGAACCTTCCCGGATGGGGCTATTTCGCCACTACGCTTGTTTCTAGCGGCTATCGTCCCCACTACTATTGCAGCGATTATGTTCTTGTTGCCCACTTCATTTACCTAAAAGCCGTGGTTTGCGTGCCTTAGTACTGTACGCAGCGCGCGCAAACACGCTAAAATTGGCGAAGTGTGAGTTTTGTTATATTAATTATTGATTTATAGGGTTGATTAGGTCGTGCCTATTTATGCTTATAAATGCAGTGACTGTAGTCACGAGCAGGATGTTCTACAAAAAATGTCCGATCCTGTGCTTACCGAGTGTCCGGCTTGCCACAAGCCCACTTACCAAAAACAGATTACTGCCGCCGGTTTTCAACTTAAAGGCGACGGTTGGTATGCAACAGACTTTCGCGATGGTCCCAAGGCCTCGTCAGGCTCATCATCGTCGGGTTCTGCTGACTAATACCGAAGGGCGCAGAGCGCCCTTTTCATCCTATATATTAAAAGTTTACTGGAGTCATCCTAGATGCGTACCTGCTACACCGGCGATTTAAACACCCAATATTTGGGTCAGACCGTCACATTATTTGGTTGGGTGCACCGCCGACGCGATCATGGTGGTGTGATTTTTATTGACTTACGAGACCGTGCAGGGTTAGCGCAAGTAGTGGTCAATCCGGATAATGCTGACATATTCGCTACTGCTGAGCGCATCCGTAATGAGTACTGTTTGCGTATCACTGGCGAAGTCCGTGAGCGTCCCGAGGGCACTGTGAACCCCGATTTGCCTTCTGGTCAGGTCGAAGTGGTCTGTACTGATATTGAAATTTTAAACGCTTCAGTTACCCCTGCTTTTCAATTAGACGATGACAACCTGTCAGAAACAACACGCTTAACACATCGTGTGTTAGACCTGCGTCGTCCTCAAATGCAAAAAAATCTGCTGTTGCGTCATCAGGTAACACGCGCGGTACGTGGTTATCTAGACAACCTAGGTTTTGTTGACATTGAAACACCTATGTTGACCAAAAGCACACCTGAAGGCGCACGCGACTACTTGGTCCCCTCCCGTGTGAATGCAGGCGAGTTCTTTGCATTGCCGCAGTCTCCCCAGTTGTTTAAACAAATGTTGATGGTGTCTGGTTTTGACCGTTATTACCAGATTACTAAGTGCTTCCGCGACGAAGACTTGCGTGCTGATCGTCAGCCCGAATTCACTCAAATTGACTGCGAAGTTTCTTTCTTAAACGAAATCGAAATCCGCGCTATTTTTGAGGAAATGGTTCGTCACGTTTTCCAAAACGTACTTAACGTAGAACTACCTAACCCTTTCCCCACCATGACATGGCAAGAGGCGATGCATCGTTTTGGCTCTGACAAGCCCGACTTGCGCGTTAACCTTGAATTCACCGATGTGGCTGATCTAATGGCCGATGTGGATTTCAAAGTGTTTTCAGGTCCAGCTAACGATCCTAACAGCCGTGTAGTGGCTTTGCGTGTGCCAGGTGGTGGTGATTTAACGCGTAGCGAAATTGATGCTTACACTAAATTTGTCGGTATTTACGGTGCCAGAGGCCTAGCCTACATTAAGGTCAATGACATCACCGATATCCCCGGTGGTTTGCAGTCACCCATTGTGAAAAACATTCACGAGACAGCTTTAAAACAGTTAATCGAACGCACCGGTGCTCAAAATGGTGATTTGATTTTCTTTGGCGCTGACAAGAAAAACGTCGTGAATGACGCGATTGGTGCTCTGCGCATCAAAATCGGTCATAGTGAACTGGGCCGTAAAAATGGTTTGTTCCAAGCGGGTTGGAAACCATTGTGGGTGGTTGATTTCCCCATGTTTGAGTACAGCCCTGAAGACAAACGTTATGTGGCGGCTCATCATCCGTTTACTAGCCCCAAAGACGGGCATGAAGACTTACTTGAAACCGACCCACAAAATGTCTTAGCTAAAGCGTATGATATGGTACTAAATGGCTGGGAGATGGGCGGCGGTTCAGTGCGTATTCACCGTGCCGAGGTTCAAAGCAAAGTCTTTGCTGCTTTAGGTATTGAAGCAGACGAAGCCCGTGAAAAGTTTGGTTTCTTATTGGATGCCTTACAGTACGGTGCGCCTCCTCACGGTGGGGTGGCATTTGGTTTAGACCGTATGGTTACCATGATGGCTGGGGCAGACTCCATCCGTGATGTGATCGCGTTCCCTAAAACCCAGCGTGCTCAGTGTTTACTTACACAAGCCCCTTCCGCCGTAGATGAAAAACAGCTTAAAGAGCTACATATTCGTTTACGTCCTACGGAGCCTAAACCGACTGCATAAGGAGAAAGCGTGTCCATTGTCCGCGTTGTGAGTTACAACATACACAAAGGTCGATCCGCTACAGGCAACCGTGAATCTTTAGCTGAGCTAAAACTCAGCCTGTATAAATTAGCGCCGGATTTACTGTTCCTCCAAGAGGTACAAGGGCGCAACGAGCTTCGTGGAACGCTGGACGCGCAGCACGAGTCCTTAGCAGCAGCGCTTAGCATGCAGCCCGTTTACGGCTGCAATGCTATCCGCGAGCACACCGATCATGGCAACGCTTTGTTGTCCTGTTACCCCATTTTGCACTACGAGAATCAAGACGTCTCTGATCATCGCCTAGAGCAGCGGGGTTTACTGCATGTGATCGTAGAGGTCAATAAGCAAGCCGTACACTGTATTGTGGTGCATTTGGGCTTGTTTGGCAGTGGTCGGGCCAGACAGACTCAAGCTTTGCTAGAGCGCATCAAAGAAATGGTGCCTCAAGACGCACCCTTAATTATTGCGGGCGACTTTAACGACTGGTCCAACAAGCTCGCTCCTTTATTTGTAGAGCAGCTCAACTTATACGAGGTGTTTGCTTTTTCGCCTGACGGCGATCAGCGCAAGCGCTTTAGGCTTAAAAAACCGTTAAGCTGGATGAGCCAAGGCTTCGATAAGAAAAATGTCGCCACGCCCGTGGTGCCTGAAATCAGTGCAACCGGTGGCGCGCGTATGATTCCACCGCCCCGTACCTTTCCCGCCGTCTTTCCTTGGTTGCGTTTAGACCGGATTTATCAGCGTGGCTTTGCGGTACGCAGTGCTCGAGTGCTCAGTGGCACGCCTTGGACGCAAATTTCAGACCATGCGCCTATAGTGGCTGAACTAGAGCTCCCTTAGGTTCTCAGTTACCCTATAGAGAGGTCTTGCATTTTTCATTTATAGTGGGCAGTACTCTCGTAGACTGCCACTTCTTACGTTTTCCATATGGGGGATATATGATTAAAACCAAAGCAGCAGTAGCCTGGAAAGCAGGTGCGCCTTTAACGGTCGAAGACGTGATGCTCGACGCACCTAAGTTCGGTGAGGTAGTGGTTGAAATTAAAGCCACAGGACTTTGCCATACTGACTTGTATACCTTGTCTGGTGCTGACCCCGAAGGTTTATTCCCCGCGATTTTAGGGCACGAAGGGGCGGGTGTAGTCGTAGAAGTCGGCCCAGGCGTGGCCAATTTAAAACCAGGCGATCACGTGATTCCACTGTACACACCGGAGTGTCGTCAGTGTAAATCGTGTTTATCGCAGAAAACCAACTTGTGTACCGCTATTCGTGCGACACAAGGCAAGGGCGTGATGCCAGACGGCACCTCCCGCTTTAGTATTGACGGTCAACCCATTCATCACTATATGGGCACGTCAACGTTTGCGAACCATATTGTGGTGCCGGAAATTGCGTTGGCTAAAATTCGCGAAGACGCGCCCTTTGACAAAGTGTGTTACATCGGTTGTGGTGTCACCACAGGTCTAGGTGCTGTGTTGTTTACGGCAAATGTAGAAGCCGGTGCGAACGTAGTCGTGTTCGGTTTAGGTGGTATTGGTCTAAACGTAATTCAAGGCGCCAAGATGGTTGGCGCAGACAAAATTATTGGGGTGGATATCAATCCTGCGCGCGAAGACATGGCCCGTCAGTTTGGTATGACTCATTTTGTGAATTCCAGCGAAGTCGAAAACGTCGTGGATCACATTATTCAATTGACGGATGGGGGCGCAGACTACTCATTCGAGTGTGTGGGTAATACCGATGTGATGCGTCAGGCCCTAGAGTGTTGTCATCGCGGCTGGGGGCAGTCCATTATTATTGGTGTAGCCGAAGCCGGTAAAGAAATCTCTACACGTCCGTTCCAGTTGGTCACTGGCCGTGTGTGGAAAGGGTCTGCTTTTGGTGGTGCACGTGGCCGTACCGATGTACCGAAAATTGTGGATTGGTACATGGATGGCAAGATCAATATCGATGATTTAATTACCCATCACCTCCGTTTAGATCAGATCAACGAAGGCTTTGAGTTGATGAAGCGTGGCGAATCCATTCGCTCAGTGGTGATGTTCTAAGGAGGGTTTAATGACTGTCAATTTAGAGTTAGTCAGTGAGCACCGCTGTCATGGTGGCTGGCAGCGCTATTATCAGCATCACTCTGAGGCCATCGGTTTGCCGATGAAATTCTCCGTGTTTTTACCTGAGCAAACCCAGGCCACCTCCGCCAAGGAAGACTCCGTCAACCCCATGGGCGTGACCAAACGGCCGGTGCTGATTTATTTAGCCGGTTTAACGTGTACTGAAGACACCTTTACCACTAAGGCAGGTGCGCAACAGTATGCCGCGGAACATGGCTTGATTCTGGTCACCCCTGACACCAGTCCACGCGGTGCAGGGGCTCCAGGCGAAGATGACAATTGGGATTTTGGTACCGGAGCGGGTTTTTATCTGGATGCTACCACGCCAGATTTTGCGCAGCACTATCGCATGGAGTCCTATGTGGCAGACGAGCTCTTTCGCATCGTGACTACGGTATTACCGGGCGATGCCGAGCGCGTGGGTATTTTTGGCCACTCTATGGGTGGTCATGGTGCATTGGTACTGGCGTTACGTCATCAAGACAAGTTCAAATCCGTTTCTGCTTTTGCGCCGATTGCCGCGCCTACACAGTGCCCTTGGGGTGAAAAAGCTTTTACGGGTTATTTGGGCACGGATCGTCAGGTGTGGCAGCAACACGATGCCAGCTGCCTGATGCAAAATCAAGATACAGCGCCTTATCCACAGGGTATCTTGGTCGATCAAGGTTTGGCTGATGCGTTCTTAGAGCGCGAATTGCACCCTCATGTGTTTGAGGCTGCCTGTGAAAAAGTAGCGCAGCCTTTAACCTTGCGTCGTCATGCTGGTTATGACCATGGTTATTTTTTCATTATGACGTTTATGAAAGACCATATTCAACACCATGCTCAGCAGCTAGGGGCTTAAGGTATTGGTATAAATAGAAAAAGCCGAGAGACGATCTCGGCTTTTTTTAATTGCTGTGAAAGCTTAGGTGCTAATTAAGCTGCTTGCTTTAAATAGTATTTAC
>CANROS010000085.1 GCA_947632305.1 uncultured Paenalcaligenes sp. | reverse complement strand
AAAACCAAAGACTTAAAAGCCCACACGTCCAGAGCTGACATACTTGTAGTCGCCGTGGGTCGCCCCCATATGATTACAGGCGATATGATCAAACCTGGCGCTGTGGTCATAGACGTAGGTATTAACCGTCTTGATAATGGCAAACTGGTTGGTGATGTGGATTTTGACTCCGCCCTACCTGTAGCGGGTGCTATTACCCCCGTTCCAGGCGGTGTAGGCCCCATGACCATTGCCATGTTGTTAGTCAACACCGTCGAAGCCGCCGAGCGCCTTTTAACCTCCTAATTTCCACGAGCTCTCACTCTATGACCAACCCACTGTTAGCCCCTATTGACCAATTAATTGATTACGCCCAGATTGAAGCAGCCCATATAGAGCCCGCTATTAGTCAGCTTTTAGAACAAGCTCGTGCTGAAGTCGAACGTATAGCTACCCAACCAACGGCCACCTGGGACTCTACAGTCACTGCCTTGCATAACGCCACAGAACAACTGTGGCGTGCTTGGACCATAGTGGGTCATCTCAACTCTGTAATTAACAGCCCCGCCTTGCGCGATGCCAAAACTCAGTGCCTTCCCCAAATCACTGAGTTTTCTACTTGGCTAGGTCAACATCCTGGGCTCTATCAGCAATACCTCAATTTGGCTCAGAGTGAGGCATTCAACCATTACAATGCGGAACAAAAACGGGCTATTGAACTGGCTTTACGTGATTTCCGTCTAGGTGGCGTAGAGCTCCAAGGCGCAGACCGTCAGCGCTATGGCGAAATTTCCGAGCAACAAGCCTTGGCCGCACAACGTTTTTCGGAAAATGTGCTCGACAGCATGGATCAATGGGCACTTTATGTCACGGAGCGCTCCCAACTGGACGGCATCCCCGAAGACGTACTGGCTGCTTTTGCCGAAGCTGCCGCCGCAGACCACAAAGAAGGCTGGAAAATCACCCTCAAAATGCCGAGCTATTTGCCGGTAATGCAATACGCCTCTCAGCGTGAGCTACGTCATACCCTCTACAAAGCCTACGCAACCATTGCTTCCGATCAAGCCAATCAACCCGAGCTCGACAACTCCGAGGTCATTGAAAACTTATTACGTTTACGTGCAGAAGAATCTCAACTTTTGGGGCACACTAGCTTTGCTGAGCTCCGTCTAGAAACACGCATGGCGGATACAGCGGAACAAGTCATTGATTTCTTAAATGACTTAGCACAACGTGCGCTTCCCTTTGCTCGCCAAGACTACGAACAACTAAAAGCCTATGCCGCTGAATTAGGCATCGACGATTTTCAGCCGTGGGATGCCACCTATGTGTCTGAAAAATTACGTCAAGCTCAATACAACTACTCCGAAGATGAAATTAAACAGTACTTTACTGAGCCCCAAGTTTTAAACGGATTATTTCATGTAGCTCAACAGCTCTTTGGCGTGGCTATCAAACCCACTGAGCTTTCCACCTGGCACCCTGATGTACGTGCCTATCAAGTCTTAGATGCCACGCAAACGCTTATTGGCTATTTGTACATAGACATGTACGCTCGTGCGGGTAAACAAGGTGGCGCTTGGGTCAATAGCGAACGCAGTCGTCGTCAAACCGCTCAGGGCTTGCATTTACCTGTGACCTACTTAGTCTGCAATTTCAGCTCCCCCCAAGACGGCAAACCAGCTCTGCTCACCCATGATGACGTGATTACCTTATTTCATGAAAGCGGACATGCGTTACACAACTTGCTCTCTACGGTGGACGAGCCTGATGTGTCTGCTTTTGCCGCTGTAGAATGGGATGCCATCGAACTCCCCTCGCAGTTTATGGAAAACTTCTGCTGGGAATACCCCGTATTGACCACGCTATCCGCTCATGTGGATACCGGCGCACCGCTACCCTTTGCGCTGTACCAAAAGCTTCTGGCCGCCAAAAACTTCCAAAGTGGTATGCAAATGGTTCGTCAGGTCGAATTCGCGTTGTTTGATATGCTAGTCCATCATCAACCTCAAGGCTTAAGCATCACAGAGGTGTTGGACACCTTAGACCAGGTGCGTAGTCAAGTCGCTGTCATCCTGCCTCCAAGCTGGCACCGTTTTCCTCATGCTTTTTCCCATTTGTTTGCGGGTGGCTATGGCGCAGGCTATTACAGCTACAAATGGGCCGAAGTGCTCTCCGCTGACGCTTATGCCGCCTTTGAAGAAAATGCAATTCCACTGGCCGACGGCAGTCGCAACACGCTGGTTGCAGAAACAGGCCGTTTGTTCCGTGATGAAATCCTTGCTATTGGCGGAGTGCGCTCTGCGGCAGACAGCTTCCACGCTTTCCGAGGTCGTCAGCCGTCGCCCGACGCTCTGTTACGCCACAGCGGTCTGGTAGAAAACGCAGCCTAATATGCCTATGATGAAGCGATTTTTTCTTAGTATTGCCCTGCTCATTGGCCTGAGCGTTACTCAGGCCAGTTTAGCTAACTCACAAATTCATACTGTGCGCGGCTTTATGCCTGATTTGCAATTTTCTCTTATAGCAGCTCATACAGACGAGTTCACGGAAAAAGAAGTCGCAGGCAAAGTCGTGCTGATGTTTTTTGGCTATGCCAACTGTCCCGACATTTGCCCTACCACCATGGCGCAGCTGGCAGAGGTCATGGAAAAGCTAGGGGACGACGCCGAAAAAGTGCGTATTTTATTTGTGAGTGTGGACCCCTATCGTGACGAAGCCGCTATGCTCCAACAATACGTAGAGTTATTTGACGATCGTTATGCGGTGGGCCTCACCGGCACCCCAAAACAAATCGCCCAACTCGCGCGCCGTTACCGAGTCGCTTATCAGGTGGAAAAACCGCAGGGTGACAACCCGAATGCTTACGAAGTCGCACATAGCCGCGGGGTGTATTTCTTTGATGCCAACGGCAAAGCACGGTATTTGGCCTCGGACTCCGAAGAAGTCGAGGCCTTGGTCGAAAAGGTCCAAAGTCTGTTGTGATTACGCAGTGGTGTTACGACCTGCAGCGCGTAATGCGGTTCGTAGCCCTTCTTCGATCACAGGATGATAAAAAGGCATAGCAAGCATCTGTGGTACTGTTAAGCCCATTTGTAGGCTCCAAGCCAACAAGTGGGCTAAATGCTCTGCTGCTGGGCCAATCATCTCTGCCCCGATAAAGCGCTCTGTGTTTTTATCCGCATACACGCGTAAAACCCCCGCATTTTTACCCATAATGCGTGAACGGCCTTGGTTAGCAAAGTCCACGCTGCCAATACCTGTTTGGCTCAGCTCTAATTCGGCATAAGGCACGCCTACGCGTATAATTTGCGGTTCACTAAACACAACACTAATGGGTGCTCTGCGTTTGACTGGGCGGGGTGCCTCAGGCCACAACGCTGCATTCAGCCCCGACTGATAACCATCATCAGTGGCCTCGTGCAATAAAGGATGCAAACCATTCACATCACCAGCAAAAAACAACGACGTTTCGTTGATGTTCAAGCTGACCGGATCAAACGCAGGCATCCCTTTATCATCCAGCTGCGCCGAAGTGTTTTCT
Organism: uncultured Paenalcaligenes sp.; assembly: GCA_947632305.1. Taxonomy (GTDB): domain Bacteria; phylum Pseudomonadota; class Gammaproteobacteria; order Burkholderiales; family Burkholderiaceae_B; genus Paenalcaligenes. Next base: position 4,975 of record CANROS010000085.1, on the reverse strand, counting down.
AAGCCCAAGTTCGCCACATTAGGACGACGCCCCGCTGCACCCAAAACAAAATCAGCCGTTACCTGATGCTCTTGACCATTTTGCTCATAATGCACTACGGCTTGGTTATTTTTTATTTCAGTGCGAGTAATGCTAGCATCCAATTTCAGTGTGAGCGCCTGTCCCACCAACGACTGAGCTGCCGCCAACACCTCTGGATCCGTAATGCCAGCCAAACGCTGACCACGATTAAGCACCGTCACCTCTACCCCTAATTGGGCCAAAGCAATCCCTAGTTCTAGGCCAATCACACCCGCCCCCACTAGCACAATGCTTTTGGGTAGGTCTTCCCAATAAAATACATCATCCGTTTGAATGAAACGATCGGCTAAATCTAAGAGTACCTTGGGTACAAAAGCAGAGGAACCCGTCGCTAGTACCACACTGGCCGTAGTTAGCTGCACCGCCTTATCGACTTGGACGGTATGATCATCTAGCAAGCGCGCCCAACCCTGTATTTTATCTTCCGCTGGAAAAGAGTCGATGTCCTTAAGGACAAAGCCCACAAAACGATCCCGTTCGGTGCGCACCCGCTGCATCACCGCTTTACCATCAATGCGCACCTTATCAACTAACACCCCAAACTCATGGCTTTGAGCCACCTTAGATGCGGCTTCTGCCGCAGCAATTAATAGCTTAGAAGGCATACAACCCACACGCGCACACGTAGTGCCGTATTGATCCGCCTCAACTAAAACGACCTGTTTTCCAGCCCGTTTAGCGGCTCGGTACGCAGTCATCCCTGCGGTACCTGCACCAATTACCACTACATCTACCTCGCGTTGCTGCATACGCTGACCTCTGTGTGAGTATGAATGAAAAATACTTAAAACAGCTAAGCCAATTGCGGATTAAAACCCACCGCTTGTAGCTTCATCATGACCTCTTGGGCCTCGACTTGTTCGGCCTCCACCGTCAACCAATGGGTTTCTGTATCAGCCGTTACCACGGCATCAGGTACAAACTCTTGGATGGTTTTAGTAATGGTCTGCACACAGTGACCACACGTCATATCCGGCACAATGAACTCTTTTTTCATAGTATTTCCTTTGGAAAAAATAGGCTTAACCAATTGTTTTAGGTACACTCAAAATACAACCGTCACCTATAACCCTACCATATTTGCCCTTGTTCTACTGTATTGTAGAAAAAAACTTGCTGGCATCCCTTAACCGTTTCATACCACAATGAAAACCTATAGCATTAGCCAAGCTGCCAGCCAAAGCGGTCTCAGCCCCAAACAACTTAGAGATTATGAAAGCAAAGGCTTGTTGCCTCTGGCTGCGCGTTCCGCAAAAGGCTATAGACTGTATTCAGAGCAAGATCTAGACACATTATTTTTTATTGCTAAAACCCGTAGGCTAGGCTTTTCTTTAGAGCAAATCCGCCATTTGTTATTATTATGGCAAGACGCGCAGCGCTCCAGCGCACACGTCAAAACCTTAGCCGAACAGCATATTCAAGCCCTAGAAAAACAAGCCCAAGAGCTACAAGACATGGCAAATGAATTACGCAAGCTTAGTCTGCAATGCGAGGGCAATGACAAACCTGACTGTCCAATATTAAAGGGGCTCGAAAGCCCCTAGATAAATATATTAGTTAGGTTCCCAGACCGAAACATGGTCTATTACGGCGGGCCGTTCTTTAACTGCTAATGGCTCAGACAAGCTGCCTATTACGACAAAACCCAGAAAATCGTACTCAAGCGTATCAAAGCCCAACGCCTCGGGTACCGCTTCGGTGTAGGTACCTATGCCCGTGCTCCAAAAAGCACCATAGCCTAGTGCATGAGCCGCATTCAGTAGATTCATCACGGCTGCCCCCGTAGCCAACATACGCTCATGCTCAGGAATACGATCATTACTATGATCCACGTAAGACGCCACCGCTAGCACCAAAGGAGCACGTCCTAGCCACTCGCGCATGTTTTTTTCCTTGGTGGGATTCAAGGGCTTGCCCTCAGCCTCAAGCGTCTTCACAGCCAATTCTATTAATTTAGTAATGGCTTCACCTTGAATGCGCTTAAAACGCCAAGGGCGTAAACACCCATGGTCTGGCGCGCACATAGCGGCAGATAAAATCTGTTGGATCTCGGGCTCGGAAGGCCCAGGACCTTGGATTTGCTTGGTAGAACTACGGCTTAATAAAGTAGCTAACACAGACATAGCACCCCTTAAATTAAATAGCAGAACGAATCAGAGCTTTCATATCGCGTACCGCTTTATCCCAGCCATCAAAGACCGCTTGGGCCACCACGGCATGACCGATATTTAGTTCTGCAATACCCGGGATAACGGCTACGGCTTGGACATTACCATAATGCAAGCCGTGGCCCGCATTGACTCTCAAGCCTAATTTAACGCCATGAGCCGCGCCCAAACGGATTCGCTCAAGCTCTTGTGCCGCCTGAGCCTCATCGGTAGCCTCAGCAAAAGCACCTGTGTGTAGCTCGATCACAGTGGCACCACTACGCTGTGCCGCCTCAATCTGCTCGGGGCAGGCATCAATAAACAAAGACACTCGAATACCATGCTGTTGCAGTTTTTGTACTGCCGCCTGTACCGCGTCAAAATGCGTGACCACATCTAACCCCCCTTCGGTGGTTAGTTCATGGCGTTTTTCTGGCACCAAGCACACATCCTCTGGCCTGACCTCGCAGGCGATGTTCAACATTTCTTCGGTAATGGCACACTCTAAATTCATACGCGTACGTATGGCTTTACGCATGGCAAAAACGTCAGCATCTTGAATGTGACGTCTGTCCTCGCGTAAATGCAAGGTAATCAGATCAGCGCCTGAGTCTTCGGCCCGCACCGCTGCCAAAATGGGATCCGGATATGTAGTTAAACGTTGCTGCCTTAAGGTTGCAACATGATCAATATTGACACCTAATTCAATCATGGGGAATCCTATTCAATTGTATCTAATTGCCAACCGCCCCCAAGGGCTTTATACAACATAACACGGTTAAGTAAAGACTCCATCCCGGTTTGCACAAAACGCTGCTGTGTGGCGTAAAGATTAATTTCTGCCGTTTGGACCTGCAAGAAACTATCAATGCCGGTTTCATAACGTAGATTAGCCAAACGCAACGTTTCTGCTGCCGCTGATTCAGTGGTTCTTAGGGCGTCCAATTGCAGGGTATAGGTTTCTTCGCCGGCCAAAGCATCTGCTACCTCTTTGAAGGCCACTTGAATGGCTTTCTCGTAGTTAGATACCGCAATAGATTGACGTGCCTCAGCAAGATCTAAGCCTCCGCTAACACCACCGGAAAACAAGGGCATCGTGATTTGAGGCGCGTATTGCCAATAGGTACGACCGGAATCAAACAAAGCACTGAGAGAAGGACTAGCAAAACCTAATAATCCTGTGATAGAAATATTAGGGAAAAAGGCAGCTCTAGCAGCTCCTACATTTGCATAAGCGGCTTTAAGTTGGTGCTCCGCTGCCAAAATATCCGGTCTACGTTCGAGCAAGCTGGAAGGCAAGCCCACCGGTATCTCTGCTACGACTTGCTCTTTGCCAAAAGCGGTGGCTTGAGGTAGGTCTGCAGGAATAGGCGTACCCACCAAGAGCGTTAGGTGATTAAAGGCTTGTTTTTGAGCCCGCTGCATTTGCTGCTGATCGGCTCGAGCGCTTTCCAATTGCATTACGGCTTGATAAAGCTCAAGATCGGAAGCACTGCCCACGTCATAACGCACCTTAACTAACCGATAAGAACGCTCGCGGCTTTCTTGGCTTGCTAGAGTGAGCTCGTAGAGTTGCTGCGCACTACGCATGCGGAAATACGCTTCAGCAATTTGAGCCACCAGATTAATGCTGACCGTGCGTTGAGCCTGCTCTGTAGCGAGGTACTGTTCGTACGCCGCCTCGCTCAAGTTACGCACCCGACCAAAAAAATCCAGCTCAAAAGACGTGATACCCACACCGGCCTGAAAATAACGGCTAATGGCAGGAGAGTCAGGCCCACCTTGACGTAAATCCGCCGGATTGCGTGTGACTTGCCCCGTGCCCCCTACCCCTAGAGTAGGCAGACGCTCGCTACCCACAATACCATATTGGGCTCGAGCTTCTGCAATCCGCTCTACGGCAATCCTGAGATCCCGATTATTTTCTAGACCCAGTTCAATCAACGCATGCAACTGCGGGTCAGAGAAAAAGTTCTGCCAACCTAGCTGTTCGAAAGCAGCATCGTTATCTGTTTGGATCCCATTGGAATCAAACTGGGACGCAATAGGTGCCACTGGACGCTCGTAAGTGGGGGCGAAAGAACACCCCGCCAATACTAAGGCCGCAGCCAATGTGGTTAAACGGGTCTTAATACCTAAACTCATGCTTTATCTCCAGTGGATTCGACCTGTTTAGCTTGCGCACCCAATAAACGTGGCTTGGTTTTAAACACTTTGATCACTGCTACAAAGAAAGCCGGGACAAACATAACAGCCAAAGGTGTAGCCGCTAACATGCCCCCAACTACCCCTAGACCTACGGCGTTCTGACTGGCCGCACCTGCCCCAGTGGAAAGAGCCAAAGGCGTCACACCTAAAATAAAGGCAAATGAAGTCATCAAAATAGGACGGAAACGCATACGAGCAGCCTCAATGGTGGACTCGATCAAATCCTCACCACGCGCCACAGCATCTTTGGCAAACTCAATAATCAAAATGGCGTTCTTGGCAGAAAGACCAATTACCGTCACCATACCCACCTGGAAATACACGTCATTGGCCATGCCCATCGCTGATACCAAGAGCACCGCCCCTAGCATCCCTAATGGCACCGCCAACATAACCCCAAGTGGAATCGCCCAGCTTTCATACAAGGCGGCTAACAACATGAACACCACTAAAATAGCCAAGCCCATCAAGATCATGCTTTGGCCGGAAGCCTGGATCTCTTGGTAGGACAAACCGGTCCAGTCGTAACCAAAACCTGC
>CANROS010000084.1 GCA_947632305.1 uncultured Paenalcaligenes sp. | reverse complement strand
TTGGCTTTTTGCTCGGCCTCTTCTTTAGCCTTACGTTCTGCATCAGCTTTGGCTTTTTGCTCGGCTTCTTCTTTAGCTTTACGCTCCGCTTCGGCCTTGGCTTTTTGTTCAGCCTCTTCTTTAGCTTTGCGTTCTGCATCAGCCTTGGCTTTTTGCTCGGCCTCTTCTTTTTCTTTACGGGCTTTTTCTAAGGCAATATCTGGGTCTTCTGTTGGAGGAGGCGTGACTTCAGGAGCACTTAGCTCAGGTTCGGGTTCTGGAGGTGGTGGGGCTTCAGGTTCTGGCTCTGGCTCTGGCTCTGGGACAGGGCTTGGCTCCGGCTCTTCTATTTCCGGTTCGATGGTGGGTTCGTCCATATTCTCTGCTATGGCCATTTCACCCTCGGCCCACAATTCAATTTGGACAGGGTTTGGGGCCTTAGGTGTGGAAAACAAGCCTATTAATAGTAAAAGGACTAAACCCAAGTGCAGAGCAACAGCGTAGAGTAAGCCCCGACGCTCTTCGTGCTCCTCGGGAGTTAGCAAGCTCTTGTTAGTTCGATTAAATAAACGCATTCGTGCTTAATAACTTATTGACCTGTGTCTTGATTAACCAAAAAGCCTAGCCGCGTGAAGCCATTGCTGCGCAACTGATCCATAATTTCCATGACGGCAGCATAAGGAACCTCACCATCCGCAGCGATAACAATAGGGTTTTGATTGACTGCGAGCAGGTTGACCTCGTTAATGAGGTTCTCTGTATTAATGCTTTGAAACTGAGCCTCGCCCTCACGTAAACGAATGGACATCTGCCCCTCTTTGTCAATTTGCACCTCTATAGGAGACGCAGGGACTTCGGAGGCTTGGCCTACAGAGGGTAGGTCAATTAATCCAGGAGTGATGATAGGAGCGGTCACCATAAAAATGACCAAAAGCACCAGCATGACATCAATGTAAGGGACAACGTTGATTTCGTTTTTTAGACGACGACTTTGACGTCGTGAGTTACCACGTAGCGATGACATGTCACACCTGTCGTTGCAAAATATTAAGGAACTCGTCCACGAAACCTTCAAAGCGCACCGCGATGCGATCGACTTCATTGGTAAAACGGTTGTAGGCTACTACAGCTGGAATGGCGGCAAATAAACCGATGGCGGTTGCAATCAATGCCTCGGCAATGCCGGGTGCAACAGAGGCTAGAGTGGCTGACTGGGCGCCAGACAAGCCAATAAAGGCATGCATAATGCCCCATACGGTGCCCAATAAACCAATGTAGGGGCTAACAGAGCCAGCAGAGGCTAAAAAGTTGAGACGAGACTCAAGTTGATCGAGCTCTCGTTGATAAGAAGCACGCATAGCGCGTCTAGGGCCATCAAGTAGTGCTTCGCCTTTTTGATTGCTACGGCGTGCTTTGACAAATTCAGACATGCCAGCTTCAAATATACGAGCTAAAGCGCCGTGTTCGTCTCGGCGTGTAGCAATGGCTTGTTGCAGTACGGTTAAGTCTCCACCCGCCCAGAAATCATCTTCAAAACGACGTGTTTGTTCTTCTGTGCGTTTGAGAGCGGCACGCTTACTAAAAATATAGCTCCACGAAACTATAGAAATAGCGACCAGTAACAGCATAACGAGCTGAACGGGAATACTGGCTTCAAGTAATAATGAGATTAGCGATAGTTCACTGCTAGCTTGCATGGTCAATCCTGAGCTTGTTCTAAAATGGATCGAAGGTGAGGTTTAATTTTGGTAGCGCGCATGGCGTTGGCGTCCACGCAGACTACAACAATAGAGCTTTTACATAACAGGCGTTCGTTACACCAAGCCTCTTGGGCAAAGTGAACAGATGCACCCCCAAGATAGGTAATTTGGCTATGTATGGTTAATAAGTCATCTAGCTTTGCCGGGTGCATGTACACGGTGTCGACTTGTTTTACTACAAATAGCACTTGTTCCGTCTGAGCCAGTTGTGATTGGTTTATACCTAAGCGTCTCAGCCACTCGGTCCGAGCACGCTCAAAAAACTTAAGGTAGTTAGCATAAAACACGATACCACCTGCATCAGTATCTTCGTAATATACGCGAATCTGAAGCTCATTGGCATTTTGACTCATTTCAGTTGGCATGTCTTTGTAAATAATGTGAATAAGAGCATCCAGAGACGTAGTATGCCTCTGGATGTTTGCGGAAAGATTATAGAGTTGCTAGATTTTGTTGGAGATATTCCAAAGCGGAATCAGTGCTAACTTTTTCCGCTTCACCACCACGACGCAGCAGTACTTCAACCATTCCTTCTTTGAGGCCTCGGTCACCCACTGTGACACGGATGGGGACCCCGATCAATTCCCAATCAGCAAACATGACCCCAGGGCGTACATCTCGATCATCTAAAATGACATCAACGCCTTGCTCTTTGAGCTGAGAGTAAAGGGCTGTGGCGGCTGCTTGAACGGCTTCGCTCTTATTCCAGTTTAAGGCACAGATAACCACTTCAAAAGGAGCAAGAGCACGGGGCCAAATAATGCCCTTATCATCATGGTTTTGCTCAATAGCTGCGGCCGCAATTCGACTTACCCCAATGCCGTAACAACCCATTTGGATTAATTGAGGTTTCCCCTCTTTGTCTAAGTAGGTTGCCTGAAGTTTCTTGGAGTAGGTGTCGCCTAGGAAAAAGACATGGCCTACTTCGATACCACGTTGGATTTCTAAGTGACCCGTACCGCTTGGGTCTGGGTCGCCCGCGACCACATTGCGTAGATCGGCTACGGTGGCGGTAGGCAGATCACGTTCCCAGTTTACGCCTGTATAGTGGTAGCCGGCTTCATTGGCACCACAAATAAAATCGCTCATGTGTGCTACGGTTTGATCCGCTATGACTTTTACATGCGCGGTTAGCCCTACAGGGCCCAGATAGCCGGGAACACAACCAAAATGTGTTTGAATTTCAGCTTCGGTGGCTAAGCGATAGCCATTTTCAAAACCAGAGAGTTTTCCTACTTTGATTTCGTTGACATCGTGGTCACCACGGACGAGCAGCAGCCAGACCTGACTTTCTTGATCTGCATTTAGCGGATCAGTGGCGAGCACCACCGCTTTGACTGTATCGCTGAGTGGACGCTTCAGCTGTTCAGCGACGAGTTCACATTTAGTGGCGTCTGGGGTTGCTACTTTTTCTAGGCTAGCTGTTGGCTCTGCACGTTTAGCAATTAAACACGGCGCAGGGGCAAGTTCAATATTGGCAGCAAAGTCGCTGTCAGGATTGTAGACAATTTCATCTTCGCCGGTGTCGGCAATCACTTGGAACTCATGGCTACGCGAGCCACCTATAGAGCCTGTGTCAGCGGCGACTGCACGAAAGTTTAAACCTAGACGCTCGAAAATACGGGTGTAAGCCTCGTACATAATGTCATAGCTTTGCTGGGCGGAAGCTTCGTCACGATCAAAGGAATAAGCATCTTTCATAGTGAACTCACGCCCACGCATTAGGCCAAAACGGGGGCGGCGCTCATCACGGAATTTAGTTTGGATGTGATAAAAGTTGACGGGAAGTTGGCGCCAGCTATGAATTTCATTGCGGACAATATCCGTTACGACCTCTTCGGAGGTGGGTTGCAAGACAAAGTCGCGTTGATGACGATCTTTGATGCGTAATAACTCCGCACCATATTCTTCCCAGCGTCCCGTTTCCTGCCAAAGCTCGGCTGGTTGCACAATGGGCATTAATAACTCTAGGGCCCCAGCGCGATCCATTTCCTCGCGTACAACGGTTTCAATTTTACGTAATACCTTTAAACCAAGCGGCATATAGGTGTAGATACCACCGGCAATACGGCGAATCATGCCGGCTCGTGTCATCAGTTGATGGCTTGCAACTTCGGCTTCTGCAGGAGCTTCTTTTAGGGTATTAATATGATAGTGGCTTGCATACATGGTAGTGAACTCAAGAGGTACGTATAATCTAAGTAATTGTATTGAAATTATATAGAGGTGGCCTATGTTAGATCGTGAAGGCTACCGTCCAAATGTAGGTATCATTCTTGTTAATCGCAAGAATGAAGTGTTTTGGGGTAAACGCATAAGGGAACATGCATGGCAGTTCCCTCAAGGCGGTATCCAACAAGGTGAAAGTCCTGTGCAGGCTATGTACAGAGAGCTTCACGAAGAGGTCGGATTGCTACCCGAACACGTCCGCATTTTAGGACGGACGCGTGATTGGTTGCGTTATAACGTACCCAATCACTTCGTACGCCGAGAGGCACGTGGTCATTACAAGGGACAAAAACAAATTTGGTTTTTGCTTCGCATGGTTGGGCGCGATTGTGATGTTAGCCTAAGAGCTACAGCAACCCCTGAGTTTGACGCCTGGCGTTGGAGTGAGTATTGGGTACCCTTAGACGCAGTGATTGATTTTAAACGAGAAGTCTATTTTCAAGCACTGAACGAATTATCTGTGCATGTCTTTAGACACAAACAAGAAACCCGTTTTTTACGTCAGCGGGGATATGCTGCCCTAAGACAGCGGCAAAATACAGAGTTAAATCTTACGCATAATAACTAGTTAATCATAGCCCTATGTGGTTACATGGGGTTATGATAAATTTTTGTTATCTTCTTTTCGAGTTCTCTTTTTACTGATTATGCCTATGCTGCAGGATCTAGACCTATTAGCCAACCGAATTAGTCGATTGGTTTCGTATTCTGAACGTTTAAAAAGTGAACGCTCCGAATTGCTCTCGCGCGTTAAGCTACTTGAACAAGAGCGTACGACTTTGCGTGACCAGCTTAGTACTCAGCAGACTGAGTATGTGTCTATGGCAGAAGTCGTTACCCAGCATCAAATAGAAATGCAAAAAGCAAAAGAGGTGGCTGAAGACGCTCAGGAAAGCTTATATACTGAACTAATCCAGCAACAAGAAGAACTTGCTCAATTACGCCAGCGTTTACAATATAGCGAAACTAAGGCCTCAACCCTTGAAAAGGCCGCACTGTTAGCACGAGATCAGGTCACGCATATTTTAGATCGCTTGCCTAATGGCGCGACAAGCCCTATTGCTGAACAGTTGGAGCCTTAAATGGAACGCTTAGAGATTAATTTACTTGGACGCGATTACACCTTGGCTTGTCCTCCATCGGAAAAAGCCAAGCTGCTCGAAGCCGTTCAACACGTTGATCAACACATGGAACGCATCAAAGAAGCCGGGCGCACCAGTGGTAGTGAACGTATCGCCGTAATGGCAGCCATCCAGATTGCTGTCGAGCTTTTGTCCGTGAAAGCACCAAATGGTCCATTAGGGGATCTTGCTTTAGGTGACTTTAAGCGTAAAATGGATGACATGCATCGCCTTATGGATGGTGCTTTAGGAACAAATGACCAAAATCGCTAAATAATATTTACAGATTTTGGTACTATATGCAGGTAGTATCGTTTAAGTCCCTGCCGTGTGCGAGACGTGGCCATATATTCCTTGAACCAATGCTTATGGCATTAGGTTGCCGGATTAACAAGCAGGTGTGTATCGTTACTTTGTCTAACGATCCCGAAACTTGTTTGATGGTAACCACCTTTGAACCCTCGGTTCCCAGGATGCCGGCCTTGACGCCACAGGTGGGGCAATTCTTCTAAGAGTCGGCTTTGGCCGACTCTTTTTTCTGGAGCCTTATATGCGTACTACATGGTTATCTTATTTGCTCGCCGCTTCGTTTGCGATAGGGGCAGCGGGGGTAGCTCAGGCCGAGCACCCTAAAAAACCACCTCATCCCACTTTGCAACTTGACGCCCAAGCTTTCACTGAGGTTGCCCAAGACACCGTTATTATTACTTTGCAGGCAACTCGCCAAAGTAGTGAGCAGGGGGTCGTGACGCAGCAGTTAACAGAGGTCGTTGGTGCTGTGCTCGCCGAAGTAAAAAAACAAGACGTCGTTCAGGTCAGTAGTGGCAATTACTCTGTCAGGCCTCAGTATGATAAAGATGGCAAGCTCACTAGCTGGTTAGGGCAGTCACAATTATTATTTGAATCTACGGATATTAAAGCGGCGTCAACCTTAGCCGCTCAATATCAAGAGCAGATGCCGGTAGCGAACGTGTCTTTCTCGGTTTCTAAACAAGCTCGCTCTCAGGTCGAAGCTCAGCTCATGACTGATGCTGCCCAAGCCTTTAAACAACGAGCCGAAACCATGGCTGCGGCTTTGGGTTATGGTTCTTATGAACTGAAAGAGATGAATTTGGGTGGCAGCGGGGCCATGTATAGAGCACAGCGGCCGCAGTTTGATATGGTGCGAGCCGCCGTCGCGATGTCTGAGTCTTTGCCTATAGACTCAGGTACCGAGGAAATTAGCTTAAGTCTAAACGGTTCAATTTACTTGCTCGATAAAAAATAATCAGCCCTAGCACTATCATTGGGATTGAAAGCCATTGTCCCATAGATAAGTTAGCCCAGAGTAAACCCAAGAAAGCATCGGGTTCACGGCTAAATTCCACAATAAAACGGAAAAAGCCGTAACCTATTAAAAACAAACCGCTGACTTGTCCTCTGGGTCTGGGCTTGCTTGAGAACCACCAAAGCAGGGCAAATAAGACAAAGCCCTCAAGTAGCATCTGATAGAGTTGTGATGGGTGGCGGGCTAGGCCATCCATGGCTTGTGGGAAAACCATGCCCCATGAGACATCCGTAGGGCGGCCCCATAGTTCACCGTTAATAAAATTACCTAAACGTCCCGCTGCTAAACCTAAGGGTATTAGGGGGGCGAGAAAGTCACTAATACTCAAAAAGTGCAATTTTTGACGATGACTAAACCAAAACAAGGCGGCCAGAACTCCTAACAGGCCTCCATGGAAAGACATGCCGCCTTCCCAAAGATAAAGTATTTCTAGCCAATGAGCGGGTTGCAGGTAGTAGCTAGCTTGATAGAAAAAGACATAGCCTAGACGTCCGCCTGCAATCACCCCTAAAACACAGTAAAAGATTAAGTCTTCTAGGTTTTTTTTATCTATAGGTGCTTGGCCTTGGCGTATGCGGTAATTACCTAAAACCCAAACCAGACCAAAACCGATTAAATACATTAGCCCATACCAGTGCACAGCCAAAGGGCCGAGTTGTAGAGCGACGGGGTCAAATTGTGGATGCTGTAACATGGTATTTGGGTCCTACCGTATTAATACTAAATAGCCGAAAAAGTGTGTAGGCGATAAGCTAGCTTTATTATGAGCAAGCTGTAATGAATATCAAATCATACACAAAAGGAGTCGGCATGACTGCAGCTGTTTTATTTGGGGCGGGATGTTTTTGGTATACCGAGCCAGCGTTTGGCGCTTTACACGGAGTCAGTCGTGCTCAGCCAGGTTATAGCGGGGGTAAAAGCCATTACCCTACGTATCAACAGGTGCATCACCAAAATACAGGGCATATTGAAGTGGTACAGGTACGCTATGACCCAGCAGAAATTAGCTTCGAAACATTATTAGATGTTTTCTTCTCTTTGCATGATCCGACCAGTCTCGATCAGCAGGGCAGCGATATAGGTCCTCAATACGCTTCTGCGATTTTTTACACCACTCAGCAACAGCTAGAGTCCGCTCGGTCTTTTATTTATAGGCTAGAGCTGAAACTAAAAAAGCCCATAGTCACTCGACTGATTCCCGCTAGCGTTTTTTGGCCAGCAGAGGTCAAACATTCCGGCTATTACTTGCGCAACTTAAACGCTCCTTATAGTTTAAGCATGATCCAGCCCAAGCTGCGACAGTTTGCAAAAAGCCACAAGGCACTTTTAAAAATGCGACATGAGCCTATTTAACTTTGAGCAGTGGCGCTGGATGAAAAGGAAATGCATTTTAAAGCTCCAATAACTTGAGCCATCAGTGGATGGTGGCTCCACAAAGTATAGCAACGCCAATACGCAAGGCTTCTGTGATAAAGGCACTTCATCCAGCGCGCTAGGCTATGGCTAGGTTTCATAGGTAAATTATTAGCCAGTAACATCATGGCTCGCAGCGCACTAAGCTGGGCGACATGTAAACGAAAAGAGCCAGATAAAGCCTCTCATATAGCTATGCCGCTATATATATATTAGTCAGTTTGGTTGTTATCTATACAATTTCGGCTTCAGGGGGAGGTTTAAAAGAGCCGTCACAGGACAAGACTCTAGCTAGCTATACTATTAGTCCTATTTGCTCGGCCAGATAGTCTATATAAGACCGGCAGCATAATTTTGACCACGGTTGCAAACATACGCCAACTGCATGGCAGGGCTAAAGAAAGCCAAGCCCATATAACTGCAGTCCTTTAAGCCTTAACGCAGTAGTCTTCAAGCGGGTGCTTTTCCTAAAGCAGGCATCCTGTTAATAGAGAGCACTAGATAAGTCAGCTCTATATATAACTAGGGCTTTCTCTGCGGCATAAAGGCTGATGGAATAATTTTAAGAAAAGACTTGCTAAAGTGTAAAGCATAGTGCTATAGTTACTTTTCTGTCACGCAGGCATCAGGGTTAACCCTAGGTTTTCAAGCGAGGCAGGAGCTAAAACTAAATGCTTGACAGTTGGGTTGTTTGGGTTTAATATTCGATCCTTCGCTGAAAAGCAAAGCCGCTAAATTTTTTGTTTAACTTTTTGTTTTGAGAAAATTTCAGCTTGCAACATTGAATAGTTTTTGTTATAGTTTAATGCTTATCTGGGTTTCCAGGGCTTAAACAAAAACGCTACGAGTTAGCTCTTTTGTTTAAGCGGAATTAAGAAGGTCTTGCAAAAATAAATGCT
>CANROS010000083.1 GCA_947632305.1 uncultured Paenalcaligenes sp. | reverse complement strand
ATTTGAGTTACTGCTTTTTTAAACAAACGGGAATAATACCTATAGGCATTAAAGTCTGCAGGCAACAAAATAGCATGGGGAGCTAACTGGGCAGCTTTCATCAAGCCCATCGCAGAAAAAACCCCTAAGGCTCGTGCCTCATAACTTGCCGTGGTCACCACGCCGCGCCCTGCATAGTCGCCAAGGCGTGCATAGTGCCAAGTTCCATCTGTTCTTTGTTTAGGCTCTGGCACATTACGTCCCCCCACCACCAACACAGCGCCCCGTAACTCTGGGTAGCGCAATAAAGCAACCGATGCATAAAAGGCATCCATATCTAGGTGGGCAACTCGTCGTGTCATTATCTGATTTCTATATTTCTTTGATCTGTTTTGTTTTTAGATCACCTAGGATTAAGATTGAGGCCTATTATGGTTCCAGACATTATGAAATAAACAAACTCGCTTTAAAGGAGCAAGCTTTATGCATAAGAAACTTTTAATAGCAGCACTAACCGCCGCTTTATTTGTGCCAGTTTTAGGCCAGGCCAAAACGCTACGTTGGGCCAGTCAAGGGGATATTCTAACCTTAGACCCTCACGCTCAAAATGAAGGCATGACTATTGCGGCCAGCAGTTATGTTTACGAGCCTTTAGTCGATTACGACAAAGATTTCCAAATAGTCCCCTCTTTGGCGGTCGAATGGACGAATGAATCCGACACGGTTTGGCGTTTTAAATTACGCGAAGGTGTGAAATTTCATGATGGGGCAGATTTTACAGCCGATGACGTGGTGTTCTCTGTTAACCGAGCCATGGCACCCACGTCTAACTTTAAAGCCTACGTGAACGGCATTAAAGACGTACGCAAAGTCGATGATTACACCGTAGAAATAGAAACAGATGGCCCTAACCCAGTCCTACTGCGTCAGCTGCCTAATGTCTTTATTATGAATAAAGCCTGGTCTGAAGCCAATAACGCAATGGCCCCTCAGGACTTTGCCAACCAACAAGAAACCTACTCTGCCCGCCATGCTAATGGTACCGGAGCCTACCAACTCGAATCACGCGAAGTCGATATTCGTACGGTCTATGTAGAAAACCCTGACTGGTGGGGCCAAGACACCAAGCCAGGCAATGTCACCAAAGTGGTCTACACACCCATTAAACAAAATGCAACGCGTACTGCTGCCTTATTATCCGGCGAAGTTGACTTTGTTTTGGATCCACCTGCCCAAGATTTACAACGTCTAAAGCAACAAGCCAAAGTGGTTGAAGGCAACGAGTACCGCACCATTTATATTGGCCTAGACCAAAAAAGCCCCGAGCTAAAATACAGTGCAGTCAAAGGTAAAAATCCGTTTGCAGATCAGCGTGTGCGCGAAGCGCTGTATTTAGCCATTGATCCAGAAGCCATCAAAAAAGCCGTGATGCGTGGCTCTTCTGCCCCCACCGGCACCATGATAGCTCCCCAGGTCCACGGTTGGAGCGAAGAACTCGCACAACGCCCCGCTGCTGACATTGAAAAAGCCAAGGCGCTGATCAAAGACGCTGGCTACGAGCCCAACGAGATCAGCTTCACCTTAGACTGCCCCAATAATCGCTATATCAATGATGAAGCCATTTGTCAGGCCATAGTAGGCATGTGGGCTCGTGCTGGCATCAAAACCTCTCTTAATGCCATGCCTCGCGCCACGTACTTCCCCAAAGTTCAATCCTACGATACCAGCGCCTACTTATTTGGCTGGGGCGTACCCACCTTTGATGCGCTCTATACCATCCAAAGCCTAATGCACAGCAAAGGCGAAGGAGCCGATGGGTCCTTTAACTTTGGCAACTATGAAAATGCCGAAGTCGATGCCCTCATCGACCAGATCAAAACGGAAACCGATGAGGCCAAACGTACCGCGGCCATTCAACAAGTCTTAAAAATCCATGCCGATGAAGTGGGTCACATCCCACTACATGACCAAGTCATTCCTTGGGCTATGGCAAAGAACGTCGACGTAGTGCACCGTGCAGACAATCGTCTAAGCGCGCACTGGGTGACCATTGATTAACCTCTAAAAAAGGATTGTGGGGCAAGGCTGATCGTCTACCCCCACAACTCACCCTATGCTGGTATTTATTATTCGACGCTTATTCCAAGCCGTGCTAGTGATGTTAGCCGTTAGCTTATTAGCGTTTATTCTTTTCAGATACATTGGTGATCCCGTCACTATTATGCTCGGTCAAGACGCTACAGATGCCGACCGCGCCGCCTTACGCACCAGTCTAGGATTAGATCAATCCGCTCTGGTTCAGTTTTGGCATTTTGTAAAAAACGCAGTACATGGTGAATTTGGCCTGTCGTTACGCCAAGGACAAAGTGTGTCCGAACTGCTTAAAGACCGTTTGCCCGCCACCGTAGAACTATCTGTGACGGCTGCTATTTTAGCGCTGGCCATCGGCCTGCCGCTGGGGGTTTATACCGCTTTACGCCGCAACGGCTTTATTTCTCAGACCATCTTAGCTTTTTCTTTATTAGGCATTTCTCTGCCTACGTTTTTAATCGGGATTTTGCTTATTTTGGTCTTCTCTGTGCAGCTCGGTTGGTTACCCAGCTATGGTCGGGGCGAGGTCACCTATATTGGCTGGTGGAGCACGGCGTTATTATCCATCGATGGTTGGCGTCATTTGATTCTGCCCGCCATTACCTTGTCTTTATTCCAGCTTACCCTGATCCTGCGCTTAGTCCGCTCTGAAATGTTGGAAGTCCTACGTACAGACTATATTAAGTTTGCCCGTGCCCGTGGGCTCAGCCAACGCGCCATCCACTTTGGACACGCTTTGAAAAACACCATGGTGCCTGTGATTACCATTACCGGCTTACAACTAGGGGGCATTATTGCTTTTGCTATTGTGACCGAAACTGTTTTTCAATGGCCTGGTATGGGTTTGCTTTTCATCCAAGCGGTACAGTTCGCTGACGTGCCAGTGATGGCGGCTTATCTCTGCTTAATTGCCTTAGTCTTTGTGTGCATCAACCTGATTGTTGATTTGCTCTATTTTGCAGTCGACCCGCGTTTACGCATCAGCGCCAGTCAAGGGGGGTCACGCTAATGAACCGATTACATCTATTTTGGGATAGCGATATTGCTTGGTCCTGGCGCCACTCGCCAGTCGCCATCTTCGCCACCCTGATGACACTGATTCTGTTTATTGGTGCTTTTGGGGCTCCTTGGTTAGCCCCTCACAACCCTTTTGATTTAGCCTCCATTAACTTAATGGATGCACTGTTGCCTCCCGTTTGGGAGTCCGATGGCCTTGTTACCTATTTACTCGGCACAGACAGCCAGGGTCGAGACCTACTGTCGTCTCTGATGTATGGCATGCGCATTTCTTTGCTTATAGGCTTCGCCTCGGTCTTTCTTTCCATGATCGTTGGCATTACCTTGGGGCTTATTGCTGGCTACGCTGGTGGGCGCATAGACGCTTTTATTATGCGTGTGGCCGATGTACAGCTGTCATTTCCAGCCATTTTAATTGCTTTACTCATTGATGGTGTAGCACGTGCTGCCGTGCCACAAAACATGTTAGATGTAATTGCTTTTCCTGTCTTAGTGGGTGCAATTGCTCTAGCCGGCTGGCCTCAATATGCGCGTACCGTACGTGGTTCAGCTCTAGTAGAGAAAAACAAAGAATACGTCCAAGCCGCCAAAGTCATTGGCGTTTCCGGTTCACGTATTATGTTTAATCATGTACTGCCTAATGTACTAGGCCCCGTCTTAGTTTTGGCTACAGTGCATTTAGCCACCGCCATCATTACTGAAGCCACCCTCTCTTTCTTAGGCGTCGGTGTGCCGCCCACTTCTCCTTCTTTGGGCACGTTAATTCGCGTGGGGAATGACTTCCTTTTCTCTGGCGAATGGTGGATTACGATTTTCCCTGGACTGGTATTAATTTTGCTAGTTCTTTCTGTGAACTTACTCGGTGACTGGTTACGCGATGCGCTTAACCCACGATTGAATTAATATGAGCACCTTACTCCAAGTCAAAAATCTCAATGTAGAGTTCCCTACCCGACGTGGTGTGCTTACTGCTTTAAACGATGTGTCTTTTCACATTAAAAGCGGCGAGGTATTAGGTGTAGTCGGTGAATCGGGTGCCGGCAAATCCTTAACAGGCAGCTCTATTATTCGTCTTCTCGAACCTCCAGGCCGTATTGCCGGTGGTGAAATTCTCTTTGATGGGCGTCGCATCGACAACCTACCCGAAGAGCAAATGCGCAAACTGCGAGGCAAAGAAATTGGAGCCATATTCCAAGACCCGCTGACCTCGTTAAACCCGCTCTATACCGTTGGTCATCAGCTCGTAGAAACCATCCAAACTCACCTTAACCTCAGCCAAAAACAAGCCCAAGAGCGAGCCATCGAACTGCTCGAGTCCACAGGCATTCCTGCTGCACGTGAACGCATTAACCATTATCCCCATCAGTTTTCAGGGGGGATGCGCCAACGCGTGGTCATCGCCTTGGCTTTAGCCGCTGAGCCTAAACTCATCGTCGCTGACGAACCCACCACCGCACTGGATGTATCCATTCAGGCTCAGATCATTGATTTACTTAAAAAGCTCTGTAAAGAACACGGTACCTCGGTCATGCTTATCACCCACGATATGGGGGTAATTGCAGAGACCGCTGACCGTGTAGCGGTTATGTATGCAGGACGCATCATTGAGGTCGGACCAGTCCACGAGGTCATTCAACGCCCTTTGCATCCTTACACGGCTGGGTTAATGCGCTCTATCCCTGATATTCAACGCAGTCTTGAGCGCCTAGAGCAAATTCCAGGCAGCATGCCGCGCTTAAATGCCATTCCCCCAGGCTGTGCTTTTAATCCTCGCTGCAAAGAAGTCATGCCGCGTTGCAAAGTAGAGCGTCCCGATCTTACCCAGATCAAAGAACGCCAAGTCGCTTGTTGGTTACACCAAGGAGAACCCGCATGAGCACCCCTTTACTTGAAGTCAAAGACGCGGCGCGCTTTTTTGATGTTTCTCCCTCTTGGTTAGACCGTCTTATTTATCGTAAACCCCGTGTGCTTTTGCATGCGGTAGATGGGGTTAGCTTTACGCTAAACAAAGGGGAAACCTTGGCTTTAGTAGGCGAATCCGGCTGTGGCAAATCCACCGTAGCTCGTCTTTTGGCCGGTCTCTATGATCTAACCCGTGGCAGTATCCATTTTGATGGCATGGACATTACCACAATGAACCCAACCCAAAAGCAAGCCATGCGGCGGCGGTTGCAAATGATTTTCCAAGACCCCTACGCCAGCTTAAATCCACGTTGGCGCGTGGGTCGCATCATTGCCGAACCATTAAAAACACATACCGAACTCTCCCAATCCGAACAAACGGCGCGGGTTGGAGAGCTACTCGAACAAGTGGGTTTAAATCCTTCAGATCAAAACCGCTATCCGCACCAGTTTTCTGGAGGTCAACGCCAACGTATTTCTATAGCACGAGCCTTAGCCTTAAACCCTGAGTTTATTGTGTGTGATGAGCCCACCTCTGCCTTAGACGTTTCGGTGCAGGCACAGGTCTTAAATCTAATGAAAGACCTGCAAACGTCTTTGGGCCTGAGTTATTTATTCATCTCCCACAACCTCGCAGTGGTACATCATGTGGCCGACCGCGTAGGGGTCATGTACTTAGGCCGTATTGTCGAAATTGCCGATCGCAATACCCTTTTTAATACCCCCTTGCACCCCTATACCCAAATGCTACTGGGTGCCATTCCAGATATGACGGGTTCGGGCAAAGCCCGAATTCCGGTGGCAGGCGAAGTCCCTAACCCGTTAAACCCACCCTCAGGCTGTACTTTCCACCCACGCTGCCCGCTTGCTAACGAGCGCTGCAGACAACAAAACCCGGCTTTATTACAGCATCACAAAACACAAGTCGCGTGTCATGCCGTAGAAGAAGGCCGAGCATAAAAAATGCACTATTGGTTTCTAGCTACTTGCTAAAACCAATAGTGCATCACAGCTTGTTCTGCCTACCCAGTAGGCCAGCCGCTTAAGAAGCGAACTGATTCAAATGACAGGACAAAATATCCGCAATCGCATGATCATTTAAACCACGCGCACGTAGGTCTGCTGCCAAGGCGTCTACGTCCACATTGACCAGCTGACGCTCGGCCTGATTAGGGCGCTCTTCGCGTTGAATACGAAAATTATAAGGACGCTCTGGGGTGGCATAGACGTGGTAGCTCATGACCTCATCCACATTATTCTGTGCGTCAAATGTTAAAACCACGGGCTGAATGTCAAAAATCTGTGGCGTATCAATGTATTCCGTAGAACAAATAATCACCTGATCACCACGCTGACAAGTGCGAGCGGCTGCCCCATTTAAGATGCAACAACGTGAGCCCGGCTCGCCGTAAATCACATAAGTAGAGATACGCGCACCACTGTTTTTATTCCAAATATCCACAAACTCCATGGGCAAAATGCCAGCTTGTTCGCAGATTTCGGGGTCCAAAGTAATTGAGCCGTGATAATTCAAGTCAGCCCCAGTAATAGTAATACCGTGCAACTTGGCTCGAACAATTTTTTTCATGAAAAGAACACACTTAAGAGATGAAAGCAAAAACTGCTTTAATTATACGAGCTTATGCAAACTGAACCTATGAGGGTTTTACTATTTCGCCACACTTCTGTCGCAAGGCGGTCATAAGCCCAATCCTCACTCCTCGACACCATGAGCCACCCCCAGCCATCCCGAATAGGATGGGTTCTGACAAACACCGTTTGGGTGTATGCTACGTACCGTTGCTTTTCCTCTCTGTGTACACCTATGAACTACTTCGCTCTTATCAACTATATTGTAGTGATGTCTATCACCCCAGGCCCTAACAACCTAATTTTAACGGCCACTGGAGTCAACTTCGGCTTAAAGCGCTCTTTACCTCTTTGTTTTGGCGTTATATTAGGCAGCTGTATTCAATGCATTTTAGCGCTAAGCACCTTTCATCTACTCTTTAACTGGGTTCAAGAATTACGCTTTCCACTGGCAATCATAGGCTGTAGCTATTTACTGTGGCTCTCTTTAAAGCTCTATCGCTCAAGTTTAGGCGAGGAAAAGTCTCAACCCGAAAAACCCATGAGCCTCTGGCAGATGGCGCTGTTTCAGTGGATTAACCCCAAAGCCTGGCTCATGGCTATTAATATTGCCATCCTCTTTAGTTCTCCTTCTAGCCAATTAAGTGACTACTTAACCATTACCCTCATCAATGGTTTGGCTCTGTTTCCCTGCATCTTTATCTGGGCTGCCTTGGGATCTAAACTAAAACACTTTTTACGTGAGCCCAAACAACTACAACGCTTTAATCTTTGTATGGCGCTCTTAATGGGTGGTACAGCTCTTTGGTTGTTGATTGATGAAACCGCGTTTTTTATTACAACGCACCCCTTTATCGCAACCTACTGGCAATAAGAAAAGCGGCTTAAAAGCCGCTTTTCTTATGCTGTTCCACATGAAACCTTTAGCTCTAAACCAAAAACATTATTTCAACTCAGGGGAACGAATAGGTGAGCCATCATAGCCCTCTACCACACCAAAATGATCGGTCTCATGCCATAAACGAATAGACTCCAATACCTCGTCTTTATTCCTAGCCACAAAATTCCAATACATCATAATGTCTTCTGCAAAAGGCTCGCCTCCTATCAAAATAATTTGGCTGACCTCAGTGGTCTCTATCAAAATTTGCGTTCTGTCTTGCCCCAAATATAACAACTGCCCCGGGTAAATAGATTCGCCATTCACCTGTGCGCTACCCGTTAAAACGGCTATACCGTATTCAAACTCTGGTTTTAAAGGAAGACTCAAACTGCTTTCACCCGACGTTTGAATATCAAGCCCTAACAATGGTGAATACACCTCTACTGGAGATACCTCGTCAAATAACGCCCCTACCAATACAGTGATGACTGCGTTATTTTTCTCTATACGAGGTAAGTCGGGATAATGTTCAAACGCAGGCTCTCTAAACCGTTGGGATTCGGGTAAGGCTATCCAAAACTGCGCCAACTGTAACGTAGAAGACCGTGACTCGGGCGACTCTTCGGAATGAGAAATGCCCTTACCCGCAGTCATCAAGTTAACCTGTCCCGGTTGTAGCAATTGCTCAAACGCTAAGCTGTCTCTATGCAGGATTTCTCCCTCTATCATCCAGCTAAAGGTTTGCAATCCCGTATGCGGATGTGGCCCCACACGCATACCCCGCCCTTGGCTCACATCGGCCGGCCCGGCATGGTCAAAAAAACACCATGCACCGATCATCCGTTGCTGCCTATGGGGTAAAAGTCGCCGCACTAACATACCTTCACCTAGCATGGCTTCTCGTGCAGGCAACAGCAGCGCTGATGTACTGTTATTTTCCTGCTGGGTACTTGCATGAGCAACTGCTTTTTTTGATGACTCAGTACTCATTGTGGCTCCTCATTTTCAGTTAGAGTGACTCTGTCTCTTAGGTATACGCCTCTTACTCCTTCACCTTTACGTTTGGCTCTCAGCCGCTAACTCTTGTACTTCAGCTGGGGTTAAATAGCGGGACTCCCCTAGTTCTAAACTCTCGTCCAAAGCAATTGAACCAATCCGTTCACGATGCAAGTTCAGAACCAGATTTCCCAAAGAAGCAAACATACGTTTAACCTGATGGTATTTTCCCTCTTGGATCGTCAGTCGCGCTGTACGTTCATCTATGCGCTCTAACAAAGCAGGTAAAGTCGCTTTGTCCTCTCCGTTCAGCAAAATACCTGCCTGAAATATCTCCTCTGCATTATCAGGCAAGGGTTCAGCTAATGTGGCCACATAGACCTTATCGCACTGTTGGCGTGGTGAAATAATACGATGTGTCCATTGGCCATCATCCGTAATCAAAATCAACCCTGTGGTATCCACATCCAAGCGCCCCACGGTGTGCAAACGCTCACGTTTCTCTACATCTAACAA
>CANROS010000082.1 GCA_947632305.1 uncultured Paenalcaligenes sp. | reverse complement strand
GAATAAACCCTCCAAAATCGCACTTGCACTCGCCTTTGCGGCAGCCACAGCCACTGGTGCTGTGTCAGCTCAAACTAATGGCGTAGTAAACAACTGGCAAAGTAACTTTGGTGAAGTATGGAAAAACAGCACAGATTTGTGCTGGCGTAACAACTTCTGGACACCTGCAACAGGCATCGCCGGTTGTGATGGCGTACCAGTCGCACAAGTGGAAGAAGAAGTACTTGTAGTGGCTCCTACCAGCACAAAAGTAGTACTAAACGCTGACACTTTCTTTGACTTCGACAAAGCTAACTTGAAGCCTGAAGGCCGTCAGGTTCTAGACCAAGTTGCCGACCAAGCCAGCACCTTAGACCTAGAAACTATCATTGCTGTAGGTTACACAGATTCCACCGGTCCAGCAGCTTACAACTTAAAGCTATCTGAGCGCCGCGCTAACTCTGTTAAGGAATACCTTGTATCCCGAGGCATTGCTGCTGACCGCATCTACACCGAAGGTAAAGGTGAAGCAGATCCTATCGCAACCAACGCTACTCGCGAAGGTCGCGCGCAGAACCGCCGTGTAGAGATCGAAATCGTAGGTTCACGCAAACAGTAATCCTTTGATTCACTCAAAGCTTACTGATTCAGCGTAAAGCGATACAATAAAGGCTCCTAGATTTTAGGAGCCTTTATTTTTTATAGGTCTAAAACCATGACTACCATCAACGTCGACCCCGCAGAAATTGAGAAATTTAGCGCCCTAGCCTCTAAATGGTGGGACCCTACCAGCGAATTCAAACCCTTACATGAAATCAATCCATTGCGTTTAGGCTGGATTGAAAACACCGTAGGTACTCTGGAAAATAAAAAAATCCTTGATGTAGGGTGTGGTGGTGGTATCTTAGCCGAGTCCATGGCCGCTCAAGGCGCCCAAGTCACAGGTATAGATCTAGCCGAACGTTCCTTGAAAATTGCCCGCCTACACAGTTTGGAAACCGGCATAAAAGTCGATTATCAATTGATTAGCGCTGAAGCCATGGCAGAGGCTCATCCCCAGCAATTTGACGTGGTCACTTGCATGGAGATGCTTGAGCATGTGCCCAATCCCGCTTCCGTTATTCATGCTTGCGCCCAATTAGTTAAACCTGGCGGCTGGGTATTTTTCTCTACGCTAAACCGTAATCCCAAATCATTTTTATTCGCTATATTGGGTGCGGAATACGTGCTTAACTTGGTCCCCAAAGGCACCCATGAGTACGAAAGCTTTATCAAGCCTAGCGAGCTCGTGCGTAGCGCGCGTGAAGCCGGACTGCACGCTCACCAAATCAAAGGACTGGAATACAACCCCATCACCAAACACTACAAGCTTAGCGGCGACAGCAGTGTCAATTACTTAATTGCTACTCAAAAGGACGCGTAGATGCTCAATAAATTGGTTTTATTTGATTTTGACGGCACATTGATTGACTCCGCGCCGGATCTAGCTAACAGCGCTAACTATCTGCGATCTCTACACCATTTAGATCCCTTGCCGCTGGACTACCTACGTCCCTATGCTTCCAAAGGCGCCCGCGGTTTGCTTAAAGCTGCTCTAGACATGGAAACAGACCATCCTGACTACGAACAACAAAAAGATCTGTTTCTAACGCATTATGCAGCTCACTCTATCGTACACAGCCACCCTTTTGATGGCATCGAAGAGCTTATCGAACAATTAAATGAATTGGGAGTAAGCTGGGGAGTGGTCACCAATAAAGTGGTGCATTTAACTCAGCCCATCATGGACCACTTTGGTTTAAGTCAGAGCAGCAGGGTGTTAGTAGGTGGGGATTCTACGCCACATATTAAACCCCACCCTGCCCCCTTATTTTTAGCCTGCGAGCTCACAGGCATTGAGCCTAAAAACTGCATTTACATCGGCGACGATGAGCGCGATATTGTGGCAGGCAAGGCTGCTGGCATGGCCACTCTGGTCACGGCGTATGGCTATTGCAACTTTGACCCGGCTATTCCTTCCTGGCAGGCTGACTACGTCAGCAACCATGCGCAGGAAATCTTTCCACAAATTTTAGACTGGCTACAAAAATAAAACTAAAGCGGGCTAAGCCCGCTAAAGTCTTATTAAAACAAAGATAAGTTTTATACTGCCTGCGCCAACTGGTTTTCTTGATGAATAGAAGCAGCAGCCGTAAAGAGCACGTCAGTAGACGAGTTTAATGCTGTTTCAACTGAATCCTGTACTACACCAATAACAAAACCCACCCCTACAATCTGCATGGCGATGTCATTAGGCAAGCCAAATAAACTAGCGGCCAAAGGAATCAATAACAAAGAGCCACCAGCCACACCAGAAGCGCCACACGCTGCAACGGAAGCCAACATACTCAATAAAATAGCACTCCCAATATCTACACTTATTCCTAGTGTATTTACCGCAGCCAACGTCAGAATAGTAATTGTTACCGCAGCACCAGCCATGTTGATGGTAGCGCCCAAAGGAATCGAAACTGAATACATATCCTCGCTCACATTCAATCTTTTGGCTAGGGCCATATTGACAGGAATATTAGCAGCCGAACTACGCGTAAAGAAAGCGGTAACACCACTCTCTCTTAAGCATGCCCAGACCAAAGGGTAAGGATTACGACGAATTTGCGTCCAGACAATAATAGGGTTGAGCACCAAAGCTACCACCAACATGCAACCCACCAAAAGTGTCAAGAGACGAGCATAATCCAACAGCACGCTAAAACCTGTAGTAGCGACCATACCTGTCACAATACCCATGATCCCCAGCGGAGCAAATCGGATAACCAATTGCACTAAAGCCGTCACCGCCAAACTAAAGTCTGTTATAACATGCTTGGTATTTTCTTTAGCCTGACGCAATGCAATACCAAGGCCCGCCCCCCAAGCCAGCACGCCCATATAATTAGCATTCAGCAAGGCATGGATAGGATTATCCACAATATTTAGAATAACCGTGAACAAAACCTCTAAAACATTGCCAGGAGGATTAATCTCGCTTGTTGTAGGCTGCAACTGAATTGTTACAGAAAACAAAAAACTCGCTACAACAGCCAAAATGGCCGCTAAAAAAGTCCCTACTACATACAAAGCCAAGACACGCCCCACATTGCTTTGCGAGCCTTGGCGATGGTTCGCAATCGCTGCCATCACCAATACAAATACCAGTATAGGAGCCACGGCTTTTAGGGCATTAATAAAAATATCGCCTAAAAAAGACAGGGTAGATGCAAATTCTGGCGCAATGATCGCTATCAACACACCCGCAATCAAACCCGCCACAATTTGACCCACTAGACTAGTCGAGGTGATCCAACCAAGTAGCCCCCCGTGCCGCTTAGAGCTCGTCATTCTTCCTTTCCTTTAAAAACACATGTAGGCAAGACCCAAGTCTCGCCCATAAAAAATAGATGATGCAACGCATAGTACCGCATTCATTTAGACAAAGCATCTCAAATGTCGTATAATTAAACGGCTTACTAAGTTTAAGTGCTTGAACACAAAGGGGCCGACCTGGCTTCGACGTGGGTCACGAAACAGAGTAGGGCATGTCGAGCACCAGTTCGCTCGTAAATCCACTGGAAAACTATAAACGCCAATGATGAGCGTTTCGCTCTAGCCGCTTAAAAACCGGTCTTAGAGTCGTTGCACTGGTTTGTCTTTGGGCCAGGCTAGGTTCCTAGCAGCAACGTTATTTACAAAGAATCGGTTTGATCCGGGCCACACGGCTTGAACCTAAAACTACGTGGATCGCTAAGAGATGGCCTGTCGAATGGCATGGCTCAAGGCTAAAAAATAAAATTATCCGACTAAACATGTAGAACTGCCTGCAGAGGGCTTGCGGACGGGGGTTCAATTCCCCCCGGCTCCACCAAATACCTTAGCAAAATCAAGCACTTAAAAAATCGCCAACTGTTAAAGTTGGCTTTTTTTTGGGCTTTTTGGGGTGGTTTGGTCAGCTTTTTAGTCGGCAATACGCTTCCTCTCTAACGCTGCAGCAGTGGCGCACACCACGCAAGCTGGACGTAGCCTAGTCCACTAAAGTCAAAATCAAAAACAAAAAACCATGTGCTGAAACCGTTTATACCTTTAACCCCTCTGCCTTTTGATTTTTAGCTGCGATCTATGATTTATTCTTTTGCTACAGCAAGTATGCACAGTCTTCAGCAGTTCGGTTCCACTGCTGCAGTGGGTGGTATTTTCCTAGCCGTTTATTTAATGACTTTAGTGGCTATTATTATCACAGTCGTATTGCTAGCTTGGGGGGTATGGCGGTATACCAAAGCAAAACAAGGCAAACCTCGTAAGCCCTTGTCCTGCTCCGTTCGGATACTTGTTATTTGTTTAAGCTTGTATCCTATTTGGTTTGGGTTAACCGCTATTGGAACGTGGTATTCAGGCTATCAAACGGATCGAGCTCGTGCAACAGAAACAGTACGTCGTAACACCCCCTTAAATAAATCTACTCATTTTGGCGAGTTAGAGATTAAAGCGGGAAGCCTTATTAATAGAGGTGACCCCCATCGATTTACGGATCTCCCTGATCAAGATCCTTTATTAGATTTAGCAGCAGTCCGTTTTCTTGAGCCCACACCCATTGCCGGCGTCTTGGCCTATGCCATGTCAGTAGAAGGCACTAGCCTAACCATAGAGCTAGCAGAGGAATATCAAATAGAAGCGGCAGAACTTGCCCTGCATTGCCCAGTTGGTTATATCCTGATGTTTCCATTTCCAACTAGCTGGATAACTGACGAGCAACGTATACAACCCCCTTATGACTGGTTTACACCAAGCAAATGGAAAGCGACGGCATGTTTTGATTCAACGAATGGCGTAATGGTAATGGACGTCAATGAGCATGGTATTTATCTCCCTAAAAACGGTAAACCCTATATCCCTCAACCCCAATTTTAATTCACAGATTTCCATTATGGGGTGGTCTCTACCCTCTTCAACAAGACATCCTCTCCCCAACATACACATAATCAGAACCACCTATGAGTCAACAGACAAATCCGTAGACTTAGCCTAAAAAGGCCAGAAAATAGGAATAAAAATCACACCCAAAACCCAAAAAATTAGGTTAAGGGGCAAGCCCACTTTCACAAAATCGGTAAATTTATAGCCCCCAGCGTTATACACCATGGTGTTGGTTTGGTAACCCACAGGCGTAGCAAAACTGGTGGAAGCGGCAAAAGTGACCGCAATTAAGAAAGGCGTCGCATCAACATCTAGCATAGTAGCGGTAGACATGCCTATGGGAGTCAACAACACCGCTGCAGCAGCATTACTCATGAACTCTGTCAGCAATAAAGCCATCAAATACAAGACAGCCAAGACGACCAGCGGACCCGAGTCACTCACTAAACCTATGCTGTGCGCCACAATGAACTCGGCAGCACCCGTTTGTGTCATCGCTACCCCCAAGGGCAGTAGACCGGCTAATAAAATAATAATGCGCCAATCAATCACATCGTAGGCTTCATCGGACTCTAAGCACCCCGCAAGAGTTACCAACACGGCCCCTATTAATGAAGTGATAGCAATAGGCGCCCAACCTAGGGCAGACACCCCAATAACTAGAGCCATCACGGCCAACGCAAAAGGAGCACGCCAGCCTTTGGGTTTTTCTGCTTCACGCTGACTTAATACAATGACATTTCTGTCTTTGCGCAAAGCGGGCATTTCGCTTTCGGGCGTTAACATCAACAACACATCGCCCACATTCAAACGCACGTCTTTGAGTCGTTTACGCAATATTTCCCCGCGCCGATGTACCGCCAACACCGTAGCGCTATGTTGCCAACGCCTATCCAGAAAAGCCAAACTGCTGCCAATCACGCGGGAGCGCGGTGCAATCATCACCTCAGTCAAAACCTGCTGCGTGCCCTCTTCGAGGATTTGAGCCCTTAGCTTAAACTCGGTGTTAATCTCTAGACCGGTATTATTTCTTAGTTTATCTAATTTAGACCAGTCACCCCTAGCGATGAGCACATCACCCGCTTGTAGCACCTGTGAACGAGGCGACCACGATTTTTCTTCGCCTCGTAGCAACTCTAAGACATAGACACCATATTCCTCTCCTAGTTTGGCCTCTCCGACTGAAGTCCCTATTAAGGAGGATTCTGGCATGACGCGTAGTTCTGTAATGTATTTGCCTAACTCATAGTGCTCTACCAGTTCGTTGCCTCGTGTATCAGGCAACAACCAACGTCCCAAGGTCAACAAATAAAGGCTACCAGCTATAAAACAAATCACTCCTAACGGAGTGAACTCAAACATACTAAAACCAGGATGCCCGAGATCTCTGGCCATCGCATTGACCAATAGGTTGGTAGAGGTCCCTACCAAGGTACAGACGCCTGCCATTTGAGACACATACGACAGGGGAATTAATGCTTTAGAGGCCGACATGCCTATGCTAGCAGCCGCAGTCATCACCAAAGGCATAAATACCGCTACCACTGCCGTATTATTCACAAAAGGCGCCACTAACGCCAAGACACCAAACAAGGTGAGTAAAAAGAAAAATGGTGACTTAGCCCGCCCCAGCAAGCGCCCTATTCCTGACAAAGCCCCACTGTTTTGTAAGCCTGCCGCTAGAATGAACATAGCAGCTACCGTGATCGTCGCTTGATTACTAAAACCGCTTAAGGCTTGAGCAGGACTCACCAGGTTTAAAATGGCTAAAGCACACAACACCAGCAAAGCCACAGCATCAATCCGGAGTTTTTCTGTGGCAAACAGAAAAATCGCCACCACGGCGATTAGCAAAACCAACCCAATTTCAATTGTCACAACGGTATTTTCCTAATTTGAATAACCCCACTACCCACGACTTTGCTCTTCGCTTTTGCCTAGTAGGCTTGATCCTACTGCACCATAATATCCGAAAAGAAATTAAAAAAGCAGCATAAGCTATCTATGGACTGGTAAGTACTCATTAGGAAGACTCAGCGCTAGTTTCTAAACAAGCGCTGAGCGGGAACAGGCTACCTTCGATTTAGCGTGCCTGCAGTAAGTCAGTGACCTCTAACAAAATTAACTCGTTATCATCTTGCTGATTAGGCTCACGGCTAGATGAAAAGGGGTAGTTATTGTCATTACCGACTACGATATGCTTATCGTCCACCACATCTACGTTTTCAATGGTGAAAAAAGGAAACTGCAATACACCATCCGTTAATGGCTTTTGCGCTAGTGTATGTGGGTCTTCAATGGACAACAAATCGATGTAGCCGACCTTGCGTACAGCATTACCTGCCATCTCCGGCGTGAACTCGATCTTGTAGACCCGTTTAAATTTAGGTAACTGAGAAAAACACTGCTCTGTCGCTTGATTGTCTTTACATGCTTTGTCGGGAGTGCCCTCACCATTATCTCGCTCAATCACCAAGGCGGTAGTGGCGTCAATCATATTGAAATCACCTATCGCATGATGTTCAGCCTCTAGTGGGTAAAACCAATGACGACCCGTCCACTCTTCTTGAGCTACATCAAACTCTAAAACACGTAGCACGCGCTTACCTTCTCGCTCTTCCCAGCTTTGATTAGCCTCTTCCCACAAGGCCCCCTCTAGCAGAGGATAAAGAAAAGCCCCGTCTTTGGATGCCGCCATACCTTCAAAACCTTTAGAGCGGCTAAGATTCACCCCTGCATACGTCCCATCTGGCGCACCTGGCGTGCGCACCGCATAATGATCCGGTGACTGCAACAGCGTGTCACCCACAAATGTTTCAAAAATGGCTTGAACCTGACCTTGTTTATCCGCTTTAATCAAATACGGGCCAAATTCCTCACCGAACCAAATGGAGTCCCCTAGAACCTGAATGCTTTCCAAGTCAAAATCCGAACCGGTTAAATAGCGATTTTCTGTATTTTCGTGTATAATTCTAAATGGTACTTTTTTTTGTGGGTCACTTAAAAATACTGTTTCCAAAGGAACAAAGGTATTTTTTTCCCAGTCGATTTGATATCGATTCGCATATAGCATGGCATCTGACGAGTTGGCTTTATTACCAAAACCATTGTCCGTCACAATCCACATACTGCCATCCGGCATGACCTTTATACCTGAATGGCCCTGCAAAGGCTGACCTTGAATGGGCAAATGATGCCCTGTCAATCGGTCTGCTGACTTAGCCGGCACACTTTCCAGTTCAGTCACTCGTTTACCTGTGGTGTACTTACCAGCGGTTTTCAAATCCTCTGGAGCATCAGCAGGGGCCTGAATGGTCGCATTTGCCGGTAAAATAGCATGCCCTTTAAGCACAGCTGAATGCTCTTGTTGCGCATGGGCCCACCCCATACAACTCAGAGCAGAAAGTAAAATAGCGCAGGTCTTTTTCACAGTAGAGCTTCCTTGAAATACAAAACAAAGAAAACCAGTCTAAAGCCCTGATATTAAGCTCAGATGAACTTAAAGTTAAACTTTGGCTACAAAAGTTAACCCCCTCTTTTCCCCTATTGACAAGAGCTTCACACCATCACATACTACAATGATGCTTATAAGCCTGGTGTGTTGTTTATAAGCATCAAATCATAATTATTACTAATCGTTTAACTCACCGGCACATTGTCATAAAAATAACATCTAGTAGCTCTAAACTACTCTTATTACGACGTGCTCGGCTATTTATAAAAACAACCAAAAGGGAGTCTTATAATGAAAACAATTTACCCAAATGAACTCATTTCGCGTCCCGAAGACGCAACATTAAACAAAACAGATATTCGCTTAGGTGATGTGGTCTATTTACAGCCTAAACACGGCCCACAAATTGCCAGCACAGTTATTTATAGTGCGCCGTTGTTCGGCTGCACCACCTATACAGCAGACGCAGCCTGCAAAAAAGGGCAACTTATCCGTTTCCGCTTTAGACTCAAAGACGTGCATCATGTTGCACCCCGAGCCGAAGCCAGACACTAAGCCGTACCGAATCCCCCCCCAACGCCTGCTTGTAGCAGGCGTTTTTGATTCCAGCTACACTAAAGCCATTTATTCCGTCTAGGAGATCTT
>CANROS010000081.1 GCA_947632305.1 uncultured Paenalcaligenes sp. | reverse complement strand
CAAGACCATGGCTGCACGAGCTACCTTTCACTGGGATGATCCTTTTTTGTTAGACCTGCAGTTGACGGAGGAAGAGCGGATGGTGCGTGAGGCAGCACAGGCTTATGCTCAAGAAAAACTCGCGCCACGCGTGTTGCAGGCCTTTAGACATGAGCAGACTGATATTGAAATATTCCAAGAAATGGGCGGGCTGGGTTTATTAGGGCCCACTGTAGCAGAAGCGTACGGAGGGGCGGGTTTAAATTATGTGAGCTATGGGTTGATTGCGCGTGAAATAGAGCGTGTGGATTCGGGCTATCGCTCCATGATGAGTGTGCAATCCTCATTGGTGATGGTGCCTATAGAGGCTTTTGGTTCTGAGGCACAAAAATCGAAATATTTGCCTAAATTGGCCACCGGGGAGTGGATAGGGTGTTTTGGTCTTACCGAGCCTAATCATGGCTCAGACCCCGGCGCGATGGAGACGCATGCCACGTTGACCTCAAGTGGAAGTTATAGGCTTCAGGGGACTAAAACATGGATTACTAACTCTCCTATCGCCGATGTGTTTGTGGTGTGGGCTAAGGTCAGAGGCGGTGACGACAACGGCCAAATACGTGGTTTTATCCTTGAAAAAGGCATGGCGGGTTTAAGCGCGCCCGTTATTCAGGGCAAAGTTGGTTTAAGAGCATCCATTACAGGGGAAATCGTGATGGAAGAAGTAGAGGTGGGTGCTGAACAGGTATTGCCTCAAGTCGTAGGTTTACGGGGGCCTTTTACGTGTTTGAACTCTGCTCGCTATGGCATTGCTTGGGGGGCTTTAGGTGCTGCCGAGTTTTGCTGGCATATGGCACGTCAGTACACGCTAGATCGTAACCAGTTTGGTCGCCCTTTAGCCGCCAATCAGTTGATTCAAAAAAAATTAGCAGATATGCAAACCGAGATTAGCCTAGGGCTGCAAGGGTGCTTGCGCTTGGGGCGTATGAAAGAGGAAGGTAGCGCTGCCGTGGAGTTGACTTCTATGATGAAGCGTAATTCTTGTGGCAAAGCCCTAGATGTAGCCCGTTTAGCTCGTGATATGTTGGGGGGCAATGGCATCTCTGATGAGTTCGGCATAGCTCGACATCTGGTCAATCTTGAGGTGGTCAATACCTACGAGGGCACCCACGATGTGCATGCCTTAATCTTAGGGCGAG
Source organism: uncultured Paenalcaligenes sp. (assembly GCA_947632305.1). GTDB lineage: Bacteria > Pseudomonadota > Gammaproteobacteria > Burkholderiales > Burkholderiaceae_B > Paenalcaligenes. The sequence goes on along the minus strand of CANROS010000081.1, from coordinate 7,946 downwards.
CTCAAACAGGGATTCAGGCTTTCTTTTAAAAAGTTTATTGCCCATGTGCCCAACCTATGGCTTTGTTTTTGCCTGCTAGAGGCGCTGAATTTACTTTTTAGGAGTATGCTATTGCATTGCACAATACCAACATGCTATAGCTTGGGGTTGCTTAGGGTTCGATAAACGGGTTATTCTAATTAATTCATTCTTATCAGAGTGAATTAATAGGCTTTAAGTTGCACGGTTATCCGCCTGCTATTATTTGCGCCTTTTTTATTGCTGCTGGCCACGTCATAAGCGTGTGTTGCCGAGCTTTCGTTTCAAGCTGTACGCCATGTTGGCGTGATTGCCGTATCTCACAGAGAGCAGATCACTCTGTAATGTGTCTAGGTGGCAAAACCCTGTGGGTTTTAAAGCGCTAGGTCATGTTGCCGTTGTTGATTCAGACTCGGGCTTTAGTGCCAGGTGGGGTGTTTGAGCAAAACCTGAAAGGAAAACTATTATTATGGAACTCAATGGCGCCGATATCGTAGTGCGCACATTAGCCGACGAAGGCGTAGAACACGTTTTCGGTTATCCCGGTGGTGCGGTACTTTACATCTACGATGCTATTTACAAGCAAGACAAATTCCGTCATGTGCTAGTTCGTCATGAACAAGCAGCCGTTCATGCGGCGGATGCGTATTCACGTTCATCCGACAAAGTTGGGGTCGCTTTGGTCACCAGTGGCCCAGGTCTGACCAACGCCGTAACGGGTATTGCTACCGCTTATACGGATTCTATTCCTATGGTGGTGATCAGTGGCCAAGTCAGTTCACAGGCCATTGGCGAAGACGCTTTCCAAGAGTGTGATGCGATTGGTATCACGCGTCCTTGTGTAAAGCACAATTTTCTCGTTCGTGATGTGCGCGATTTAGCAGACACGATTCGTAAAGCTTTCTATATTGCTAAAACAGGCCGTCCCGGACCCGTTTTAGTAGATATCCCCAAAGACATTACTGTAGCAACTGCACGTTATACACCTAAAAAAGGTGAGCCGCGTCTGCGTTCCTACCTGCCTGTTACCAAAGGCCACCAAGGTCAAATAAAAAAAGCGGTGCAGTTACTGGCTCAAGCCGAGCGCCCCATGATTTATGTGGGCGGCGGTGCAGTGTTGGCCGATGCCTCAGCCGAGGTAATCGAGCTAGTCAAGCAAACAGGTGCACCATGTACGACTACATTGATGGCCTTGGGGGCATTCCCAGGCTGTGATGATCAGTACGTTGGGATGCCCGGCATGCACGGTACCTACGAGGCCAATATGGCGATGCAGCACTGTGATGTGTTGATTTCCGTAGGCGCACGTTTTGATGACCGAGTGATTGGTAACCCACGTCATTTCTCTCAGGTTCCACGCAAAATCATTCATATTGATATTGACCCCTCCTCTATCTCCAAGCGAGTTAAGGTGGATGTGCCTATTGTGGGCTGCGTGAAAGACGTGTTGGTCGAGCTCAACGAGTTCTACACACAAAGCAAGGCCGCTAGCCAAGCGAAGAAAACCGCTTTGGCAAAATGGTGGCAACAGATTAATGAATGGCGTGGCATTCAGTGCATGTCCTACCAAAAATCAGATAGTGTGATTAAGCCTCAGTCTGTGGTCGAAGCCCTTTGGGAAGTCACAGGCGGTAATGCTTTTGTTACTTCTGATGTAGGCCAGCACCAGATGTGGGCGGCGCAGTATTATCGTTTTAATCAACCACGTCGTTGGATCAACTCCGGTGGGCTAGGCACCATGGGAGTAGGTCTGCCTTATGCGATGGGGGTGCAAATGGCTAACCCTGACGCAGATGTGGCGGTTATTACCGGTGAAGGCTCTATTCAAATGAATATCCAAGAGCTTTCCACTTGTAGTCAATATCGACTTTCTCCCAAGGTTCTATGCTTAAATAATCGCTATTTAGGTATGGTGCGTCAGTGGCAAGAAATTGATTACGGCTCACGCTACTCAGAGTCTTATGTCGATGCGCTACCTGACTTTGTCAAGCTAGTAGAAAGCTACGGGCATGTGGGTCTACGTATTGACAGCCCGTCTGATGTGGTGCCTGCCATCCGAGAGGCATTCAATAAATACAAAGAGCGCTTGGTTTTCTTGGATTTTATTACAGATCAATCCGAAAACGTTTGGCCCATGGTTAAAGCGGGTAAAGGGCTCACAGAAATGATCCTTAGCGCGGCTGACCTAGAGGAGGGCGCATAATGAAACACGTGATTTCCGTTTTATTAGAAAACGAACCTGGCGCCTTATCTCGAGTGGTGGGTTTGTTTTCCGCCCGAGGCTATAACATTGAAACCTTAACCGTTGCTCCTACTGAAGACGAAACGTTGTCTCGTATGACCATCGTGACTGTGGGTTCAGATGACACCATTGAGCAAATTACCAAGCATTTAAATCGTTTGGTTGATGTGGTCAAAGTGGTGGATCTCTCTGAGGGCCCTCATGTCGAGCGTGAGCTCATGTTGATTAAGGTTCGAGCCGTTGGCAAAGAGCGTGAAGAGCTCAAACGCATGGCAGATATTTTCCGTGGTCGCATTATTGATGTAACGGACAAAACTTACACCATCGAATTGACCGGTGTACAAGAAAAAATTGCTGCGTTTATTCAAGCCATAGATCGTAGTGCTATTCTTGAAACGGTGCGCACTGGTGTTTCCGGCATTAGCCGCGGTGAACGCATCCTAAAAATATAAAAACACCTCATTTAGATTAAGACATATCAAATCGTTTTTCGGAGTTATTCATGAAAGTTTTTTACGATAAGGACTGCGATCAGTCTCTCATTAAAGGCAAAAACGTTGCCATCATTGGTTACGGTTCACAAGGTTATGCTCACGCTAACAACTTGAACGATTCCGGTGTAAATGTCACTGTAGGTTTGCGTAAAAATGGTGCGTCTTGGGCTAAAGCCGAAGCCGCTGGCCTAAAAGTGAAAGAAGTGGCTGATGCTGTTAAAGAAGCAGATGTCGTCATGATTTTGTTGCCAGACGAAAGCATTGCTGAAGTGTATCGTAATCAAGTCGAGCCAAATATCAAAGCCGGTGCGGCTTTGGCTTTTGCGCACGGTTTTAACGTTCACTACGGTCAAGTCGTACCTCGTAAAGACGTAGACGTAATCATGGTAGCTCCTAAGGCTCCTGGTCACACTGTACGTGGTACGTACCAACAAGGTGGCGGTGTGCCTCACCTAGTCGCGGTTTACCAAGACGTATCTGGTGCAGCTCGTGATGTGGCCTTGTCTTACGCTAGCGCCAATGGCGGTGGTCGTGCTGGTATTATCGAAACCAACTTCCGCGAAGAAACAGAAACGGATTTGTTTGGTGAGCAAGCCGTTCTATGTGGTGGTGCCGTAGAACTAATCAAAGCCGGTTTTGAAACTTTGGTGGATGCCGGTTATGCGCCCGAGATGGCTTACTTCGAGTGCTTGCACGAGTTGAAGCTAATCGTAGACTTGATCTACGAAGGCGGTATTGCCAACATGAACTACTCCATCTCTAATAACGCAGAGTACGGCGAGTACGTAACAGGTCCTCGTGTTGTGACTGACGAAACACGTAAAGCGATGCGTGAGTGTTTGGAAAACATCCAAAACGGTGAGTACGCGAAAAACTTCATCCTTGAGCACGCTGCCGGCGCGCCTTCGATGACAGCACGTCGTCGCATCAATGCTGAATCCCAGATTGAACAAGTGGGTGCTCAGTTACGTGCGATGATGCCTTGGATCGCAGCGAACAAGCTGGTAGACCAAAGCAAAAACTAATTGCTAGCGCAATAAGTTTAGATTAAAACCCCTGTCAAATGATGGCAGGGGTTTTTTTCTGGGTTATGCTTATACCTATAAGTCTAGAGTGATTCTTTGTTTTTATTTAGATCGAGCGCGTATGCCTAATTTGCATTCCGAAGAAAAACGCCGCCGTGGTATTTATTTGTTGCCTAATGCGTTTACAACGGCTAATTTATTTGCCGGCTTTTATGCTGTGGTTCAGGCGATGAATGGCTATTTTGAGATAGCGGCCATTGCTATATTTTTAGCCATGGTATTTGATGGTATGGATGGGCGGGTAGCTCGGCTGACTAATACGCAGTCCGCGTTTGGCGAGCAGTATGACTCGATGGCGGATATTATTTCGTTTGGGGTGGCGCCTGCGTTTGTGATGTATGTGTGGGCTTTGCAGGATTTAGGCCGTTGGGGTTGGTTAGCTGCTTTTGTGTATGTGGTTGGGGCAGCCTTGCGTTTGGCGCGCTTTAATACCAATATTGCTACGGTAGACAAACGGTTTTTTCAAGGGTTGCCCAGTCCAGCAGCGGCGGCCTTAATCGCGGGTTTTGTCTGGTTGGCCGTAGACAATAAGCTCAACATTGATGCGCGGCCTTTGTCTTGGTTGGCCTTTACGCTGACTATTTATGCGGGCGTGACAATGGTGTCTAATGCGCCATTTTATAGCGGCAAGTCGTTTGCCCTAGGGCGCAGTGTGCCGTTTTGGGTCATTTTGTTGTTTGTGTTGGTCTTTGTCTTTGTTTCTTCGAATCCGCCCCTTTTCCTGTTTGGTTTATTTGTGGTGTATGGCCTGTCTGGCTGGGGCATGATGTTGTGGCGCTGGCGCAAAGCCAAGCAACTGGCAGCTTCGCGCCATCCGGAACAGCAATAATTTAAGGCGGTGTATGTTTACACCGCTTTTTTTTAGAAGGCTGAAAAACCGCGTTCTTCACGTAGACTGAGTGGATCAGGGCCGGGGTGATAAAGCTGGACCAAGCCGTCATCATTAAAATAGACATACATTAAAGAGTCCCAAACGCTGTTTTGTTTATAGCGATAAGACCAGACCAGCATACGGACTCCTTTATAAGGGGTGTGGTCTATTTCTGCTGGTGGGCCAAAATGACAGCGAACACGCTCTTGATCCCAGTCGCCTATATTTAGTTTGGTAAACTCTTGGTCAGAGAGCACTTGTGTGGCTTGGGTTAACCGTTGTTGTTCATCTACGTCTGCAGCCCAGGCAAATTGCCCAAACGGTTGTTGAGACCAGATAAATCGGGTGGGTGACTGTGGGGGGCAGGCCACAGAGGGGTGGCCAAACTGGGCTTGTAGTTCCGAAAGGGGCGTGCCAGCGGGCAGGTCGCTTAAGCTTGTACAAGCACCAAGAAATACAGGGATTAAACCTATGCTTAGCTTGCGTAACATAGCCTCTCCTTGGGTGCGCCAAATTAGGCAAAATAGTAAAAATTAGGCGAGTTAGATTATTCTTATTATAGTATCGGCTTTTTAGAGTAAATCCGTTATAATTGTGACCTTGGCTTAGTGATTAAGCTTTTTTTATTGCACGTCAGAGCGCTCTCGGCCCTGACGCATGTTTATCGAGGTTACAATGTCTGGTACAAATATTAATAAAGCTGAGGTCGTTGAACAGTTTCAACGTACTAAAGGCGATACAGGTTCTCCTGAAGTTCAAGTTGCACTACTAACTGCACGCATTACTGTGTTGACAGACCACTTCAAGAGCCACAAAAAAGATCATCACTCACGTCGTGGTTTGCTGAGCATGGTAAGTCGTCGTCGTAAATTGCTCGACTACCTAAAAGATCGTAAACCTGATTCTTACCGTCAACTGATCGAAAAACTCGGTCTGCGTAAGTGATACTCGGGCTTAGTCCCGCGATACAGCCGTGCATATGGCGAGCTTAAGCTCGCTGTGCGCGGCTTTTTTATTGTAAGGATATCTCCTAATGTTCAATAAAGTGACGAAGTCATTTCCATATGGACAGCACCAAGTCGTGATTGAAACTGGCGAGATTGCTCGTCAAGCGTCCGGTGCTGTGCTTGTGTCTATCGAGGACACCGTAATTTTAGCCACCGTGGTCGGGGCTAAAAAAGCCAAGCCAGGTCAGGATTTCTTACCTCTTACTGTTGATTATGTAGAAAAAACCTATGCTGCGGGTCGTATTCCCGGTGGTTTTTTCAAACGTGAAGGCAAGCCTTCAGATCGTGAAACTCTCACAGCGCGTCTTATCGATCGTCCGTTGCGTCCTTTGTTTCCTGAAAGCTTTTACAACGACGTGCAGATTATTATTCACGTCTTGTCCGTCAACCCCGAGATCCAGCCAGATGTGCCAGCCATGATTGGTGCTTCTGCAGCCTTGGCTATTTCAGGTATTCCTTTTAATGGCCCCGTGGGTGCTGCTCGTGTTGGTTATATTAATAACGAATACGTTTTGAACCCCGCAACGGCGCAAATCGCTGAATCCTCTTTGGATTTGGTTGTAGCTGGTACTGAAGCTGCTGTACTAATGGTAGAGTCCCAAGCCGAGCAGCTGCCAGAAGACGTGATGCTAGGTGCGATTGCCTTTGGTCACGAGCAAATGCAGATCGCGATCAATGCGATTAACGAGCTAGTTGAAGAGGCCGGTAAACCCGAATGGGATTGGCAGCCTGCTGCAGCGAACGAAACCTTAGTCGCTGCGGTTAAAGAAATTGCTTTTGAAGACCTCAAAGCCGCTTACCAAATTCGTCAAAAACAAGCGCGTACCGATGCGCTGAAAAATGTACGAGTCAAACTAGAGGCTGCTTTGCTAGAGCAAGCCCAGGCAGCGAATGCCGCCGCGCCAGATTTTGTTGAAGTCGACAACATCGTTTTTGCTCTAGAGAGCGAAATTGTTCGTGGTCAAATCTTAAATGGCGAACCACGTATTGATGGTCGTGACACACGTACCGTGCGTCCTATCGAAATCCGTTTGGGTGTATTGCCGCGTGCTCACGGTAGTGCTTTGTTTACCCGTGGTGAAACTCAAGCGTTGGTGGTGACCACTCTGGGCACTCGCCAAGACGAACAAATTATTGATTCAGTTATGGGTGAGGCCCGTGACCGTTTCATGTTGCATTACAACTTCCCGCCATTTGCTACAGGCGAGACAGGACGTTTTGGTGCTCCTAAGCGTCGTGAGATTGGTCATGGTAACTTAGCTAAGCGTGCTTTAACTCCATTGCTGCCTAGCCCTGAAGATTTCCAGTACTCTTTACGTGTGGTGTCTGAGATCACCGAGTCAAATGGCTCGTCTTCTATGGCAACAGTTTGTGGTGGCACCTTAGCCATGATGGATGCAGGGGTGCCCCTCAGCCATCACGTGGCAGGCGTGGCCATGGGCTTAATCAAAGAAGGCGGCAAGTTTGCCGTATTAACAGACATCTTGGGTGATGAAGATCATCTGGGTGATATGGACTTCAAGGTTGCGGGTACCGAAGAAGGCATTACTGCGTTGCAGATGGATATCAAGATTCAGGGGATTACCACTGAAATCATGCGCGTTGCTTTGGCCCAAGCCAAAGAAGGGCGTTTGCATATTCTAGGTCGTATGCAGGATGCTTTAGACGGCTCTCGCACCGAGCTCTCCGCTTTTGCGCCACGTATGCTGACTGTAAAAATCAATCCCGATAAAATTCGTGATGTTATCGGTAAAGGCGGTGCAACCATTCGCAGCCTAACCGAAGAAACAGGCACGCAAATTGATATTGGTGACGATGGCACTATTACTATCTCTAGCGCAGATCTTACTATGGCCCAAGAAGCCGAGCGCCGTATCAAAGAGCTGACAGCGGAAGTTGAAGTCGGCGAAGAGTACGATGGTACTGTTGTGCGTGTGTTGGATTTTGGGGCGATTGTTCAGGTGTTGCCAGGTAAAGATGGTTTGCTTCATATCTCTGAAATTGCAAACTATCGTATTAACAACATCAATGATGTGATTACTGTGGGTCAAGCCATTCGCGTTAAAGTGATCGAGGCGGACGATAAAGGTCGTTTGCGTTTATCAGTAAAAGCGATTGGTGGCATTGAAGCCCAAGGTGGTCCTCAAGCTCCAGCTGCCGAAGAATAAACGCTTTGGTGTTCTGAAAAGCCCCTCTATTAGAGGGGCTTTTTTTGTGTTTGTGTGGGTG
>CANROS010000080.1 GCA_947632305.1 uncultured Paenalcaligenes sp. | reverse complement strand
TTTGGCGGAGATGGAGGGATTCGAACCCTCGATGCGGGTATAAGCCGCATGCTCCCTTAGCAGGGGAGTACCTTCAACCTCTCGGCCACATCTCCGTAAAGACATAACTATAACAAGACTAAAATAAAAAAGCTAGCCCTAAAAATGCCTTAATTGGTTTCTTGATTCAACTCAAAAATACGGTGCAACGTACGTACAGCCAACTCCATGTATTTGTCATCAATAATGACTGAAGTTTTGATTTCGCTGGTGCTGATCATTTGGATATTGATCCCCTCTTCGGATAAAGCACGGAACATTTTGCTGGCGACACCTGCATGACTACGCATGCCAATCCCTACGATGGAGACTTTACAGACTTTGGAGTCACCCACAATCTCGCCCGCACCGATTTTAGGACCAATGTCTTTTTCTAAAATTTCCTGGGTGCGCTCAGCGTCAGCACGATTTACAGTAAAAGAAAAGTCTGTGGTGCCTTGGACTGATAGGTTTTGCAAAATCATATCTACATCGATATTGGCTTCGGCAATAGGACCCAAGATGGAATACGCTACACCGGGGGTGTCAGGCACAGCACGTAGAGTGAATTTGGCCTCATCACGGCTAAACGCAATACCAGAAACAACAGCAGCTTCCATTTTTGTATCTTCCTCGAAGGTAATAAGCGTGCCCGAGGAGTCTTCCTCTTCGATGGGCAAATCAGGGTCAGTTAAGGATGAAAGTACACGTACCGGCACTCTGTATTTACCGGCAAACTCCACAGAGCGGATTTGAAGAATTTTTGAACCCAAAGAAGCCAACTCAAGCATTTCTTCAAAAGAAATCACGCGCATACGACGTGCTTCGGGTACGACTCGGGGGTCAGTGGTGTAAACACCGTCCACATCCGTAAAAATCAAACACTCGTCTGCTTTGAGTGCAGCAGCAATCGCTACAGCGGAAGTATCCGAGCCACCGCGTCCTAAGGTTGTAATATGGCCCTTGTCGTCAATACCTTGGAAGCCTGTTACCACCACCACTCGGCCCGCGTCTAAATCCGCTTGGATGCGCTTACCTTCAATTTCTTTGATACGCGCTTTGCCGTAAGACGAGTCTGTTTTCACCGGGACTTGCCAGCCCGCATAACTGCGCGCCGGTACCCCCTGCTCGATTAAAGCCATCGCAAGTAAAGAGCTGCTGGCTTGTTCGCCAGTCGCAGCCAACATATCTTGCTCGCGTAAGTTAGGATGGGCCGAAATGTCTTTAGCTAGACCTAATAAGCGGTTGGTTTCCCCAGACATTGCCGAGGGAACCACCACCACTTGGTGCCCTGCTTTATGCCATTTGGCCACGCGGCGTGCAACGTTTTTGATCCGCTCGACTGAGCCCATCGATGTGCCGCCATATTTTTGAACGATCAAGGACATAATAATTACAAACTTAAAAAGTTGGCTCTCGCCACGAAAAAAAATACTATTTGATTATATGTTTTCTACGCCAGAAACAAATTGTAAAAAAACTCGTCCTTTACTACAACATACCCAGACTTGACCATGTTTGACTCGCATTTGGCGATCAAACCCCAACTGGTGCAACTGACGTAACTGTTTAAGCATATCATTGAGACGCGCTTGGGACGGCATTTTTAAGCCCTGTTGTGCTAGCCAATAACGTAATACCAACGCTTGCCTAGTTGGCTTTAGTTTTCGCCAACACGCTAAGTCAAAACTGCCATCTGCAGCCAAGTCTAACTGCGCCAAATCCTCAGCGGCGACCTCATCCAACAATTGAGCTGTTTCTTGGCTTTGCAGCGCATGGCGTGCTAAAACACGCTGCCACCCCTGCCAACGCGCATTTAAATGCGGCACCAGACGTTCTCGCACCGCTCCACGCGTGTATTCATCTTGGAGATTGGTGGGATCGCAAACCGGTTCCCAATCAGTTAACTGAGCAAACTGTTGGGCAACGGCAATCAAATCGGCCCTAGGGGTTTGTAACAAAGGACGCAGAAAAGTCAAACCACCCCGCTGCACTTGGCCGGCCATCGCCCCCATCCCGCTTAACCCTGCCCCTCGCAGCAGTCGCAACAGCACCGTTTCCGCTTGGTCATCCAAATGATGCCCTAACAAGACATATTGCACGCCTGTAAGCGCTGCGAGTTGCTCAAACGCCTGATAACGTGCGGTACGTGCGGCTGACTCCATGCCATCGCCTTGGGTCAAATCCACCTGGACCCGCTGAGTATGACAGGGCACCTCTAGCAACTGGGCCAAGTCATGCACCTGTGCTACCCAATGTTCAGCACGGTGTTGTAGACCATGGTGCACATGAAAAAAATGCAGGGTATGCCCCTGCAATCGTGCCCATAGTGTGGCATGTAATGCCAACATAGCTGAGTCCACCCCGCCACTGCACGCCACTGCCACCACACTTTTTTCACTAAGAGGGAGTTGCTGCAACGCTTTTAATACGGAGGTTTGCGCCACCTGCTGCAAAAGCGTTGTGGATACGGGATGATACGGTTCGCTATTAGCCACGAGTTTCTTGGTAGCGACCATAAGACAACAAACGCTCTAAACGATGCGCTCGTAATTCATCAGGGCTTAGCCCGGAAACTTGTCTTAAAGCATCCGCCAAAGCACGGCTAAGCTGGCGTGCCATTAACGTCGGATCGCGATGAGCACCACCCACTGGTTCGTTCACAATCCGGTCGATAAGTTCGAAGTCTTTAAGGCGATCGGCCGTAATGGCTAAGGCCTCGGCAGCGGTAGAGGCCTTATCCGCGCTGCGCCATAAAATGGAAGCACAGCCCTCGGGAGAAATCACGGCATAGGTGGCATACTGCAACATCATCACCACATCACCCACCGCAATAGCTAGGGCTCCACCCGAACCGCCTTCACCAATAATGGTGCTAATAATGGGAACTTTAAGCTCGGCCATGGCGTAGAGGTTGTAGCCAATCGCTTCAGACTGACCGCGCTCTTCAGCCCCAATACCTGGGTACGCGCCGGGCGTATCCACAAAAGTAAAAATAGGTAGCTGAAATTTCTCTGCGAGGCGCATTAAACGCAACGCTTTACGATAGCCTTCGGGACGCGGCATACCAAAGTTGCGTTTAGCACGCTCTTTGGTGTCTCGGCCTTTTTGATGGCCAATCACCATACATGGTGTGCCGTTAAAACGAGCAAAACCACCCACAATGGCTTTATCGTCTGCGAACATACGATCGCCATGCAGCTCGTGAAAATCAGTAAAAATTTCACGTACGTAGTCTAAGGTATAGGGACGTTGGGGATGACGTGCCACTAAAGCAGTTTGCCACGGCGTTAGCTTCGCATAAATGCTGCGCGCCAAAGCCTGACTTTTCTGCTGTAACCGACTGACTTCCTCTGAGATATCAACAGCGGAATCCGCTTGAACAAATCGCAGTTCGTCAATTTTTTGTTCGAGTTCAGCAATAGGTTGCTCAAACTCTAAAAATGTATTTCGCATTGTAGTCTTTGTTTGTGTTAATAATGCACAGCCACGGCATTTAAACTACGCCATAGGTGCCATGTAGCTACCGTACACCAAGGTGCCCAGGCTTGTGCCACCTCACGTGCTTCGAATCGCGATACCGGCTCACCACTAAAATAATGTTTAGAAATTGCTTTTAGCAAAGCCGCATCATCTAGAGGCAACACGTCGGCACGACGCAAATTAAAGATCAAAAACATTTCGGCCGTCCAACGGCCTACTCCACGTATTTCACATAAAGTTTGGATGACTTGTTCGTTATCTAAACTTGAGAGATGAGCCATATTAATATGGCCATTTACAAAATGCGTGGATACCTCAATGATATATTCGGCCTTACGCTTAGGCAAACCAATCTGCTTTAAGCAATCAGCAGAAAGTATAGCGATTTTTTCAGGATTTGGTTGCCATCCATACTGCTCAGCAAAACGTTGCCATTGTGCTAAAGCAGTTTGTCTACTGGCTTGCTGAGCCATTATGGCTCGAATCAAAGTCACAAAAGGCGGCTCTGCACTAGTCAAACCCTGATCACTATGTAAAGGGATAATTCTACGCAGAATTCGATCACTTTTCATCAGCTGTATTTGTGCTGACTCCCAGTAACTAGGCAAAGCGAGCCGACTCATGGCATTAGGCTCGACGCCATTGCGTCACACCACCCGCTTTGTCCTCTAGTTCAATACCCTCGGAGCGCAATTGATCACGAATTTCATCAGCTCGCGCAAAGTGTTTAGCCAGTTTAGCCTGATTACGCTCCTCGACCAACTGGTCAATGAGCTCGTCGGTTAAGGCTGAGCTAGGAACGACGGCATCACGCACATAGCGCGTGCCAGAACGCAAATAACTTTGAGGATCGTGCTGTAACAACCCCAACACACCGCCTAAGGCTTTGAGCTCTGCACTAAGGACCCCTGATTTCTCACGGTTAGCCTGATTGGCAATATCGAACAACACAGCCACTGCACCAGCGGTATTAAAATCGTCATTCATGGCCTCGCGAAAGCGCTGCGCGTATGAGGAGTTCCAATCAATGCCGGCCTCGGCCACAGCCGGAATGTTAGCCAGCGTTTGGTACAAACGATCTAAGGCCTGCTGAGCATCATACAAGTTATCAGGCGCATAGTTTTGCGTACTACGATAATGATTACGTACGATAAAAAAGCGCAGCATTTCTGCTTCGCGCGGATTAAATTCGTAAGAAGACTCGGTATCAGTGGCCTTGGCAGAAATGGTTTCACGAATCGTGAAAAAATTACCCAACGATTTGGACATTTTATCGGAGTCCACCATCAGAGGACCACAATGCATCCACACTGAGGCCATTTGCCCGCCAAAGGCGCCTTCGGATTGAGCTATTTCATTTTCATGATGAGGGAATTTCAAATCAGGTCCCCCGCCATGTATGTCTAAAGGCATGCCTAATAAAGCATGGCTCATGGCGGAACATTCAATATGCCAACCCGGGCGCCCCATACCGTATGCCGATGGCCACTTGGACTCGGCTGGTTCTTCGTTTTTGGCGGCTTTCCAAAGCACAAAGTCCAAAGGATCACGTTTGCCATCGGCTACCGCCACCCGCTCGCCAGCACGTAAATCGTCTAACGATTTGCCGGAAAGCTTGCCATAGCCGGCAAACTGCCGCACCGCATAGTTCACGTCTCCGTCGGTGCCCTGATACGCTAACCCTTTGTCCTCGAGCAGTTTAATAATGCCCAACATATCACCCACGTGCTGAGTCGCACGCGGCTCAAAATCTGGAGACTGCACATTTAGCGCTTTTTCATCTGCATGCATCGCATTGATATAAAAAGCCGTGACGTCTTGCATGCGTTGATTCCGTTCTACAGCACGACGAATAATTTTGTCATCTATATCCGTTATGTTACGTACATAGCTGACTTGATACCCCATGGTGCGTAACCAGCGCTGAATCACATCAAAGCTAACTAACATACGCGCATGGCCTAAATGACAAAAATCATATACGGTCATGCCACACACATACATACGCACTTTACCTGGCTCTACAGGCTTAAAATCTTCTTTTGTACGTGACAGAGAACTATAAATACGCAACATAAAGGGTTATGGTCTAGAAATAAAAGGCTAAAATAGGTGGCATTCAAGTATAGCAAGCCTACACCTATACGTGTCGCCTTATATACTTTAACTTATGAATATTCTTGCTTCTAAGGGATTTGCCTGTGCGTAAACCACATCCTATTTTTTGCTCATTGGTCACCTTGGTAGGCTGTGCCGCTGGGTTTTTATTGCCTGCGCATGCCCAGTCGCCTGAACCTATTTTCACTGAGCCCACCACTACCGTTCGCGGCTGGAAACCTCTGGTGCGCGCCCTAGACGCGCTCACGCCTAACGTAGACACCTCATTGGCTTTAACCCCAAAAGACATCACCGATCGCATTACGGCTCTACTGGATAACGGCGAGACCCAGGCTGCCTTAGACGCCATTAACAAGCGTCTCCAACAACGCGAAGACAGAGCTGAGATTGGCGTAGATGTACAGCTTTTGTTTTTGCAAGGCCGAGCGTATTCACAGCTAGGTCAACACCCTAAAGCTATCGAGTCCTACAAACAGCTCACCATTTTCTTTCCCGAGCTCCCCGAGCCTTGGAACAACCTGGCCGCCGAATACATGCGTCTAGATCAACTAGATCTAGCCAAAGAAGCCTTAGATATGGCCTTACTGGCAGATCCCAGTTATCGTTTAGCCTTGCAAAACCAAGGTGAGCTACAACTGATGTTGGCACGCCGGTCCTTTGAAAAAGCAAAAAACATAGAACGCTCTAATGAGATCTTCTCTGTTTTGCCTAACTAACTAAATACGGAAAACTCTTTACAATGATGCAATACTTCACTATAAAGCAGGTCTTGCGTGCACAACGCACAGCTATTTTTACGCTTGGGCTGATGTTGATGACAGCGTTCTCCATTGCTCAAGCAACTACTATCTCAACCACACCAGAAGGGACTACCATGAGCACCAACCCAAAGGTTTTACTTAAAACGAACAAAGGCGACATCACCCTAGAGATTGACGCTGAAAAAGCACCAAAAACAGCAGAAAACTTCTTGAACTACGTGAATGATGGCTTTTACGATGGTACGATTTTCCATCGAGTCATTAATAATTTCATGGTTCAAGGCGGTGGCTTTGAAGTAGGCATGAAACAAAAAGAAACCCAAGCGCCTATAGAAAACGAAGCCAATAACGGCCTCAAAAACGAGGTCTACACCATTGCAATGGCTCGTACTAACGACCCTCACTCTGCCACAGCTCAGTTTTTCATCAACATCCAAAACAATGATTTCTTAAATCACACCAACCCAACACCTAACGGTTGGGGTTACGCTGTATTTGGCAAGGTCGTTGACGGCACAGACGTAGTTGATACCATCAAAACAGTAAAAACTGGTAGCAAAGGTTTCCACCAAGACGTTCCAGTTGAAGATGTCATCATCGAAAGTGCTACCGTCATCCAGTAAACTGCAACTGCACGGCAACATTTGGTTGGCGGCAGATATCCATTTGGGGCCTTACAGCCCCAAAACCGCCCAAGCTTTTTATCATTTTTTACTTAAAGCTAGGCGTGAGGCAGACGCGCTTATTTTATGTGGTGATATTTTTCATGCATGGGTAGGCGCGGATTTAGCTTTAGATCCACCCAACTGGCTCGCTCAAGCCATTCATCATTTCCGCCAAGCCAGCCAAGACATCCCCATTTTTTTTATGCGCGGCAATCGCGATTTTTTGCTAGATGCTCGCTTTGCGCATTTTGTAGGGGCACAGCTGCTAGCTGATCAAATTATTTTAAAAACAGATCAGCACCAATTAGTCTTAACCCATGGCGATGAGCTTTGCACAGACGATCTCACCTATCAGCGCTTTAGAAAACGGGTCCGCAATCCCACCATCCAAAAGCTGTTCTTAAAACTACCATTACGCTGGCGCTTAGCCATTGCAGGCGGACTACGTCAACGCAGCAAAAACCAACAACAACATATTGAGTCCTATATCACGGACGTAAATGAACACAGCTGTATTCAGTTGCTAGAACAACAGGCCGAATCGCTTTTGGTGCATGGCCATACACACAGACCGGCCCTACACCGTTTAACTCGAGCGCAGGGCCCTGACCTAAGTCGTATTGTGTTACCTGACTGGGAATTAGATCAGACTCAACCGACGCGAGGCGGCTGGTTGGTTTTAGCTCAGTCCGGCCAAATAGAGCTACACCGTCTGCACCACGCCACCTTGCGCTTAACACTTAAACCTTCGGTTTAATCCAGCACATCGGGGACTACCGTGCGCTGAATGGTGCTGTCCAGCGACTCGTAACCAAAATAATTGATTAGCTCATACAAATCGGCTCGGGTTTGCATGTTTTGTACTTGACCCGCAGCAGATCCTGTTTGCTTTAATTCCTCATAAAAATGCTGCATGGCCTTGGCCGCAATGCGTAGACTAGAAACAGGCCAAATAGCCATGGCATAGCCCATTTGCTCAAACTGCTGAGCAGAGGTCTGTGGCGTACGACCAAACTCAGTCATATTAGCCAAAAGCGGCACGTCAATGGCTTGCGCAAACGCTTGAAACTGGGTCGCATCGGTTAAAGCTTCAGGAAAGATCGCATCAGCGCCGGCCTCTACATACAAACGCGCTCGATTAATAGCAGCCTCCAAGCCTTCGGTAGCCACTGCATCGGTACGCGCAATAATGCGCAAATCACGCCGTGCTTTAGAAGCCGCCGCTATTTTCAAAGCCATGTCTTGACCTGAGGCCAGCTGTTTACCATTAAGATGCCCACATTTTTTAGGCAATACTTGATCTTCTAATTGAACGGCAGCTACCCCTACGTCTTCTAGCTCTCGCACTAGACGCATTACATTCAAAGCCTCGCCAAAGCCCGTATCGCCATCTACCACCAACGGCACGCGAGTGGCCCGCACAATAGAACGGGCTCTATCTACCAACTCTTCCATAGTTAATAGTCCCAAATCAGGCAACCCCAAAGAAGCGGTTAAAGCACCTCCAGATAAATACAAAGCTTCGAAACCAGCTTGACGCGCTAATAAAGCCCCGATGGGGTCATAGGCCCCAGCAATAGCAACAAACTGTTTATCTGCCCATTTTTGTGCAAGCTGCGTGCCCAAACCGGTAGGGCTAGGTTGCTCGAGCCAAACAGCAATACGTTCCTCTTGGGTCATCTTTTTTCTCCTTAAATGGGAATCTTAGGATTAGTTTTCTCTTAAAAATAGACCCAGCCATGGCTGGGTCTTATGTTGCTATTTACTGGCCACATCTAGCCAACAGTAAGCCAAATAAAAACCACTATCCCTAACGCAATACGATACCAAGCAAAAGGTCTGTAGGTGTGCTTAGAAACGAAATAGAGCACTGCTTTTACTAAGACCAAAGCGCTAAAAAACGCTGCCACAAAACCCACTACTATGGCCCACGTCTGCTCAGTACTCAGTGCGCCCCCGTTACGATATAAGTCATAGACCGTAGCCGCTAACATCGTGGGCATAGCGAGGAAAAAAGAAAACTCGGTGGCCGCTTTACGATCTATACCCGACAACATGCCACTAATAATGGTGGCCCCAGATCTAGAAGTACCAGGAACCATGGCTAAGCACTGGGCAAAACCAACCACGAGGGCTTGTTTCCAAGTGATTTGCTCCAATTGATGGGCAGTGGCTCTGGCTGTGGTTGCCGTGATATTGGAACTCCCCGGCAGTTGCTTGGCATACGCCGG
>CANROS010000079.1 GCA_947632305.1 uncultured Paenalcaligenes sp. | reverse complement strand
GGCTTTTGAAAAAGACGCTTAGGCGAGAGATAAATTAATAATCACATGCGGCTTTGCCCGTCCGGTGATTGACGGCGCCGTGCTCTAACAGCGTTTTAATGGTGCTTGCATTGCCTTTGTCGCAAGCAAAACTTAATGCACTTTGGTCGTAGGCGCCATCGTCTTTGTCTTCAATCGTAGTGACCAAATTAGGGTCAGCGCCTTGTTCGAGCAAGAACTCCACAATGTCTTGACGATCATTGCTAGAGGCGACGATTAAAATGGTTTCACCCTGACGGTCATTTTTTTGATCATTGAGATCGACTTTATCTTTGAGACGATCGTAAATTTTTTCAAAAACATCGACGTTTTTACCTAAACCAGCCGATTTGAGGACGTTGGTGACGTCACCGCTGTCAGTCGCAAATAAATCTGCATTTTGCTCGATGAGATAATCGACCATGTCTTCGTAGCCAATAAAGGCAGCCCACCCTAAGGCGGTTTGGCCTAGAGAGGCCTCGTCTTTGGTTTCAAGGTTTTGGCCATCTTTGACCATTTGTTTGACTACGTCTAAATTGCCTTGTTTCACTGCATCAAACCAAGCCGCATCAGGCCCTTCGGAAGGGGCGGTATAAAACATGCGCCAGCTTAATCGATTTGGGTTTGCTAACTCAATCATCTCTTCATAATCTATTTTAAATTGCTGATAGCCTTCGGGGTTATCAGAATTAAGCACAGCAGATTGTGCAAATACAGAACTAGTAATACATAGGGCAGAAATGAAAAATGTTTTCTTTAATAGATTTTTCATGGAGGCTCCTGAATTGAAGATGTATGTATGCTTTTAAGTTGAAATGATGCTAAAACCCTAAGCAACTGTTTTAAAATGTATAACTATAAGAACGGCTCTGCAATCAGAATAAATATAAAAATTGTAAATTGTGAAGCTAAGTTAATTAGTTTTTAATTGACTTAACTATCTTTAACTTCTAAAAGAAAACGTATGTTTTTATTAATGGAGACAGCACCATGAAACGACTACAAGCCATTGGTATAACGGGTTTCTTGTTTTTTTGGATGCATGCTGTTTGTGCGGCACCAGAGACTATTTTTATTAATGCCCGTATCTTTACTGCGGATCAGACTCTGCCAGCCGCGCAGGCGCTGGCGGTGCAACAGGGCCGTATTCTAGCGATTGGTGACCAAAAAGAGGTCTTGGCGCATCAAGGCCCTCAAACTCAGATAATAGACTTACAAGACCAGCGTGTTTTGCCAGGGCTGATCGATGCCCATACTCATGCTGTCATAGCGGCCTTGGCAGAGTTGTCTCCCAATTTAGCGGATGAAGAGCTAGACCTAAGTGTGGTCGCCAAAAGGGTGCAAGATTGGTATGACGAACTGGGGGCGGATCCCAAAACGCCATTTGTGGTTTTTGGTGTGAATCCTGGTACGTGGAGCGATCCAAGTGCTTTGCTGGCGGCCTTCGACAGTGATTTTTGGACAACGACGCCTTTGGTATTGATGGGGTCAGATTTGCATACGGCTTGGGCTAATCCTGCCATGCTAAATAGGGCCGGTATTGACGCTGCTTTTGCTAAGAGCCTAAGCACAGCACAACAGCACATTATGGGCGTGGATGCTGTTGGGCAGCCCACTGGTGTTTTGATTGATGCCGGCGTGGATTTGGTGACAGTGCATTTTTCGGCGCCAGATGACTCCTTATTATTGCGAGCTGCTCAATATGCCGTTCAGCATTTGAACCAATATGGCATTACAGCTTGGATGGACCCAGCCGCCAATGCGGGCCCGGGGGAGGCCTTGTTTTCTAGAGCTCCTGGCAGCACGGGCACAGGCATCTTACCGGCTTATGCGCTGTTGAGTGAAAAAGAGGGTTTAACGGCTCATGTGGCCGCTTTGTTGGTTGCGAGCCCTCAAAGTGATGCCGCAGATTTAGATCATTTAGATGGCATACGACAGCAGTTTTCGAATACGCCAAATCTGACTTTGCCGGGCATTAAAATTTTTGCAGATGGCGTGTTGGAATACCCAGCGCAGAGTGCCGCCTTATTAGAGGTGTATAAAAACTCTGGCAAACAAGGTGAACTGCTACTGACCTCGGCGGGGTTACAGCATTTAGTGGATGCGGCCGACGAACGAGGTTGGTTGGTACATATTCACGCGTTAGGGGATCGTGCAGTCCGAGAATCTTTGGATGCGTTTGGCGTGGCTCGTAAAAATCGTGATAGTGGGATTATGCACTCGGTAACCCATTTGCAACTGGTCAGTGAGGATGACTATGCACGTTTTGCTGATTTGAACCTACTGGTGGTCATGCAGTTATTATGGGCGGAGGCAGACAACTATTTATTGGATTTAGTGCAGCCTTATATCAGTGCAGAGCAATTTAACCGCCAATACCCAGCGCATTCGCTTCAAAAGCAAGGCGCCTTGATCGCCGGTGCGAGTGATTGGCCTATTTCCAGTGCAAATCCGTGGTTGGCTATGCATCATGCGATGACTCGCTATGGCCCCAATGGGGGGTTGAACCCCGCAGAAAGATTGGATTTGAACAGTATGCTGTTAGCCTATACCCGTCATGCGGCACAAGCCATTGGTTTGGCTGATGAAATTGGTTCGCTGACGGTAGGCAAACAGGCTGATTTTATTGTGCTGGATCGGGATGTGCTTGAAGTAGATGTAGAGTCTTTGGCACAAACGCAGGTGTTGGAGACGTATTTTGCGGGGCAGTTGGTGTACCAGGCGCAACTGCCACCGTCTTTAAATCCCTAAATACGCTTGTTGCACGCTAGGATCTTTAGCTAAGTCAGCGGTGTTGCCGGTTTTAATGATATGGCCTTCACTGAGGATATAGCCACGCTGTGCGATGCTAAAGGCCATGTGGGCATTTTGCTCGGCCAGTAAAATAGTAATGCCTTTTTCACCCAGTTGTTTAAGGGTGCTAAAAATCTCACTGACTATTTTCGGGGCGAGGCCTAATGAGGGTTCGTCCAGTAGCAAGACGCGGGGGTGACTCATTAAGGCACGCCCTATGGCGAGCATTTGTTGTTCGCCGCCAGATAAGGTGCCTGCTAATTGTTGGGAGCGTTCAGCCAGTTTGGGGAACAAGTCTAACACCCAGTCTAAGTCTTGCTGTACAGCAGCACGTTCTTTTCTGGGGCGCGCATAAGCCCCTAGGGTTAGGTTTTCATAAACACTGAGAGGCGCAAAGACTTGGCGGCCTTCGGGTGATAAGGCCAAGCCGCGTCGCACCAGTTGATCAGCGCGCAGTGTGGTGATGTTGGCACCATCTAACTCGATGGTGCCTTTTTTTTGCATGAAGCGGCCTGCCACGGCGTTCATTAGGGTGGATTTACCAGCACCATTAGGACCAAGCAAACACACGATTTCACCTGCGTTGACATTTAGGTCTATATCAAACAAGATTTGGGCCGCATCACGCCACACAGATACCTGTTGAAGATTAAGCATGATGACCTTCTCCTAGGTAGGCAGCGAGTACTGCAGGATCTTGACGAACCTGATCAGGTTTGCCGGTAATTAACAAGTTACCATTGTTTAAAACGCTAATCTGGTGGGATAAGCGCATGACCACACGCACGTTGTGTTCCACTAAAACAATGGTGACTCCTTTGGCATTCAAACCAAGGATCGCTTGCTCTGCAAACTCAATGGCGCTGGCAGGTAAACCAGCCAAGGGTTCGTCTAAGAGTAGTAATTGGGGTTGTGACGCCATGGCACGGGCGATTTCCATGAGTTTGGCTTGACCGTAACTGAGTTGGCGAGCTGGCTTTAACGCTTGCGCTGCTAAGCCCAACTGATCTAGGTATTGATAAGACACCTGTTCGCTTTCTTGGTTTTCTGTACGATTACGGCGCGTATTAAATAATCCATCTAAAAAATTACTGTGGGTGCGACAATGGCGGCCCACCATGACATTTTCTAATACCGTTAACTCAGGAAAGATTTGCAGGTTTTGAAAAGTGCGTGCCATGCCTAGGTGGACGCGTTGGTCGGCGCCTAAAGCGGTAATGTTTTGACCTTGGAGGTAGAGTTGGCCCTGGTCTATAGGAGTCACGCCGGTAATCAAGTTAAATAACGTGGATTTACCCGCACCATTAGGGCCGATTAAGGCATGAATGGCACCAGACTGAATGCTTAAACTGACGTCGTTAACGGCTTGGAGGCCACCAAAGGCTTTACTGAGGTGTTCCGCTTGAAAAATAGTAGGGGTACTCATGATTTGTTTCTACGAAGAGATAGCTTTTCCACTAAATAAGCGAGCCCACCTGGCATAAAGCCGACCACCGCGATCATGGCTGCACCAAGAATCAGCAATTCGATGTCATGGTATTGACGGACCAGTTCAGGTAAAGCGGTATAAAGCAGGGCACCGTAAAAGGGCCCCCAATAACGCCCAAAACCACCAATGGCTACCATCACTAACAACAAGACAGAGATAGAAAAGGTGAAGGAGTCAGGTGAAATATAAAAATTTTGGTGAGCATAGAGGGCACCTGCCAAACCTGCAATGGCAGAGGCTAAGGCGAAAATAGCCACTTTGTATTTGACTACGGGGATGCCCATGCAAGCGGCTCCAATATCGCTGGAACGAATGGCCTGCAAGGCTCTACCGCTGCGAGAGCGGAGAAAAAAGAGCAGGCTAAGCATGACGAGGGCGCTAATTATCCATGTCACATAGAAAAAGGCAGTGGGGTCAGAGAGGTCATAGCTGCCTAGGGTATAAGACGGAATACCAATTAGCCCATTTGGGCCGCCCGTCCAATCTACTTGGGCCACTAACACCACCGTCACAATGGCATTAAAGCCTAGAGTCGCCATGGCTAAGTAGTGGCCGCTTAGACGCAAAGTGGACAAA
Organism: uncultured Paenalcaligenes sp.; assembly: GCA_947632305.1. Classification (GTDB taxonomy): domain Bacteria; phylum Pseudomonadota; class Gammaproteobacteria; order Burkholderiales; family Burkholderiaceae_B; genus Paenalcaligenes. Next base: position 4,699 of record CANROS010000079.1, on the reverse strand, counting down.
CCAATAAGACATGCAACCAAGGCACAAGCCAACATAGCCAGTAGCGTACCTAGCCAAGGCGAGAAACCGGTTTGGATGGCAAAAATACCACTCACATAGGCGCCTATGCCCCAAAAAGCCGCATGGGCTAAAGAGGTAAGCCCCGTGTAGCCTACCAATAAATTTAGACTGGCGATCAGCAATAAATTAATGAAAAAGGTAGAGCCTAGACTAACGATATAGCTGTTCGGTACCACTAAAGGCCAAAGAGCCAACAACAGCCAGAGCAAGCCTAGCTGTTTGGTAGGGCGTAGGGCGGATTGAGACGCGGCAGTAGACCCTGCCTGTAAAGGGGATTCGGAGCTCATACTTTATGAATATCTGCTTTGCCGAGCAAACCTTGCGGTCGCCCGATTAAAACCACTAATAAAATCAGGAAGGCCACGGCATCTTTGTATTGTGAAGACAGATAACCGCCTACCACGGCCTCAATAATGCCTAAAAGTACACCACCCAAGGTGGCGCCGACTAAACTGCCTAAACCACCTAACATAGCGGCACTAAAGCCTTTAAAACCTAGCATGGCCCCACTGTCGTAGGACATCAGGGTTAAGGGTGTGATGATGGTACCAGCTAGGCCACCCACACCAGCAGCAATACAAAAAGAACCCAATACCACACGGCTATGGCGAATACCGACTAGTGCTGCCGCATCAGGATTGGCGGCGGCGGCGCGCATAGCACAACCCCAGCGTGTATGGTTAAAAAAGAGGTGGGTTAGCACCATGAGAACCAGTGTAATGAACACAATCCACAAGGTTTGAGTGGGCACACTGGCACCCCACAGGTGCTGGTAAGTGTTACCGCTCAGGCCCTCATATCCTACTGGCGTTTTACCCAAGGTAATCATCATTAGGCTCTTGGAAAGCAGGGCAATACCTACGGTGACCAAGGTGATGGCAAAAGGCGTATGATGGTGCAAAGGACGAATTAGAAAGCGTTCGGTGACAGCACCAATAAGTGCCACCACCAAGCCCGCTAAAATACAGGCTTGCCACACGGGAAAATTCGCTTGGTTCACTACAAAAGCAGCAAATAGGCCACCCATCATGGCCCATTCACCTTGAGCAAAGTTAAGTGCTCCTGTACTTTTGAAAATAATGGTGAAGCCCACAGCAATTAAGGCATAAATGCTGCCGGTACCAATCCCTGCGAAAATGATTTGTAGAGTAGAACTATCCAACAACATATTCGTTCACATTATTGGTAGTCAGCTAGATGAAAACGTCCATCACGCCACTCAATCAGCACGATGTCTTCGGAAGACAAACCAGAGTGCTGTTGATCTGAGAAATTGAAGGTTCCGCCTACACCATGGTAGTTTTGGATGTTTTCTAAGGCATCACGGGTCGCTGCTTTGTCGCCGTTACCGGCTTCTAGTGCCTGAGCCGCTAGCATAATGGCATCATAAGTCTGAGCAACGTATTGGTTAGGCGCGCGGTTATAGCGTTCTTCAAATTTTTTCGTTAGGTCAGTAATGACGGTTTTTTGTGGATCTTCATCCGGCAAATCCACGCCAACGGGAAACTTGACTGAGACTAAGAGCACATTGCTAGCAGTCTCACCGGCCAACTCCATGTATTGTTGCGAAACAAAGCCGTAGCTATGAATGAGTTTGCGATCGGTCAGACCCAGCTGCGTGGCTTGGGTGTTAAAGATCACTCCAGCTGGTGTGACGGTCCAGCATAAAACGGCCTCGGCATCGCTGTTGCGAATGCGGGTTAATTGTGGGATTAGGTCTGTGTCAGTAGGAGCAAACGCTTCGTAGGTGACCTCTAAGCCTAATTCATCTTGCATGCTGCGCAGGGTATCGGCAGCCGCTTGACCAAAACCACTGGTGTCATGCAGTAAGGCGATTTTGGTGATGCCCTCTTTATCAAAATAGCGTTTTAAACGCTCAAACACTTGTTGATCATCAACCGTGCTTTTGAAGGCCCATTGACGTTGCTCGATGGGGCTTACGATGGCTCTAGCCCCTTCGGTAGAAATAAAAGGAGTTTTGGATTGAGCTGTTAAAGGCACCATGGCTAGCGCAATGCCACTCATGTTGCCGCCGCCCACAATAACATCCACTTTGTCTTGGGCTAATAGACGACGTGTGGAAACTAGGGCTTTATTAGTTTGGCTTTCTGCATCATAAAAAACCCACTCGACGGGGGCGCCGTTGATGCCACCCGCAGCATTGATTTCATCAATGGCTAGCTCCATGCCGGCTCGCATGTCTTCACCTAAAAAGGCAGCTGGGCCAGTGGTGGATAAAATAGTACCAATTTTAAGATTGTTAGCGTGTGCGCTTAAGCCAAATACTAGGCTAAGGCTAAGCCCGAGTAGGCTGCGTTTTAAAAAGTGTGACAGAGTCATGATGCCAAATTAGGAAACAGATGATTGAGTGCGAACGGTGATGCTTACAGGAGCGCCGCGGGATAAGGAGCCATAAATGGGGCAAACCAGCTTGAACTGATTGACCCATTTTTCTGCATGGGTTTGGCTGGTATCGCTAAAGAGATAATTCAATTGAATAAAGCGATAGTGCCCTGGCTGGTCGGGGTCAGGCTCACAACTGGCCTCAATAGAGAGAGCAGGCAAGGCAACGCCGTCAAGACGGGCTTGTTCGGTGATGACGGCATTGGAGCAGGTGACCAAAGCGCCCATTAAAAGCTCGGCGGCTTGCCAAGCTTCACCTGGGCCGCCTCGCGTTTGCGAGGCATCTACGACAAGGTGTTGATCACGAGCTTGCAGTAAAAAGCGTCCTTGTTGACCGGACAAATGACTGGTTACGGCTTGGATGCTCATGCGTCGGCCTGTTGTCTTTCGGGGCGGGTTAAGCCTAAGTGATCACGTAGGGTAGTGCCGTCGTATTCTTTGCGGAATAGCCCTTTGTCTTGTAGACGAGGTACGACCAGACGCACAAAATTCTCGAGGCCACCAGGTAAATAAGGGACTTGAATCATAAAGCCATCACACGCTTTGGCTTCGTACCAGCGTTGTAAGTTATGCGCTACGTGGTCGCCATCGCCGACAAAATCGCGCAGAGGGCCGATGCCATAACGATGACCGAGTTCACGTAGACCCATTTTGGTTTTGCGGGTTAGTTCGGCGACTTCTTTGTAGTGGCCTTGTACTCCAGGTACATCAATGTCAGGCAAGACTTCATCCTGAGGGAATTCAGCTAAGTCGATGTCTAAGTGGTAAGACAACGTGGATAGACCGGCTTCGGGTTGAGTCAGATCGCTGAGGATTTTTTCTTGTTCTAGAGCGATGCTTTCTGTTTCACCGACGATGGGTACAATTCCAGGCAGAATTTTGAGCTCATCTGGGTTGCGGCCATAGTGACGGGCACGGTCTTTCATTTCACTGTAAAAGGCTTGGGCGGACTCTAAGGATGAGTGCGTCACAAAGACCACATCAGCCCAACGCGCCGCAAAGTCTTTACCCGTACCGGAAGCACCCGCTTGAATGAAAACAGGACGACCTTGTGGGGGACGGCTGACGTTGAGTGGGCCTTGTACATTAAACCATTTGCCTTGATGGTCTATGCTACGTACCTGATCGGCGTCAGCAAACTGAGGCGTAGCCGTATCTAGTTTTAGTGCGTCATCACCCCAGCTATCCCAGAGTTTACACGCGACTTGGACGAATTCTTCGGCACGCTCGTAGCGCTCTTCGCGGCTGAGTTGTTCGGTTAAGCCAAAGTTAGCGGCCTCGGCTTGTTGGAAGGAAGTGACTATGTTCCAAGCAGCTCGACCTGCACTTAGGTGATCCAAGGTAGCCAAAGAGCGGGCCACGGAGTAAGGATCAAAGTAAGAGGTAGAAATGGTGCTGGCTAAGCCCAAGTGTTTTGTGCTGGCGGCAATTAAGGACAACACCACCATTGGGTCTAGACGTAAGGCGCCCAAAGCCCCCATAGTTAGTTGGCTTTCTAGGCTGTTTTCATAACGGCGAGGAATGGCGAGGATATCTGCTAAAAACAGCATATCGAAACGCCCTTGCTCAAGCAATTGACCTATTTGGGTGTAATAGGAAGCAGAAAGAAGTTGAGTGTTAGCGGCGGGATGGCGCCAACCACCATGACAACCTGAAACGGGGCCAGCTACAACAAAAGCGGCCAAGTGCATGGGGTTTTCACGAGGAGAAGAGGGTGTGTGTGTGCCGGACATAGAGTTACTACTTATTGATTATCTAGGGAGAGAGGATGATCAAATAGTAACAATTGAATGGCTTAGCCTAGAGATAAAAGGGCTATATCTATATAACTGGCAGGGTCAGTTATACCTTGGCTTGCTGGCTAAATGGCATGAAGCCATCAAGAACAGAGCTTGTAAAAAGGATGGCGCTGGCAAGCCAGTGCGAGGCGTATTTTATCTCGTAACTATAACTGCATTGAATAGCTTTTTCATACCCTTTCTTTATGCCTTTTAATTCGATTGTTATTTGTTTTTAAATGATAAGCATATGTATAAGGATTAGTTTTTTCTTTTTCATTAATAATGAAAGTTTTTAGTGCACAAATAATAGCTCTAACGTTTACCTTAATGATTTAGTCCCCGAGGACGCCACCATTGATGCAGAAACGTTGGGGAATGTAAAAATGCCGAATCGTGATGGGTTTTTTCTGGATCCGCTTCCTGATGTAGGAACACAAAATAAAAAGTAGTCATTA
>CANROS010000078.1 GCA_947632305.1 uncultured Paenalcaligenes sp. | reverse complement strand
CGACCATGGCGAGCATGCATGACCTCTGCCAGCGTATGGGCCTCGGGGGCCAGCTTTCTAAAGCGTCGTCCAAAAGGATAAATAAACAGCACCATCAATGCCCCCCAAAAACCATAATGGATGGGGCCGGATAAACCATATTTAAATCCAGAAGTCGCACTAGCATAAAAAGACGCTGCCCAAACCCAAGTGGCAATCATGCTAGCTGCAGACAGGCCAAAACCTACCGCGCTGTTAGAGACCATGTAGCCATCCACACTTTCGTTACGACGGCTAATCATCAAGGACATTAAGAACGTTAAAACATAGAATCCAACCATCAATAACAATGCGGTGGATGTCTTGAGTTGAAAAAACTCAGTTTCTCCCATTTTTCTTCTACCTTCTGCGTAGACAAACATCTTTTTTGGATTTATTGAGATGTTTGAGCAAGCGCCGTTTGCGCATCAATACGATGGGCGGCACAAACCCCACGCTAAAGCACACACTGCACCCCTTTTATAAAGGCGCGCAACTACATCCCTCGATGAGGGAAGTAAATTTTATTAAGCCATGACGCTAAGGCTATTACCTAAACGGTAACTTTTAATTCGTCCATCGGTTGGGATGGAGTTTTTTTGAAACGCTTTGCACAGGTCTTGTGGCAAAGGTTAAGCGTGTGTTCAGCTCTAAGAGCCTAGTGGTGCTAACCACTAAAAACGAAGGTGAATAAGAAATGAAACCTATATAAACAAATTCATTTATTATGCACCTGCTCTTGGCATGACTTGGCCAAAAACTGACCGCCTCATGCGAAATTACAGCCAAAACATAGCATGAAGTCTTAATAATTGTCAATAAAGACAGGTATCCTAAGTAGCCACTGCCTGCAGAACCTGAAGCACACCTTGTTCTTTTACTAACTGAATATGTTCTTTTTCACGTACATAAATAACCCCCGCAAAGGACAAAGCGTTAAGTGAAATGTCATTGAATTGATTTTGGCTACGGGGCACCACCAGTAACCAACCTTGGTGAATCAATAAATTACAAGGCGTCATAAAGCCGTCGTCATCTATTTTCAATGATAAGCGCTGACAAAGACGCTGATAACAATGGTAGAGCTCTCTGGCGTATTCGTGCGGATCAGAAGGCGGTCCCACATATACAAAAGCATGGGAAAAGGCCCAATGTTTATGCTGTTGTGGCTGGTGCTCTAAGTCTGGGTCTAGATCGCGCACAAAAGGTAAAAGGCTGGCATTACTGCTGTCTTCAGGCAACCACTGCACATGCAAATGATGCTGACTAGCGCCCGCCTGAGGCCCCCCATTAAAAAATCCTAAACCGCCATATTCCGTTAATAACAAGCTAAGAGCCAAAAAGTCTTCGTATTGCAAAGGGCTGCGTTGATCTGCGTATTCCACACGAGGGATCACTAAATGATGCTCGCACACGGGAAATTTATTTAAGACGGCATGATGGTAATCGCCAAGTCTACCTATGGTTAAGGTAGGATCTGGAGGCAAAAACGGGTTAACATCGGGGTTGTGGGGCCCCCCGGGAAAACCTGTGGGCAGACCATCAGCTTTTGCAGATAAAGCAGGGATCCAACACACTTGAAAGTCCATCTCGTGCGTTTGGACGGCTTCACTATGAAACTGAATAGGCTGCAAGGCTCCGACCTGTAAAGCGTAGTTCATACATTGAGTCACACTTTGCATAAACGACGTCATCATGAATCTCTCCGTTAGTTATGGTCTCTGTTAAACAATGAACCACTTTTAGTTTGATGAGGCTTTCACTTTCATCGTGGCGTTTTCAGCCCTCTGGTATTGGCCGCTTTTATTTTTACAGAGCTTTATTATGCTGCACTCTACGCAATTACACACATGGATTAAACCCTTAGGTATTTTACTGGCTCTTTTTTGTCTTAGCAGCACACATGCCCAAGACACTGCACCAGAAAATCCCGAGCCTACCGCCACCTCTATTTTAGATGCTTACCCACTTCCACAATCAGGCTATAAGCGCCATGTGATTCATTTACCCATTGGCAATTACGAAAATGACTTAAAAATTGAGCTTTTAGCTGGGAAAGTGCAAGAGGTCGACTGCAATCCGTCTCATTTTGTCGGGACCATTGAAGAAAAAATCCTTGAAGGTTGGGGCTATAACTATTATGAGCTTAGCAATCTAAAAGGCCCTATCTCCACCAAAATGGCTTGCCCAGATGAACAGCTCAACCTCAAGTTTGTGCCTGTGCAAAGCAACGGCTCTTTACTACAATACAACAGCAATTTACCTGTGGTCGTCTATTTACCTGACGGTCTAGAACTGCGCTGGCGCACATGGGTCGCCACCCCTTATAACACTGCTTTTTCTGAGTAAATGCCTTTTATTATCGCTTTTGCGGCCCTGCTCGCCTTTCAGCTAGTGGGCGAGCTCTTAGTGCATTTTTTTGCCATCCCTTTGCCAGGCCCCTTAGCAGGTATGTTGTTACTGCTGATCGCGCTTATTGTTCGTAAGCGCGTGCCCCCCGCTCTGGCCACCACCTCTAGTTGGCTTATTTCCCATCTTATGTTGCTGTTTGTACCAGCTGTAGCTGGAGTCATGTTGTACTTTGATCAACTCAAAGAGGAATGGCTGCCATTTATAGCAGCAGGTGTATTTGGTACCTTGATTACGCAAATGATCACCGCTTTTTGTTTGTCTTGGTTTTTAAAACGCCGCCGCTCTCATGAACTTTCTTAGTAGCGACTCTATTTGGCCTTTGCTCCAACGCAGCCCTTTGCTGTGGCTCACCGTGACCCTGCTGGTTTACGTGGTGGCCGTCAAACTGTACCAGCGCCTCAATCTGAACCCTCTCGTCTTGCCCGTGCTGACCTCTGTCTGTGCCATAGTGGGTTTATTATTACTGACTGAAACCCCCTACGAGACGTATTTTTCTGGGGTTAAACTTTTACACTTTTTAGTCGGGCCCGCCACCGTCGCCCTAGCCATCCCGCTGTACCATCAGCTGCCAAAGTTGGTGGCTTTATGGCGTCCTTTAAGTATTAGCCTGATTATAGGCGCCCTCACCGGGCTGATTAGTAGCGCAATTATCACTGTAGGTTTAGGCGGTAGTACAGAAATGATTATTTCTTTATTGCCTAAATCCACCACCATGCCCATTGCCATGGCTATCTCTGAGCACTTTGGAGGCAGCCCATCATTAACCGCCGTTTCCGTAGCAATGACTGGCATTATTGGTAGTATTATTGCTGTGCCAGTGTTTTATGTGCTGCGTATTAATGACCCCGCCGCCAAAGGCGTCGCCATGGGCGTTTCTGCCCATGCCATTGGCACAGCCCGGGTTATTCAAATTGATGAAAGCATGGGGGCTTTTTCAGCCCTAGCCATGAGCGTCACAGGAGTATTAACTGCCCTGTTTATGCCCATGGTTATGCAAATGCTGTATGCTCTGAATTGGATCTAAGGCTATTTCCAATCGTCTCTATACACAAACTGCGGCATCTGCCAATTAAAACGTAAGGCCAAAAAGCGCAGAGCTAAACCTACCCCCATGGGCACCAACATACTGGCTAATTCGGGTAGTTCATAATGAATCGCCACCATATACAAGCCCCCTGTCACCAGAGACACACTGGCGTACATTTCTTTGCGAAATAACAGCGGAATATCATTACATAAAATATCGCGCAAAACGCCTCCAGCACAACCAGTGAGCATGCCGCTTAGTAAGACAATGGTAATAGGCATCTCCATTTCCATGGCTATTTGACAACCCAGCACGGTAAATGTCACTAGACCCAAAGCATCCAAAGCCAAGAACAACTTGTGCAAATGACGCATCATACGAGCAGTTAAAGCGGTAAAAATAGCCGCCCCAGCCGTCATCCACAAATACTCAGGATGTGCGACCCAAACTAACGGGTAATGTCCCAACAACACATCTCGTACAGATCCCCCACCCAAAGCGGTAATACAAGCAATGACACAGACCCCCACCCAATCCATATCGCGGCGCCCTGCAGCTAAAGCAGCTGTCATGGCCTCTGCCGTAATAGCAATTAAATAAAAAGTTAAGAGCATCATGACGGTATGCGTTCATCCATAGAGATGATAGCGGCACGCTTCTGCCACAAAAGCCATAAGCCAGGCAGAGCTAAAAACACCGTTACCAAAAAGAAAACAGGCCAGCCCAAAGACTCCACTAAAGGAGGCGTTAAGGGCCCCGCTAAATACGTACGTCCTACGGCAGATAAAGCAGATAGCAAAGCAAACTGTGTTGCAGAAAACTGCTGATTACACAACGCCATTAACAACGCCACAAAAGCGGCTGTGCCCATGCCCCCACAGAGATTCTCTAAGGCAACCACCGCCCCCATCCAAATGAGGTTTTGATCGCTAACAGCTAAATACCAATAGCCTAAATTCGACACCGCTTGCAATAAACCAAAGAGCATTAGAGAACGATAGAGGCCTAGGCGATCCATTAAACCACCCCCTATTAACGCTCCCACAATAGTAGCGGCTAAACCAAAGATTTTGTTGATTGTGCCCACTTCAGAAACACTAAAACCGGCGCCACGAATCAGGAAAGTGGTAGATAGCGCCCCTGCAAAAGCATCCCCTAATTTATACAACACAATTAAGGTCAAAATACTAATAGCCTCTGGCCGCTTAAAAAACTCAACTAAAGGCTCGATAACGGCCAAACGCAAGGTGCGAGGTGGCTTAACTACGCGTTCAGGCTCGGGGGCCAACAAAGTGGCTACACCACACGCCCCCATGACGAGTCCCATCATCATATACATGCCATTCCAGCCTAGCCATTGATCCGCTATCACCAAAGCCAAACCGCTGGAAAAAATCATGGCTAATCTATAGCCCAGCACCTTAACGGCAGCCCCGGCAGCACGTTCGTTGCTACGCAACACATCTGTGCTGTAGGCATCAAACGCAATATCTTGAGTCGCTGACATAAAAGCCACAAATACCGCGACCAAAGCGATCCAACCCAGGTGTTCAGAAGGATTAAATAGCCCCATCGAAAAGATAGAAACAGCCAATAACAGCTGACTAAAAATAATCCAACCGCGCCGCCGCCCTAAAATAGGAATTGCATACCTATCGACTAAAGGCGCCCATAAAAATTTTAAGGTGTAGGCGGAACCCACTAAGGTCAAAAAACCAATCTGAGTTAAAGGGGCATTGGCAACAGTGGCCCAAGCTTGTAACGTGCCACTGGTCAGTGCAAGCGGCAAGCCGCTGGCAAAACCTAAAACTAATAAAGAGAGAACTCGGGGACTGAAATAAACAAGGGACACAAAGGCACCAATCGAAGGCTAAGCATACGGGGATTCAAAACGGTAAACAGCTAAAGTACCACGTAGGCTGGGTAAAAAGCCCACCTCGCTTTTGCCATTAAACACAACTCGGTCAGTAATGCGTAAACCCAAAGAGTGCGCTAAGTCTTGAAAATCGCGCAAGGTACACAAATGAATATTGGGCGTGTTATACCACTCGTAAGGCATCTCTTTAGAAACAGGCATGCGCCCCGCTAAAATAGATAAACCGTGCGTCCAATGACCGAAGTTCGGAAAAGACACGATGCCGTAACGAGCTACACGGGCCATTTCCCGTAAAATATGCTCTGTATTCAGCATAGACTGCAACGTTTTGGACAGCACTACCGTTTCAAAGTGCTGATCTTCAAATAAAGCTAGGCCTTCTTCGAGGTTTTGCTGAATAACCGCTACGCCGCGCCGTACACTGGCCACCACTGCCTCGGAGTCGCGCTCTATGCCTGTGCCATACACGCCTTTGGTGCTTTGCAAATAAGCTAAAAGCTTGCCATCTGCACACCCTAAATCCAGCACATCCGACTGCGGTTCAATCCAACTCGCAATGCGTACTAAATCGGGGCGTTGCGCCAAACTGACTTTAGCCGTTGCCGTCATGCTAATACTCCTGTGGTACGTTGACGCGTGCCTAGGCCCAGTTGCTCAGCAATTTGATCATAGTAGCCTTGAACCACAGCATGATAACGTCGGTCATCTAATAAGAAAGCATCGTGGCCATGTGGAGCATCCACCTCGGCATAGGTCACGTTTCTTTTGTTTTTTAACAACGCTTGCACAATTTCCCGTGAACGCTCCGGCGTAAAACGCCAATCCGTCGTAAAGGAAACTACTAAAAATCGCGCGCTTACCTCGGCTAGGCTACGTGCCAAGTCACCACCAAAGTCCCTAGCAGGATCAAAATAATCCAATGCTCTGGTCGTAAGTAAATACGTATTGGCATCAAAATAGGTGGAAAACTTTTCCCCTTGATAGCGCAAATACGATTCAACCTCAAACTCCACATCGTAGTGATAGCGGTATTGGCCACTACCAGTGGGGTCACGCTGGGTTCGGCCAAACTTTTCTGCCATGACTTCATCTGACAAATAAGTGATATGGCCCAGCATCCGCGCTACGGAAAGACCTCGTTTAGGCACAGTATTATGATTGTGATAATCCCCGTCAAAAAACTCAGGGTCTGTGATGATGGCGCGTCGTGCTACCTCGTTAAAACCAATATTTTGGGCACTCAAACCAGGGGTACTGGCAATTACAATGCAGTTTTCTAGGCGATCTGGACAAGTAATGGCCCAACTTAAGGCTTGCATGCCTCCTAGAGAGCCCCCCATGACGGCAGCAAACTTTTTAATACCTAAGTAGTCCGCCAAACGCGCTTGAGCATGCACCCAGTCTTCGACGGTCAGCATGGGAAAGCTTGCCCCCCACGGCTGTTGTGTTGCGGGATTAATCGAAGCAGGCCCTGTTGATCCAAAGCAGGAGCCAATATTATTCACCCCAATCACAAAAAACCGATCTGTATCTAAGGCCTTGCCCGGCCCCACCATATTGTCCCACCACCCTATATTTTTGGGATTATTCGCATCCATACCTGCCACATGATGTGACGCATTCAACGCGTGGCAAACCAGCACCGCATTACTACGATCGTGATTAAGTTCACCATAGGTTTGAATAGCTAATTCGTATTGGGGTAGAACCTGCCCACTTGATAAAAGCAAAGGCTCATCAAACTGGACTAGCTCGGACTGGACCAAGCCCACCGAGCCTTCAGGAATAGAAATAGACGTATCTAAAGATATGTTTGAGACCATATATGGACCTCTTTAGCTGGATTTATGGAGCGCCCGCAAGCGGATCAAGCAAATCGGCGCAAACAATTTGAAGTAATAAGTTTACCATCTTGATGAACAAAATACAGGCTCAACTAGCAGTAATCCCCCCACGTTGCCTACTGTGGCTATTACCTAAGGATTAACACTAAACCCAAAGCGCTTGAGCATTTGTGATAAAAAAGTAAACAATAAATACATAAAGAAAGATATAGATACATTTTCAATGCTTTTAGTTTTAAGGAGTCTTTAATGAAGATAAAACCCTTAAGTCCTCAAGAGAGTGAGTGTCTCTACTGGGTAGCGCTGGGTAAAACAACCCAAGAAATCGGTAAAATTCTGGGTTTAAGCCGTCATACTGTTAACTTCCATATCCGCAAATGCTTGACCAAACTCAATGCATCTAATAGACCTGCTGCTATAGCTAAAGCCTTAACCCTCTCATTGCTCTCATTAGACGAACCCAGAGCACCCCGCGGTCGCCATTAATGTTCTTAATACCGGTTCTCATGCCCTAGTCAAGAGGGTTTTGCGCACAGTTCAAAACCCTTGTACCCAACTGGATGTCTTTCCCTTTATTCTCAATGCGCATTACAATCAACGGCATATTTAGCCAGTTATAAGTGAAATTAGGTAATGTCATTGAGCCAGAATCACATAAAAAATTTAGCCTCTCATTTAACACTTTTAAGTGATATTCGCCGCGGCGTTGAAAAAGAAGGCTTACGTGTCAATACACAGAGTTTTTTAAGCAGCACCTCGCACCCTCATGCCTTAGGCTCAGCCTTATGTAATGAACATATCACCACAGACTATGCTGAGGCTCTACTTGAGCTCATCACTAGCCCTCGCCATTCCGTCGAAGAACTGCACGCTGACTTGTGTCATGTGCATCATTTTGTGGCGCAGCATATTGGCGATGAAATCATGTGGAACCAGTCCATGCCGGCTCATTTACCCGCCGAAGCCGATATCCAAATTGGTTGGTATGGTTCATCAAACTCTGGCTTATTTAAAAACATCTATCGTCGCGGTCTGGCTGAACGCTATGGTAAGCGTATGCAATGCATTGCCGGCGTTCACTATAATTACTCCGTGCCAGACCAACTGTGGCCTTTACTCCAAATAGAAGGTCGCACTCTACAAGAGCAACGTTCCAATGGGTATTTGGCCTTGATTCGTAACTTTACTCGTTACTCTTGGCTACTGATGTACTTGTTTGGCGCCTCACCCATTGTGTCCAAAGACTTCCTTGAGGGCCATGAGCTGCCCCTGGAAAAAATCGGCCCTGACTCCTATTGCTTACCGTGGGCTACCAGCCTACGCATGAGTAATCTGGGCTACCAAAATAAAGAAGCTCAAGCCGAACTGCAGCTGTGCTATAACGATTTAGATACCTTTTTACTACGCATGCGTCGTGCCGCCACCACGCCTTGGCCCGCTTATGCTGAAATAGGCACACACCGCCATGGCGAGTGGGTGCAGCTTAATACGAATATTTTACAAATAGAAAACGAGTACTATTCTAATATTCGCCCCAAACGCACCCCTAAAGCCGACGAACGTCCGGCCACTGCCCTGGCCAATCGCGGGGTAGAATACATTGAGGTACGTTGTTTAGATATTGACCCCTTTGATCCAGTTGGGTTGTCTGCCACCTCAGCTCGTTTCTTAGATGCCTTTTTATTGTTTTGCGCTGCCGAGCCCAGCCCAGGCTTTCCAGAGGGCGGCTTCTGCCAAGACAGCAAAGATAACTTTGCGCTGGTTGTCACCGAAGGCCGTAAACCTGGCTTATTGTTACATAACCAACACAAACAAGAGGTAGAACTCAAAAGCTGGGCAGAAGACATTTTGCTGGCCATGCAACCTTATGTAGAGTTATTCGATAAAGGAACTGGGGCTCAATTACATCAAGAGGCCCTCCAAGAACAACTCGCTAAAGTCCAAGACGCCAGTCTATGCCCCTCTGCTCGACTACTACAAGCAGTGCAAGACTCAGGCTTAAGTTTTGTTGACTTTACCTATGCCCAAAGCCAAGCCCACAAGGCACAGCTGCTTAGCAAAGAACTCCCCCCAGAAGTTCTACAACAACTGACAGCTCAAGCCACAGCTTCGCTAGAGCAACAAACTCAAATCGAAGCGGCTGAAGCCGCTCAAAGCTTTGACAGTTACGTCCAAGCCTTTGAGGCCAAACTCAGCCCCAACGCAGCGAGTTAAAAACAAAAAACCCCTGACTTTGATGAAGCGACGATTTACGTCGTAAACAAAGAAAGGGGTTCATTGCGTTGTATTTTGCTAAAAGCAGAACACAAAAGTATTTGGTGGCGCGCCCGACAGGAATCGAACCTGTATCGAGAGCTTCGGAAACTCTAATTCTATCCATTGAACTACGGGCGCCTAA